>NZ_JAWRXI010000005.1:0-349509 GCF_046535075.1 Brevibacillus sp. SIMBA_040
TAATAAAGAAAATTTAGCCTGGCAAGGCTATGCACAAAATGGTTGCCGAACTCTGCACTTTTTGCTTGCCAAATACAGTGACATACTACAACCTCCAAATAGTTGGATATAATTACCAAACTTTTTATGTAGATTGTAAACCAGAAGAAACGATCATTAAAGTGTTTTTGAAATGACTTAGTAACACAATGCTCAGTATGTGAAAGGGCTTTGCTAGGTTTTAGAAGGGTTAATAAGTTCGTCTCCAAAGCTACTTTCAGACATGATAAATCCGCCAAGATATCCAACAACCATAAATTCGAGTCTTTCTGTGAATAGATGGATCTTTTCGCTAGGGTAATTGTTGATCTGAAATTGGTCGTCTGGAGACAAGTGACACCACAATAGAGTCATAACTTTGCTATAAGTCATTACTATAGCTCTTGTTAAATCTCTATTTAATGGAGCATTTAAGTTCTCTTCGGTTAATGAAATGACACTGTTGTAAAAAATCCAGAAGTAATTTTCATCAAAAGTATTTAACTCACTCAATGAATAAACGAAAGAACCTTCACGACATTCGTAATTGGAGAAGATGATTTGCATATCGTTATTCATTAGCTTCCTCCATAAGACGATATTAGGGCTCAATTATAGCATGTGAAAAGCGGACTGCTTTACAAATTGTGTAATTAGTTAATCAACGGTTTCTTCATAACAGCTTACCCAAAACGGAATTTTCAGGTCAGCTATTTTTCTTAATAGCTCAGGTTCTAAAGCAAAATTACACTGATCTCTGTAGTAAACCGCAACATCTAGGTAAATGTCATCCGCGCCAGAACTTTTGATCGAGGCAATGTGCAGTGATAATTCGTTAACAATCCAATCAAGTTCAGCGTACACATCATTGCTTGTAGAGAGGGTTGGGGGAGGGTATAAAGAGGCACTACCGAAACTTGATGGTGTTCCTTTAAATGGTCCAGTTGTGGCCAATCCACCTACTTCTAATTTTCTTGATAAGAGTAAGCCAGTTTTTTCTTCAACAAGCAGGGGAGAAAATGTGGAGCCACTAAATTGAACTGCTGCTTCTAAACGTATAGTCAATTAATTCAACTCCATCTCGGATTAGGAAAGTTCTTTTTTACCATCTTACAACAAATGGAATTAAGTAGGCGGATTTAACAAAATGTGCGACACGTTCCTACACAGCGTAGTGGTGGTAAACGCCTTACGGTAAAAGTAGGCATTGATTCGTAAGAATCAAGAAGAACTATTACTCCGATTAGTCAAATGATAGGGTAACGCCTTGAAGGGCTATCACGATACCGAATGGCATGGATGTATGTAAGGACGGAAATGTCATAAGCTCGGCTTAAAGGTGGGAGAACCGACCGTAACTGGTCATGCTGACGAAAGACTTATAGAGGTATAAGTTGTCGGTCATACTGCTTGTGTCGAATAGATATGGTGAGAATGCTTACATATGCCCTAGTTAAGGTCACAAGCTGACGAACTATCGAATGTACGGGTCTAGATTAAAAACACATAGAAATGTGTGTCATGCTCACTGCATGGTTAGAGTGGATGAGTAAAATTATTGTGTATGAAAATCCATAATATGTTACAGGCATATTCTACCTAACAGGCCTATAGATAGCACCTAAGTCTATTCAATGATAGGAGTAACGGAACGTGGTAAACCACTAACGCAAAGAACTTACATTCAATGAAGCGGTGGCAAGGAAAAATCGTAAGATATAACTTGCCTTTACAGTGGTGAAAGTGATGGCGCAGTACCAATGAAGCGCGTAATGAGCGTGGAGGGATAGCCATTAGTCTAACAACAGTATGAGACAGCCATTTTCTTCAAATGATCTTATAAGGTTCTGGTGAGACTAAGAAAAGTTAACCCTCATATGTGCCGAGGTGACTGACTTATTAAGCCTTTGAAGA
Organism: Brevibacillus sp. SIMBA_040; assembly: GCF_046535075.1. NCBI lineage: Bacteria > Bacillati > Bacillota > Bacilli > Caryophanales > Paenibacillaceae > Brevibacillus > Brevibacillus sp. SIMBA_040. The sequence continues at coordinate 1,933 of NZ_JAWRXI010000005.1, forward strand.
AGAAAAAGCTACGACATTCCGAATATTTTGATGCAATAGCAACATTTGACAGGTTGTATCAGCGGAGTGCAAATGGAAATAACTTCTACCATCTTGTTGAACTAATAAGCAATGAAAACAACATAAGACTAGCGTTTAGAAACATCAAACGTAATAAAGGAAGCGCGACAGCAGGTACAGATGGTCTAACCATCAATGATATTTCGAGCATGACAGTCGAAGAAGTGGTTGCAAAGATACAGGAGATGTTCGCTAAGTATAGTCCCAGGCCAGTCAGGCGAGTCTTCATTCCGAAACCAAATGGAGACAAAAGACCTCTCGGAATCCCGACAATTTGGGACAGAGTTTTCCAGCAATGTATCCTGCAAGTGTTAGACCCCATCATGGAGGCTAAATTTTACAATCACAGCTATGGCTTTAGAAGCAACAGAAGTACGCACCACGCACTATCAAGGATGATGTTTCTTATCAATAGAGTCGGGCTATATCAGTGTATTGACATAGACATCAAGGGATTCTTCGATAACGTGAATCATGGAAAACTTCTGAGGCAACTATGGTCATTGGGGATTAGAGACAAGAAATTATTAAAGATTGTTTCTCTGATCCTCAAAAGCGAAATACAAGGGGAAGGAGTCCCAACTAAAGGGACACCGCAAGGTGGAATACTATCACCTCTCCTATCCAATGTGGTGCTAAATGAACTTGATTGGTGGATTAGCAACCAATGGGAGACCTTCAACACCAAACGTAAATACAAAGGGAACAAGTATACTGCGTTAAAGAAAACGAACCTAAAAGAATGCTTTATCGTGAGATATGCTGATGACTTTAAAATCCTTTGTAGAACACGGTCTCAAGCAAAAAAATATATCATGCAATCAAGCAATTCCTTAGAGACAGACTTGACCTTAATATAAGCGAAGAGAAATCGAAAATTGTCAATCTCAAGAGGAAAAACAGTGAATTTCTTGGTTTCAGTATTAAAGCCAAAAGGAAGGGTTCCGCTCAGTTTGGGTATGTTGCACAATCCCATATGACAGACAAGGCAATCAAAAATGCCACGATGAAAATAAGAGATTGTATTGTGAAAATCCAAAAAAACCCATGTCGAGAGACCGTTCACAACTTTAATTCAACTGTCATAGGCATTCAAAATTACTACTGTCGTGCCACCAACATTACGAAAAATCTATCTGGGATTAGCTATAGTCTTCAGAAAGTCTTATACAATCGCTTGAATGAACACAGAACTCAAGCTATCGCAAGTGATATGTCCCCGGCAATGAAAGAGCGGTACAAAGGTTATCAGCCCAAATTATACAAAATACAGGACATGGTCTTCGTGCCAATACATGCCCAGAAACACAAGAAGTGCATGAACTTTACCCAAACAATCTGCAACTATACGGTAAAGGGAAGAGCCAAAATTCACGATAACCTTGCGGTCAACTCAGATTTGTTAGGACATATTATGAGAAGCTACATTCCATACAGAAGTATTGAGTATAACGATTATCGAATCAGTAGATTCGTAGCTCAGTACGGAAAATGTGCAATTAGCAAAGTTGAACTGAGTTATGATGATTGGCACTGTCACCATATTATCCCAGTAAAATATGGTGGTAGCGACCACTACAACAACCTGATGATACTACATAAAGAAATTCATAAACTCGTCCACCTAGTTGACCAAGCAAAGATTAAACAAGTCATTCACTCTTTTAAGCTGAGTAAGGAGCAAATTAAGAAAGTAAACGACTTACGAATCAAAGCGCATATGGAAATTGTAGCAGTCTGATAGCATTCACTTAGTTCAATAGCAAATGGAGTTATGTCTCATGTGAGTTAGATGGAAAGCCGTATGCGGGGAAACTCGCACGTACGGTTTGGAGCAGGGGAAAAGGTAGAGATAAACTCAAAACCTTACCTATTGCTATAGTTATTAAGACAAGACTCACACAAGCTCAAAAGAAAAAGCCACCCTGATTTCGAGTGGTCAGTAGTGGAGGTAAGATTCCTTGTGCTTTCTTCTTAGTTACTCCAAGCCTAAGATTTTAGCTGCTTCGAGTTTGGATCTTACAAAATCTTCTACAGTATCCTTATAGTCTTTTTTATCAAGAATTAAATATACTTCTTTTATTATTTCAAGGGACCTACTCATGCTGATAATTTCTGCCGCCAGGATTCTCTCTTCTTTACTAAGATCATTTAACATCGCGGTGTACTTGCCGTCATACGCCTTAAGATTCTTCTTGTCTTCTTCGGTGTATGTTTCTATTGCCATGATTCTTTCATTTAGCAAATTGTAGTATTTCAACGAATCATCATACAATTCTTTGCGGATGGAAGAGTCATTGCCACATCCAGTTAGTAGTAATGATAAGAGCACGAAAAATAATAAAAACTGCTTCATTAGGAAGTGGACCTCACATATGTTTTTGGGAATATTATACAACTTTTTTGTGAATTACAGCAAGCTAGCCTGTTATTTTGCTGGATTTAGTGCCTCTTGTTGTAGATGTGACCCAGCGCTTTACAAAACGGTAATTTAGATACGTGGGATTTCCTTGACAATCAAAAGAAACAAATAAGCTCCCAGTAATGCGGTAATGAGTGCAAAAACTAGATATTTATCTCGAGTATGGATGATTTGATGGAGTGTTTTAAAAAAGCTTAGGAAGAAAAATAAGACTATAAAACATGCAAAATACAGCATCGAATCAACCTTTCTACTAAAGGATTGCCTAAATTATACCAATACATTGAAGGTTATACAAATTTACACATCACACGTTGTGATAACTGGTTGTAAAATTCTCGGTTTTTAGGCGAAACAGTCGTAATGACCTTTGTAAAAATTAACGTAAATTATTCCTTGAGGTGAGATGATGAACAAGATTCAAATAAATGCTGCTCTTGTACGGCTTAACGAAAAAGCAATGAAGTACGCTAAAACACTGCAATCAGAATGGGTAAACGACGCGCTCTTGTACGTAGATTACGCACGTAAAATCCAAAACACCTTTCATAAGCTGGCTACCTTTCAAACTTTACAAAAACACGGCGAGGAAGGAGTTTGGGAGGTCGTAGAAGAGCGGGGAGCCGACGAGGATATCAGAGAAATAGTTTCCCGGTGGATTGCTGAGGTGAAGGACCGGGAGTCATATAATCCGCTGAACTTCTTTGTTGCTCTTCGCTTGTATGAGAGAAAGCGTGATGAGATCAAACAAAAATATAATCAAATCCATCACGAACTGGGTAAGCTCCAGAGACAGTATGGCAAATTGGCTGATGAGACGGAGAAAAAGAAAGGAGTCTTCGCAGAGAGGATCCTTGAGGATATTAGCTTTAGGAATCAAGCAATCATCACCCTCAAAGAGACAACTGAACTAGAAGAGATGTCCTTTCGAGAGCAAATTGAGTTGTGGTTTACGACAAACCGTATGAGAAAATCTGACTTCCTTTCTTTGATCACGCTTGAGAAACGATTGCACTATTGGGATGGTGTACCAAATCAAACAAACCAAAAGATATCAGAACTTCCCGATGAATTGGATTTTATAGCATTTAGGGATGCTGTCTTTATGGATAAGGTCGAGCATGACCAAGATTGTTACTTTTTTGATCAGTTCCTACATGATGTGATGAAATTCATCGATGAGAACCCGGGTGCTATGTTCGGGGCGTTCCAAAAATCCTTTGGGGCTATTTCCACATATACGGCCCACACAGATGAGTTTGGACGAATAGCAAATTTGGAGCCAAATAAACCGAACCTTACAGTTGTTCATTAATTACAGAAGGGAGCGAAGGTATGGATAAGCTCACAATCATCAATCAGAATGGACATTTGCTAGTAGACAGTAGAGAAGTTGGGGAAATGGTGGAAAAGAGACATGACCATTTATTGAGGGATATCGACGGGTATGTTGCTATCCTTTCAAAATCCACTGCCCCCAATTTTGGGGTGAGTGATTTCTTCATCGAAAGCACCTATCAGGATACCACCGGACGCAAATTGAAATGCTACCTCCTTACCCGTAAAGGTTGCGAAATGGTTGCAAATAAGCTGACAGGAGAAAAAGGCGTTCTCTTCACGGCAGCTTACGTGACAAAGTTTGAGGAAATAGAGCAAACCATTCAAAATCCGTTTTCTAATCTCAGCCCAGAAGTAAAGGCGATTTTCTTCCTAGACCAGAAACAACAGGAGATTGAAAGCCGGGTCGAACGATTGGAAGTCAGCAAGACAGTCGATTACGGCCAACAGCTGGAGCTGACGAACTTGGGAAGAAAGCAGGTCATCTTAATATTGGAAGGCAAAGACGGCCCAGCCTATCGGGACAGGAGCCTGCGCGGGAAAGTGTTCTCGTCATTGTGGTCTGATTTCAAGGGATATTTCAACGTCGAATCATGCAAGAACACTCGAGTCCTTGATATGGACAAAGCAAAAGAGTACATCAGCAGCTGGAGGCCACAAGGTAAGCTCTTGAGAGAAATTGAAGATGCCAACCGGCAAATGTCGTTTTCATGAAAGGGGAGGTTATCGTGAATTGTACATTTTGTGATGAGAAGATCGTGGCGGACAAGCCTGAATGGATCCTAGTTAGTAAGAAGCCATCCGTTGAACACTTCTGCTGCCTGGGGTGCTTAGCAGGGCATGTAGATGAGCTGGCAATGGAGGAAGAAGAGAAAACTGGTTTGGTCAGTTGAAATCGGTGTGCTTAGTAGAGAAGGTAAGAAGTAGAATCATTTGAGGTAACGGCTGCTCCTCGTTAATCGGCAGAAGCCCGGGGTGGCAACCTGTCTTATCAATCAATAACAGCATACTTGATTTATTGAGGATAACGGCGTCCGTAGCTGCCAAACAGTTCGCGGACGCTACCATAAACCCGGACATGCATGTCTGGGAAAGCAAAAGCAACATGGCCATCTTCTAGTTGTAGGCGTTCGCTGTTTTGCTCAATGACAAACGGAATCTCCATTGCTTGTAGGGCGTCCTTGAGGTAGCTGACCTCAGACCAGGGCACAGAGTAATAGAAGGACTTTTCCATGATACCAACTCCTTTGTGGACATTACGCCACACAGAGCTGAAATACGAATAGGTGGGTACACATGCTCAATTATGTAAAACACTTCACTTTTCTATGAGCTTATCGAAAAGGAGAGCCGAAGCAATCAACGATAACAAGTAGGTAATTTGTTCATCATTACCATCAAAAAGTTTACTTACTGCCGCGAAGATGGGAAAAGAGATAAGAACAATTAACAGGGTTTTTGCAATACCAGGTGACATACTACAACCTCCAAATAGTTGGATATAATTACCAAACTGTTTATGAAGATTGTAAACCAGAAGAAACGATCATTAAAGTGTTTTTGAAATGAGTTAGTAACACAATGCTCATTGTGATAACTGGTATTAATCTTCTTCTGATAACTGCAGAAGTGCTTTGTGAAAAATTTCAACTTTTGTATGGGCTGTACCGAGCCAATGTGAACCATACTTCCAAGGACGATATTGGCCCTTACTGAGGTGATAATGATTTATCCAACCGATAACGTCTTGTGGGTTATCAATTCCAAGATAGTACAAAGGCTCGATGGCCTTTATTATCAATTGCTCTTCCAGGTGGGGCCGAAAATGAAGAACAGTAGACACAACCATAAAATATCCTTCTGCAGCGCTCTCACAAGAATAACTCGGAGTCCAGGATAAAATTTTATTTATAATTTCTTGATCAGACATCTTGGACGTGTTTGTTTCGAGAGAATAAATAATATCCATAATTTCATTGTAATTAGTGGACAACCTTCCACCCCCAGTTCAGATATTCACATAATAACCAATAAAAAGAATTTAGCAACACCTGAGTGCGGAAGGGGCAATTTAACAAATTGTGTAATTAGTCAAATGTAAGGAAGTCATCAAAAGTATCACCTTCAAGAGTAAAGAAAAGTTTATACCAGCCAAGTTTCTTGCCTTTAAACACAATCGGGATATAGGAGACCACATAATCAAATCCGTGTGAGATCGCTGCATAAGTTGAGTTTTCATCCCATTGGTCAATGAACAGAGCCACTTCTTTAAGGGAAATGGTTAAATCTTCGGGCTTAAAGTCATTGCCAAATAACGAGTGAAACCCCTCTTCATCTGCAATTTGGAAATTTCGAAAATAATACCAAAAACCATTGATCGATCTTGCTTCAACATCATGTTCGAGGCACCATTGTTTTAAAAATCCACTGTTCTAGAAATCACAACCTTTAGTAGTTTACCTATAATTCACCATAATAGTTATTGAAAAAAGCCCTTTAATAAAAGGGCCGGTAAATTCGATGAGTATCCGTGTCGAAAACAATATCAACTTTAATGTCAGGTGAGTATGTGATGATTTCGAAGTCAAAGAGCTTACAGAAGACATGGGGGAAATCACTTGTTTGTTCGCTATGTTCTAACGTAAATGCGAACATATTCTTCAATTCAAACATTCCGTGTTTCTTCCCATGAAGGATAATCTCATCAGTAAAATGACCTGTCACTTCAATCAGCATCTAATCATGACCGAGTGCTAATCAGTCGATATAGCAACAAATGGATAATTCCATTTTACAACAAGTTGAAGTTTACACAACGGTAATTTTGCATAGCAAAAAGCTAATCTAAGACTTCCCAACTTAGAACGTCATCAATGCACTCTCCATTGAATGAAATCAGATAGTGATATACAGCTACCTCAGTGCCATTGTGATGGATACTGGCATAAGACTGAACGTATTCATCCTCAAAAAGATAGTTGATGGTAAGTGATATCTTTTTCACACTGACTTCTAATGAGGCAGGATCAATTCCATCAAAGGCTTTTAAAAATGAATCAGGGTTATCAGTTTTCCAATTGTTAATGTAATTCCAAAATCCATCAATTGTTTGTTCAATGACTCGGTGAGTTTTAATAAACTGCTTCAATTCTTCTGTGTTCATAAGCCCTCCAGGGCGGGATTTTATGATTGGTATTTTAGCAAAAGATTCAAATTTTGCAAAACACACGCTTTGTTAAATGGGGCTTATAAAAGCCCCACGGTTACCTGATCCAAAATATGTTCTATTGTTCGCTGAATTTCCTCAATATCTCTTGATTCAAACTGTACTAAGGGCTTCTCCCAAGAATCAGTTTGTTTATCAGGGGCGTCGAACATCTCAATAAGCAGTAAGCGGAAGTTCCCTTTAGGATTAAAAGATGGGTACCACCCAAGGTCTAAGATACGATTTCGAGACTCGTTTTTAAGTTGCAAAATATCTTCACCAAAGTCCCAACAAAATTCGAAGTCTTCGGTCAGAAATTGGTCTGGATTGACTTCTCTAAAACTGTTCAGGGTTACGTTCCAGCCTGTCGGAATTCTTAAAGGAACAAGTTTTGGTTCCATGTATACCACCTCCAGCAGACAAATTATACCATCTACTCCAAGGGCTTAACACACCATTACTTGTGAATACAAGCGAATTCATCTTAGGGGAGAAATGGATAAAATAAGCTTATCGAGGAACGAAAGGGGAAATTTGGTATGGACAATTTAAAATCCCTAATGCCGAGGAACAAACACGATTTGGAGAATGTGAAGAGACTAAAGGAGTTAGATCCGGCGGATTTAAAGCCAATCTTACCCGAGCTATTAACATGGATCCAGGATATTAACTGGCCAGTTGCTGTTGAGATTGCGAAGATCTTAGTTACATGTGGAAGAGAAATCGTCCCTGAATTAAAAAAAGTAATGGAATCTAGTGACGATGATTGGAAGTTCGCATGTATTGGATGGGTTATAAAGGAGTTACCAAGGGAAATTGCCAAGGAATTGGAGACAGAATTAAAACGGATTGCTTTTCAGCCAAATTCAACAGAAAGAAACAGTGAGTTAGACGATACAGCCAAAGAAATTTTAATAGCACACGAGATGATTTAACTAAAGAGAAATTGAGTAGTTTAACTGTATCGAGTCTTCTTCTTAATAAGGATACCCAAGCATGCAACGAACGCATAGAAGCATCCCCATAAAACCCAAGCGTCAATGTTAACGATAAATGTATCCCAGCTGGTTGTTGTGAAGAGTAAAGGCAAAAAGAATGAAATAACAGCACCAAGGTACTTTTTCTTGAAAAGGTACGAACAAACCAATCCAATAAGAAATGCGAGTATTGGAATGTAGAGCAACACAAGTGCGAAAGGATTGAGATTGTCATTGAATAAGTACAGCAAAGTCATCACCTCGATTATTTATACGGTCATTTTAGGTGCTGAAATGAATTCACGAAAGTACCAAGATTTAATGGTACCTCATTTATGCTAGCTAGTCTTAAATTCAAGAATGAGTAAAGAACGGGGGCAGGAAGATGAAAGATAAACTAATCGAGAAGGTATGCGAAACCTGCCCAGCTACACAGTGGGGCAAAAAGTCGTTTTGCAGCGTCCATAATCTCCATGTCGGTAAGATCGAGACCTGCCCGGAGTGGGACAAGTATCTAATTGAAAACCAAGGATTACTGGAGCGGGGAGGTCAACTCGCCTTTATCAATCTGGAGCCGGCGCTGGAGGTTGTTCAAAAGGTAGAAGAAGAAATAAAGGATTACCATTGGATGGTGAAAGAGATTGATCGGCTGAGAAACGAGATACACAAGGCGATCACATCAAATCCCGCCATTCAACAAAAACTAGTGGCGACTTATGGGGATGCTGCAGGGATGCCCAGTGGAAAAGGGTTTCGTCTTTCTACGATCACAATTCCAGAAGAACGGTATGAAAAGCAAATCCTACGAATGAAAAGCCTTGAACACAAAGTGCGTCAGATTAATGAAATCGCTATCGGTCTTGGCGATAGCAAGCAGAGGACCGTCTTGGAATGCATGATGGATGGAATGCGTATGAATAGTATTGCACGACATGTAGGCATATCCCGAACACGGTTAAATGAGATCAAGCGGGAGATTGTAATCCGAATGGCAAGGGAGCTGTACAGGGACGAATTGTTAAGCTCCTGACAGGTTGACATATTTGACACATCTGATGTTTTTAACGGTTTTTGCAAATCGATTGAGTTACATATTATACTAAGTGCACGCACGATGAATAAGCCGCTCGGGTAAATATCCGGGCGGCTTTTGTATTGGTCTGACTAATTTGAAAGGAGGAAGAACATTGAGCCAATCGTTCTACAAGTCACGGCGCTGGAAGCGGAAACGAGCGACGCTGCTTAGGAGGAGCTTGTTCATCTTGACGCAGCCATTCCAAGATGATGGGCTTCACGGAATCAATGACTGGTTTCGGTTATGAAAGTTGGTACATAGGGATTTCAGTTGATTTCAAGGCTTTTCGTATGACTTGACGGGAATATCCGGTTTCGCGAGAAATTTGCCGAATAGGCTTCCCTAGCAGAATGTGTTGTTTCCTGATAAACTCATAATTAGCCATCTGAAGCATGTCCTTTCCTCCTATACCTTGATGTCTCGACAACATTCAAGATACAGGAAAGAGGTGCTCAGGTGGTCAATTTTTTTATGAGCGATATACCACTAGGTGGTCAATAATTAGATTAGCATTCACATCTTCCAGCGCGGTACAAATGACGTAGCGGGGGGAGCAGATAACGGCCAACGTGACGGAGCTGCGGTTTTCCAGGAAGCCAAGCTGATCGGCCAGCCAGAAGGTACAGCTATTTACTTTGCTGTAGACTATGACGCACAGCCAAAAGACTACGGAGCTATTGAGGCTTATCTGAGAGCGGCAGCTAAGGAGGTCCCTGGCTATCTGGTTGGAGTATATGGGTCATTTGCGATAGTGGAAGAAATGGCAAAGAGAGGAGCCTGCCAACGTTTTTGGCAGACATATGCTTGGAGTAAGGGGCAGTTGTCGAAAGCAGCAAATTTGTATCAGTTCAATAACAGTCAGACTCTTGCCGGGCATGCCGTAGATTTTAACGAGTCGTATAGCAGTGGGGGATGGTGGGGCACCAATCCACAACAAGTGGACAAACCTGTTAATAACTGTAAAGCTGGGTTAAGGCTGGAAGAGTGGGAATGTAAATCAGGCTTAAAGGCGATTGACGGCCTTGCTGCTAAAGGGCTGCTAAACAAGCCTGAGAAATGGAAACAGTGGCTAAAAGACGACCCAAAAGGCGTTCTTGAAGAACTGCCATGGTTGGTATTTACACCACTAGACCGTGCTACAGATAAAATACCACATCAATAGAGAAGCCCTCAAAATCATTTTCTATTCCCTCCAGCTGCAACTTAACTTATGATAGAAAAGCGAGGAACCTCCAAGTTACTCGCTCAAGTCGATTGCTCATGCAGTCGGCTTTTTTTGTTTGTCAAAGGCATTTAATAACGCATCGAGCCGTTGTGATTTTAAGGAAAAAGAAAACGGGACTCTCTAATAGAGTCCCCGTCTCAGGTTACACATTATTACCTAAATGTCCCTATTACCAACTACCAATCTTAGCTACTACTCTAGTATCGTCTAAATCTAAAATATCATAGGGCATAAACATTTGAACACTGTTTGGCCTCCGGTCATTAAAATTGACATCCGCTCCATAGTAAAAAGCTTGCCAAACTATTTTGGAGCAGTATGTAGGCGAGGCACCATTCAATTTATTAGTTAGACCATATGTTGCATCTGAGTATTCTTCTGCAAACTGGGTTGCCCACTCGCCAGCTTGTCTAGCTGCTCTACTACTGCTATAACGGACAACCTTAATATTTGATTTATACCTTTTGAAAAATTTCGAAATGGATATATCCTCGGGATTCTCACCATATCCTCCTATATGCACAACGGTATAATTATCCGTTACGATGGCAGCATGTCCGGTCAATCCAGCTGAAGAGGTCTGATTAGTCACCAGCATATCGCCTATTTTTACTTTTACACTTGTACCAGGATACGTGACCCCTGGGTCTACTTCTAGTGTAGTAAAATCAGCAGCAAAACTTGCTGGGGTACATAAAGCAAAGATCATTAAGAAGAGAAAGAGTATTCTGGAAAAATTTTTGTAAATAATTTTCAACACTTCCATTTTTTAACAATATACTATTTTTACCATAAATATTCACAATTTTCAATATTTTTCCTGTATAATACAAATAAACCGCTCGAAATATGGGAGAGTGAACAAAATGATTTTATTTAAGAGATTTAGTTTTTGGCTTATTTTTCTTAGCTTTTTAATTTGCTGTTTCGATTATTTCGGAAACGATGCCAAGCATATTTTGTTATTTGTAACGAATCCACTCTTTGATTACATCAGTTATGTTGAACCATTCCGTAGTTGGATAATTAAAGTAAGTCCAGATGCTGATAGTGTGATCCTTCCTACTGGATATTTGCTACACATGGTTATTTTCTTCTTGTTTGGATTGTTAATTGATACAATACTTTTGTTAAGAAAAAGAGCCATAAATACATGAGGCCCCAACAGCAAGCCGGTAATTCCTTATCATAGGAATTACCGGCTTTTTTCACCTTCAAAATCTCTTAGCTTGGGTTCTATGTTTGGCTTGCGTGGTTTGCTGGCGGTTACCTTTGGATTCGTTTCCGGGGAGGGCTTTTCTATTTTCTGGCATGACTGTATGATAGACAGAAAAGGCGGTGATTTGATGTTCATCAATACATTACAATATTCCTCACTGAATTTTAATGGTGGTGACAGACCTTCACCATTTGTTCTTGAGGGTGGAGATCGTGGGACCATCTCTTTCGATGCAGGTGAACGCGGCTTTCCTTTTAGCCTAGATATAGGAGAAAGGAGCATGCCACTTCTTTCTGATTTTGGCGAGAGAGGGCAAGTCATTCGTGCCGTTGGAGGTCCTGGTTGGGATCAAATGAAGATGGAAGATGGTCCAGGATATGCCAGCATGACAGCTTGCTGTGGACCTAGAGAAGGCAACGGTGTCTCTAACTTACTCGCATCGCCAGATGGATGGGGAAGCCCCATATTTGGGCCACCAGAAGGCGACAGCACAACTCTTTTGGTAGGACCTCCTGAAAATGACAAGCCTGAACTCCACTGAAAAGGTGGAGTTTTTTTCTATTTGCCCGTTCGCATTTTATTTGTACATAATTAGGAACGAACGTTCTTATTTAGGGGCAGACAAATTGGTAAAGGAACTGCAACGCGCAATTGACCAACAACAGCAAATCGAGATTATCTATCTTGGCAGCGAAGGCAGACAACTCAGCGCAAAATGCGACCCTTAAAGATCAACGGTGAGAGCTTGAAAGCATACTGCCTCACAAGAAGAGCTCTGAGGGTCTTTGCTATTGGTAATATTCTTGCGGTGCAGCCGGTGGTGATTCGACATGCTGTCTGATATCCAGCGAAAGGTACTCCGTATGATAGGCAACTACTCAGCTGGGCGTCGCAGGACACCTACAGTAGACGAATTGTGTATCAAGACAGGACGGGATCGAGGCGGGATTATGACCGTTTTGGAGGTCTTAGCACGTGAGGAATACATTGAGTGGCAGCGATCCGACCCGGACACAATGACAATTCTGGAAGCGTGGGAGAGAAAGGAGCCAGGTAAATGGCAAGCAAAATAGAAAACCCATTATCAATACGCTTTGTGCTGACGGAGCAGCGAGCCTTGTACTTGCATCTGAAAGAATAAGACAGTTCCTTATTATGTCATACGTTGAGCGAGACGATTTGGAATCATTTCATTACATAATCTGTGATTCAGCCCATGAGGATGCAATCACAGTGTCCTGGTGGAAGCCGGGAGAAGCACACAGCATGTGGGGTAAAAAACAAGCACCTGTTAGGTGCCTGAAAAAACTAGGGAACTAAATTGTCGGTAATATCATCGATAATCAAGAAATTATCGACAGATTGTATTACACTTTGACCTTCTTTAGCTAGTTTGTAAGCAACTTCTTTTAAGGTCAATCCATTTGGAAGAATAATTTCAATGAAACCATTATACTTCATGTTGTCATCTAAGGATGCAGGATTGTTACTTACAGAGTGACCAGATGCACGGCGCAAAAGTTCTGTTACCTGACAACCAAGGTCATTTAAGAGAACATCGTGGATTTCGTTCACGAGTTGTTCTGGGGGATGAATTGTTATTCTACCATTGGATGAAGGAAATAATCTGATATTCATTACCAACACCTCCCTTCTTTTACCATTATTCGATAACGAAGAGAACTTTTCCTTTTTAACATAGTTGATTGCAGGATGTGTAGGGAACAGGGACCACATTTGAGTGGGGTTGCCATCGAGCTTCTCCATCCCTGCTTCGTCTGCCTCTGCCTCTGTTTCGAATACTCCAATCCCATCCCGTGCGTGTAGAGTCTTGTTGCCGGTAAAGTCTTTATAACAGATCCTTTACCGGTCATATACAGTACAATTTTGGAAACCTCATGAGTAAGAGCATAAAAGATCTAACGAACGGATTTTCCCGTTGGTTGCTGAACGAAAAATTCCGTTAAGTGAGATGATTCAATGAGCTGTCTACGGGCTACTTTTTATGAAGTATGAAATTAGGGGAAGCTCCTACTGGTTTATTTTGACAATTAGATTCTAGTATGCGAAGATACCCGAATAGATAGAATTAAGAAGGAGAGAAGCAAAATGGACAATACGGTTTCTATAAAACTTCAGAGTATTGAAGGGAAAAATCCTCCTATTTGGGCAACTGGGGAACAGAACCATCGTTTTTGGTATTATGAAAATGAGCATGGAGAGCAGTGGGTCGCCAAACTTGACAAAGATACGCTTAGAATATCAGGTTTAGACATTGGCTGGAAAGAGATTGAGCTCACACTAGAACAGACAGAAGCTGAGAAAGAGCGAATTACAGAAAGATTACTGCTGCTTTCAGTCTCAGCAATTCCCAACTTTGGCGAGACTTTTGCCCGTTCATATATGGAGGCTGCTTCAACTCGTCAATACTCTGTTCAAAAGCTGCCTCTTTCTGAATGGATTCTTAATAACGGAGAAATGCTTTGGGTTGCCTCAGTTTTAACTGCCGCTATTCCGGAAATGAAATGGAAGAGAAGTGAAATTAATTCATAAGTGGCGTAGCGGAGCGAGATAATGAATGGGGAAGCTAGAATTGAATTGCGATAAGCGCACAAATGGTGCTTTTTCTTTAGAGTGTTAATGTAAGACAAAAACAGGTGAGGAAAATGAGACACAACTTTTTATCAGATAAACAAATTTCTGAGATGGAAGATCGTTTAAAATCTAAGCATAAGTTAATGATGATGGATGTAGATACACTGATTAAAGAGGTACATGCATATCGGGAATTATTAAAGGATGTCGAGAAGGAAAAGCATCAATCAGCTGAGAAGATACGTTTTGATCCTCCGGCCGTGGATGAAGAAATGTTAAAAGATTATCATGATGTTTTGACTCCAAAGGATATTCAATCGATATTAGGTATCGCTCATGTATCGACATATGAGTTATTGAACTCGGGTGAATTTCACGTTGTAAGGATCGGTCGCTCGTATAGGATATCAAAAACGGTTTTTCTCCGCTGGTTAAAGGGACAATGACGGTTAGAAAAGTGGTGCCGAAACTGGTGCCGAAACGTAAAAAAAGGCACAATGTGGGGCAAAAGATAACAAGCTTGCAAACTACTTAAATGCTGTAATATCAAGGTTTTTTCAGTTTTAACAAAGTACAACAAAAACAGTCTGGCGTCTTGACAGGGTGGGGGTCGCTGGTTCGAACCCAGTCCGGATCACCATAACAGCATGTGAAAAGCCCTTGATAATCAAGGGCTTTTTTGATACATACAGATGGATTTTTTAATTGTAACAGCATCTTGTTTTCGAAAGTGGTGGGATTCTGGTGGGAAAAACCTACTGGTGGGAGCCTAAAGGCCCATTTTCCGGTTGTATGCGTTTTTAAGCAGATGGGATTGCACCGATTGAATGAGACAGAAATTGAAATGTATCTTTATTATCCTGGTTAAATCTTTTGATTCTGCGAATCATTGTTCGATCGCCAAGCTTGTAGAAATGGGACATGGCCGGAAACCGGTTGGCTTCTATGATCCAGATATGCCCGGTGTTACTAATACCAGTATCCAAACCGTACGTCCTGTGCTTGGGGTACATTTTACGTAAGCAGGATGCCGTTCGTACGGCGATATTATTGAGCTTTACCAGTACCCCTTTTTTTCGACGGTTTGGAATCGTCGATCGCCGGATGGCGTTCGAAGCGTGGAGAGGGGTGCCATTGCTCCTCGTCAAATTCGTCACGATATATCCTTTACCTGCCAATTTCGCGACTTTTCCTGTGACTGTCCATTTGTTCGATCCTATTTTCCTTTGAACGATGACCCTGACATCAAACGGTCGTCGACTCACGGTTGCAAGCGGTACCCTGCGCTGGACAATGTATCTTCCGCGACCTACAATGCGCAAAGTCGATCGGTAGGCAGAAGTGATTCCTCGTACGATACTCTTTCTTCTTTCGTAATGAATAATATAACGGTCCTTACCTGAAGAATAAATCCGGATTACATTTCGCCCCCGACTCCCGTAATTAGGTTTTACGATGATATCTCCATATTTTTTCAGTAGCCTCCAGAATTGATTGATTCCAAAGGCAGCCGTCTCGGGCAAATGATGAGCTAAGTTTGGTGATCTCTTCATCAATCTGTATTTTCCCAATTTATTGCTCATCTATATTCATTCCCCACTTATTGAATGTATTTAATTCTTTTCAAGTATTCCGCTAACAATTTTAAAAAGTTCTCAATGTCCATATAGGTGATATCCCCGATATTGGCAACTCTGAAGCTATGATGATTCGCCAGTTTTCCCGGATAAATGGTATAACCGTTGCTGTACAAAAAGTCGTGCATTTCCATAAAATCATAGCCGCTGCAGATTGGATCCTTAATCGCGGTGATTAATTTTGCATGGGAATGTTCCGGTACAAGATATTCCAAACCCATCTCGTTACAGCCACTCACTAGTGTTTCCCAAGATCGGACATAGCGAGCATACCTGTTTTCTACGGTTTCGACTTCTAATTCACGGATGGCCTGTTGTAAGGCATAAAAGGTTTGAACGGGTGGTGTAAAGCGAGTTTGACGGTGAAGCGAATAGTAATCGTATTGGGAAAATAGGTGTAAATAATAATTTTTTGGCTTTATTTCTCGGGAAGCTTTCAGTTTTTCTGTACAAGCAATGACAAAGGAAATCCCCGGCATACCCTGAAGATTTTTATTGGAACTAGCGGCCAGATAAGAGATGTTCATGTCTTTCATGTGGATCGGTATGGCTGCATATGAGCTCATCGCGTCCACAATGAAATCCATACTATACTTCTTGCATAATCCTCCGATGGAGGCGATATCATTCAGCAGCCCTGTTGTTGTCTCATGATGAACAACAGCAAGATGGGAGCAGGCGAATGCAGACTGTTGAATCCATGTGTCCAGTTGTTGCAAATCGATCGGCTCAGTGAGTGAACTCTGAAATTCGATATATCGCAGGTTATAGGCATCGGCAATCTCGCACATGCGTTTTCCATAGGCACCATTATTGATAATCAAGATACCTTGATCGATAACTGAACTTAGAATGGATTCTACTGCAGCCGTCCCCGAACTCCCAAATAAAACGGTAACATACTGAGCAGGATCGGCAATGAATTGAGTCAGTTTTGTCGATACAAATTCAATTACATCTCCGAATTCTTGTTCGCGCGGACAAATATCGGGGACTACTTGTGCGTGTTTGACACTTGCCGTCGTAGTGGCAGGGCCCGGATTGAGTAAGATGTTTCGTTTTATGTTTTTCAATCTGAATCACACTCGAATGGGCCATAATTTTTTTGAAGATAGTGGCGAAGCCTTTCCTTCACTTCATACGGCTTGATGATGGGACGCCCGATTTGTTCCGATGACTTTCTGGATATGGGCAAATACAAAAAAGTTAGCTTTTTCTCGGTCTTCCACGCCAGTATCTGTTCTTTCAGTTCTTGCAGGGTGTGGACATGGATTGATCGTGCGTAGCCGCAAGAAGCTGCAATGTTGATGAAGTCCATGTTATCGGACACGGTTTTTTGTCCCCCTGTAGAATCATGGGCGTGGTTATCCAGCAAAATGTGAAGCATATTCGCAGGATGGTAATAGCCATTGGTTGCCAAGCTGCCCATGCGCATTAACGCCGAACCGTCCCCATCAATGACAACGATGTTCTTGTGGGGCTGTGACATCGCCAAGCCAAGACCAAGTGAACCGACACATCCCATGGAGCCCACCATATACAGATTGCATTCGGCATCCTCGATCTCATACAATTCCCTTCCTGTTATACCTGTCGTGGCCAATTGAATGGTATGTTCATCCCGCATCGCATGAATCACTGTCAACGCCTCATATCGGCTTGGATTCTCATCAGGATGGAGTTTTTGTCTTTTTTCAACATTTCGACTCGTTGTTCCTGACTGGTTTCGCAAGATTTCGT
Organism: Brevibacillus sp. SIMBA_040; assembly: GCF_046535075.1. Taxonomy (NCBI): domain Bacteria; kingdom Bacillati; phylum Bacillota; class Bacilli; order Caryophanales; family Paenibacillaceae; genus Brevibacillus; species Brevibacillus sp. SIMBA_040. Next base: position 19,426 of record NZ_JAWRXI010000005.1, read on the forward strand.
TATCGAGCGTTCCTTTTCTTACAACAAAAAAAAAGGAGCATTGATTGTGTATGGCTTCATTTGCACGATGAAGCTGTTCCCGGGCTTCACGGATATTGTCTGAGAGATATTCCCATTTAATTTTCATCAGCTCCAACATGTGCGTTGTAATCGTTCCCATCAGTTCATGCTGCGGCTCATCGGAAATGCGAGGCTCTCCTCGCAGGCTTACGAAACCAAGAATCGGAATGCGAAACGGATGATTCAGTGAGACAAGAGGGGAAACGGCATTGGAAAGACCGGAGTTTTGCATGAGTACCACAGATTTTTTTCCGCCCAAATAGGCTCCCGAAGCGATGGCTACTGCATCCCCTTCATTAGTTGCAGCGACATACTCGAGCTCATTGATCGCATAATTGATCAAACTTTTCAAAAAGGAACAGGGCACGCCGCTATAAAACGTAAAACCAAGGTTTTTTAGTTCCTCGCCCAATGCTTTTGTACTTAACATGGAGACTCCCCTGATTGAGCAACAGAGATCGGCAAGTAGTTTTTTTCAGCGTTCAGCAGTTCTTCGGCTCTTTGCAAGCGAAACACTTCATCCAGGGAAGCAATGTTTGGTTCAACATCAATCAGGCTTTGTTCCTTGAAAATCTGGCGTGTTACCTTTTCCATTGCAACGATGGATGCCCGCATGTTGTGGTTTGCCCAAATAATCAGGTTCACACCGAGTTTTTGAAAAAATGGCGTAGGAGTTGTATAATACTTGGTCGGTACAATGACTACAGGATGTCTGCTGGCCCATTCCTTCATGAACATTTCAATTTCCGTAGCATCCTTTCGATTACTGTGAATCAATATGGCGTCTGCTCCCGCCAAGCGATAGGCCTCCGAACGATTCAATGCTTCCTCCAGTCCCCATCCTGCAATGAGAGCTTCAACCCTGGCAATCACACTGAAATGATCGTCCCGTTGTATATCCTTCATCGCTTTGATTTTTCCGCAAAACTCGTCTGCATCTGCCAACGGTTGGGTCGTACTATTGATGAATGAGTTTGTTTTCGGGAATAATTTATCTTCAATGCATACACCGGCTATTCCTCGCTGCTCCAGTTTCATGACTAATCTTCTAGCGTTGTTGAAATTTCCGTATCCAGTATCGCCATCAACCAAAATCGGAATGGATGTCGCATCACTCATAAATTCCAACTGTTCAAGCACCTGAGTCCAGGAAAGTTCATTGTTGTCCCTTACTCCCATGGAGGCGGATATGGAAAGTCCACTTGCCCAAATTCCTTTGAAGCCAGCTTCCTCCACGATCGCTGCCGACAGTCCACTGTGAGCCTCCATCAGAAATTGTGTCTCTGGGGAGTTGAGTAGTTGGTGAAGCTGCTCGGTTTTTTTCATTAGCTCACCTCTCTGAATTTTGACAGGATAGTTAGTTATATGAAGCGATTGAGAAGTCGGACATGGGGGGATGCGTAATTATATTGGAATAGTAAATCTGACGGATTCACTGGGTGGGTGTCGCTGGTTCGAACCAAGTCCGGATCACCGTAACAGCATGTGTAAAGCCCTTGGTCATACCTGAAGAGGGAAACCCGGGATTTTTTGTATAATCGTTATCTTGCCCGGTCAAATAAAGGAGGAATAATTTAACATAAGGAGAACTACTATACATCCATGAAAGAGAGGGGAACAATTATTTTGATTCATGCTGATACTTGGAATAATAGAATTAAAAACATAACAGAGGGAGCCGCAAAAAAGATTCCGTATGTTGGAGCTATTGTTTCATTTGCTATTGGTCAGTTATGGCCAACGGATAAAGCGGATATTTTTAGTCTAATTAAGGATCAGGTAAAGGGTTTAGTAGATCAAGCGATATTAGACAAAGAAATGGAGGAACGGAAGCACGAGATTGAAGGTTTAGAAGATACGATGAAGCAATATGTGGATGCTGGTAATCATGAAAAGGGCGGCTTTATGACCTCCATGCTTACACAGCTAAATATCATGCATCATAAACTCACGGAGTCAACTAACTCCATTCATTTAATTCCCCTCACCATCACGATCGCCAATATACACCTAACACTTCTTAGAGAACGACTCAGTCACGGCAAAGAAATATATACCGAGGACAATACAACAGTATGGCAAAAGGATTTGACTAAGAGATATCAAGACTACCATAAGTTTTTCCTCGAGATTTACCCAAAATGGAAGGCATGGAGAGAAAGTAAAATCGAGATAAAATGGTATACAGACAAGAACCCTACTACAGTCCCTCCATTTTTTTATTGGGCAGCGCATGGGTATGCCAAAGATTCATTTGTAGAAAAAAAGATCCATTACCGCGATGATTTTAATAGTAACGAAGCCACTTTTCAAGGAGTTTGCCAAGCAATCAAAGAAAGCTGGATGAATGATGCGATTGCGAAAATTGCAGCAAGTATCGCAACAACTTTTACACTCCACCGTTACTTACCTGGACGTGAGGATGAACCAGCCATTGTAGATCCAAATCTTGAAACCATTTGGATGGGGCCATATAGTTTATCCATCCTTGGAAATGACAGTAAAGTTTCATATGCGATAAATGTAACAGACCAACCAGGTGAACTTAAGCAAGTGTACATACGTGAGTACAACTCAATTGACGGTATGCAACTCATTTATACAGATCATTCCGGAAATTTTGTTGGTAATCCAAAGGGTGGAGAGCCTCATTACTTACATGCAACACAGGATAAGTATGTTACAGGCATGAAGATGAGATTCTCTTCAGGAATTATATGTAGACTGGAAGTTTTATTTTCAGATGGCTCATCATCTGGAATGCTTGGAAATCGTAGAAATTGGAGCGGAACCGACGTGGATGCAGTTGTAGAGTCTAATTACAAGCTTGTCTGCGGAGCTTATAAGACGGGATCTGGACCATCTGGAACAACAGGAATTTCTGTCATAAAGTTAGGATTCAAATATAGTAACTAACGTCTTAATGATCGGAAGCTACAAGAAACCCCATATCAAATACAAAAACAGGACTACGTAAACCGTAAAGTCCTGTTTTTGTGCGATTAAAGCACAGTCTCCTTCTGAACTCCTCTCATTATCAGAGGAATCATCGACCCTTGTTACATTGAAAGTGAGTGGCAGGGCAAAGAATCAGTACTTGGTGTTGATTTTTGGGGTCAAGGCCAAGAAAAGATATTCAGTCTACTAAAAGATGATGGGATTCAAATAGAACGTATAGGCGGAAAGTGTACGATCTATTTTGAAGTTGTTGAACATGATTAAGATGGTGGTCAGGATGAGAAAGGATTACTTTTGACTAAGGATTTCCTTCAGTCTGTATTAGTGTCCGATCGAGAAACAGAAGTTGCTAATGGAATAAGGCTATTTTTAACGAAGCTATATAACAACTCCATAGAATATAAGCACAATGCTCCGATTTGGAAAGGTCTGCGGAAGATAATGCTGGTTGCGTTGCGCAGGGATACCTTGTGATTACACCTTCAGGGAGCCAACCAGGGGTTCCCTTTTCCTTTCCTGTGGTATGCAGGTAAAAGGCTATTTTCCAAAAAATGACGAAAATGCCACTCCCTCTTTCAGACAACTTTCTTTGCAAAACTCATATGTTATGGCAGGAGGTGGTCCGATTGGCTTATAGGTGCCTTTGTCGGGGAAGTAGATGCACGATTTTTTGCAGGTGTGGATGTCGGAGAAAAAGCAAGTCAGCAATAGCGAGAGCAAAAAACTTGTAATCACAGGAGGCCGGGATGCTCTTTCTGAACATGGTATTTCTCATTTTGTTAACAGCAAGCAGCATGCTTTATACCTTTAAAAATCGGTCTGAGCTGGCTTGCATGGATGGCATGATATTCGCAATGGTGCTTGGTGCCATGTCTAGTATCTCTCTCGGATTGAATATACAAGTGTATCTCGTAAACGACTTGGGGCTCGCCACAATCCTCGCTGTTTTAATAGGGATGGCCGTTGGGTTTGTTACAGGAAAATGGGTTTCTCTCACAGCATCCATTGAGGGAGTGATGGCAGGAATCATGGGCGGAATGATGTCACCCATGCTCGGGGCTATGTTAGCTCATCCTATGACCCTCATCTGGTTTCTAGACTTTGCTTATATTCTCGTTCTGATCCTGCTTGTTCATTTGGCAAAAGAGGCGAGGCAGGCATTTCTAGAAGAACAACTAGAAGCGGGGAAAAATAAAAGTGCTCCACACTGAAGCCTCCCATACTTCCCTATTATCTTTGCCCAGTTTTTCTCATGCAAAAGGGAGAGCACTCACTCTCCCTATAGGTCGTCCAGTCCTATTTCCTTTTAAAAAGACTCGTTCCTTGCAGTACACGATACGTTTTAAAGATTTCTTTGGCGATTTGTACATTTCCCACGACTGCACCCAAGTCTATGTCTGCTATGCTAGGAAGCTGAAACAATGAGGGTCTCCGCGGTCTTTTTTTTCTCTGAGTCTTCATCCATTCCTGATGATACTGCTCCAATGCTGCTGGCTCTCTTTTCAGCTGTCGTCTGGAGACGTTATTTTGCTTGAGCCATTGCATAAATTCTGGCGTGAAACGTTCCTGACTGGTGATTGGCTGTTGTTTTCTCAAAGACGTTCCTCCTTTCCCTTCATGATCCTAACGAGCAGAAGGAACTTGGGTTCTCCTTAACACAGACGCTAAAAGTATGATATGTCAATCGACCTACGTTTGCTTGTACGGTTGCCTACCAATGAAATGCAGGATGATGATCTATCCTGGGGGCTTGCCAGAAATAGAATCGGACACGTTAACTAGCTGTCGATATAAAAAATGGATGCTCCCCCAGCCTTAAAGACGCCTGTACGGTGTAGGCTCAGCGGGAATAAATGTCTTGGAAATCGTGTCTCCAAATCCAAATGTTTTCTTGATCTATGCTTCAGGTTTGACTGCGACCTTTGGTGATACCGTAACGCTTGACTTAAATCAATTTCAAGATAGTGATAGAGACGTCCTTTCTGGTAAGCTTGTGATCACGTTCGACGGTATGAATTGGGTTTCTAGTTTTGCCTGTGGAGAATGAGACGATATCCCCCCGTTAACCAGCCTGCATGCCCATGGTATAATTTGGTAAATAGGGGGTGCCTTATGAAACGATCTTTATACATACTCATTGTTCTGGCGATCCTAACGGGATGCAGAGAGTTCAAGGATACGAACGGAAATCTGGACTCTATACCGGACAGTGTCAAGAAAAGTATAGAGGAAGGGAACGTACCTCCAAAGTCTGAAACATCCGCACCGGGTGAAAATGCGGTCCGTGATTAACTGCGCCATTTATTGTAACTAGTTAATTTCAGCGAATGGGGGTTACCATGAAACGGTTTACGTTATCATTATTCGTTATGGTCTTAATCGCGGCATCAGTCGGATGTTCGCCGAAGGATGATCCAAAAGAGGCGCTGAATAGGTACTATACGAATGTAATGAACGCGAATTATGAAGATGCTTACGCTATTCTTTCGGAGGCAGATCGGAAGGTAAATAGTAAAGAGGACTTCGTGTTATTCATGAAGCTGAACGCTGAGCTCTACAAATTGAATGGTATCGAAATCAAGAATGATGAGATGGATAGCGATTCGCTTGTTTTTACCGTTGCAGAGAAGCTCCATAACAATAGGGAGGACAGGGACGAAAGCGTGACTTACAAGCGAGCGGTCGTTACAGAGAACGATGAGTGGAAGATTTTTGTCAACAAGAACTATGGCGAAGAGATCCCGGCCTTACAAAATAGTATGAATGTCCAACCTCGCTAATAACTGATTGAAATGAAAGAAGGCTGCAGGAGCCAAGTACTCTAAAAAAGTATTTGACTTCTACTGCCTTTCGTCAATCAAATCTGCTACAGTTATGTTTTTAGATATTGAATAAAAACGGTAGTCTCAACATGCCAAAGAGATCTAACAATTAACGAGCAGAAATTGAAAAGGAGGCCACGAAATGGCTGTAATCATAGTAAATGGTGATCTACTCAAAGCATCAGAAGACATTATCGGACATCAGGTAAATTGCAAAGGCGTTATGGGAAGTGGAGTAGCTAAGCTAATAAAGGAGAAGTATCCCGAAGCTTTCGAGTTTTACAAAGACAAATGCAACACTACAGCAGATAAACAAGAGTTGCTAGGCATGTGTCAGTTGGTTGAATGTACGAATGGAAAAACGGTTGCTAACCTATTTGGACAGCTTAAATATGGTCGTGGAAAAGAGCAATATACTGACTACTCGGCATTAGAAAGTGCACTGCTTGAACTAAAAAATAGGGCTATGAACATTAACTCAAGCATTGCTTTACCTTTTAATATTGGCTGTGGTTTAGCAAATGGCTCTTGGGATGTGGTCAGCAAAATGATTGAAGAGATCTATAGCGACTATGATGTTACTTTGTATAAGCTATAAAAAGCGGTGATATATATCAGATATCTGCTGGTACGTAGGAAAATGCACGGATAAAGGTCACGAGCGGTCATATTGGTTGGGCTGATGTGACTTAGCAATGGAGAAGAAGCACGTTAAAAGATTAAAAGATAAATTTGGAGTGAACCTTTCTAACAAGAAGGTCATTTGCCTAGGCATCCCTGATGTTTATCAGTATATGGATGAAGAACTGATTGAAGTGCTTAAAATCTAGAGGGTCTGAGTACATTGATGCTCCAGACTAAATATTTTTTATGCGAAAGAGGTGAGTTTTTTATGGTGAAATTTTCGTACATCCTAAATGGCGTTGGCTGGGCTGATTCTTTTCTGCAAATAGATGATAAGACGTGTTACTTTTCTCCTAGTTATTTAACTGAACCTCTCATTGATTTGGTAGAGGGGGTGTTGAGTCTCATATATGAAATAGTCCCAGGAGATGAAGTAAAACAAGAGGTCAGTTTTGATTGGAATTTCGAGCCGATTGGTTCAAATTGGTTGATTAGAAGAGTAGATAGGAATACATTACGGATAATAATCACTACCTATCAAGATATTGATAATAAAAGCATAGGAACTCCTATTATCGAGCTTGACGCAAATTGTGATTTTCACTTATTTTTAGCTGAATTAATTCATGCACTAGAATTACTTTTGATGAAATGCGGAATTGTAGGGTACAAAAGCACTTGGTATCATTATGACTTTCCCATTAGTACTTATCTGAAATTGAAGTATTTCTATATACATGGTAAAGAGTTTCCAGAAGAAAATATCACTGAGGATGGATACATAGAATATAGGAAAAGCAATTTAAGTCAAGAAATAGCTATGTTAAAAGATATTACACGTTTACTTAATTAGCTGTGTTGATTGAAAGAAAAAAGAGACGCTATCTCGCGTCTCCCTCTTGTTCTGCCGCCGCTTTAAACCCAATCCGCTTAGGAGGATTCGCTGGATCAGCTTTTTTTACAGCCATCAACAGAAAGCTGATTTGACTTACATGCTGAATCAACTCCATGGACGCCCCTCCTTCTGCCGATCCGAAGAATCGAATGAGGCTTGGATTATAATAGCCTATACCCTCTACACGCAAAGTAACGTTTTGTCCAAACGAAACGAGACGAATCCCGACTTCATGGTGTTCATCCAGACCATTCTCGAACTCAGCAATCATTTCAATCAATTGCTTGTGAAACCCGCTTGCGAGGTTGAGGTCAGCTTGTACTTCAAACACCGGCAGTTCCTTCGTATGAAGGATATTCGGGGAACTAGGTAGGTTGATTTCGTTAAGTGCCATAGCAATCCCCCCTTTCTCACAATTATAAGCTATCGGAATCCTTTGAAAAAGAGAATGAATAGAATGCAGAACCATTAAAACTGTAAAAAGTAATCAAGGAGACGATACTGGCCGATTTCCGCTGCCGACAAGGAAGTTAATGGAACAACAGAACCACTTTAGTTTAGGGGCAACGCAAAAAGGGATATAAGAAATGTAAATCGAAAATGGTACTTATTATCATGGGTATGAAATATTTGATTTGAGAGAGGAACAAGCGTATGGATGGAATGAACAGACTGAACAATTATATGGAGGCAAGCTTTCCAGAATGAAAGCTGGCGCCAGCACTTTTTTATCACTCTCCGATAGGGTTGCGGTTCGAAATTGGCGTGCCTTACCGGGGAATTGAACAGCCTAGTTACTTTCAAACGGTAAAGATGCGTTCCGTTTTTCTATTCGAAGAGATATTTGATGCGGCTGACGAGCTTTCAGGGATAAGCTCTCAAAGCTGCGTGTGGTGCAAACGAGATGAAATTGATTACAAAGTCATTTTGACAGCATTCGGATACCAAGACTTCCCCAATTTTAATCAGCCCTTTACTAGGGAAGACGTTTATTTTATCAATCCGCGATCCCATATCATTTATCATCTTTATGATGACAGAGGACTTGATGTAGTTTCAAACCATGTTTTTTCTATAAGTGGCCTGTACAGAAAGTATAATAGCTGGATTCTAGACTATGACAGACAACGAATTGACAACATGTTTAAAAGTGTTTGATAAAAAAGGCAGTATCAGATTGAAGGGAAGCATGTAAAAATGGCGATATGTGTTGAATTTGAGCGAGTGTCACTATGCGGTTCACTCGCTCTATATCGGTATGGAAATTGTGGACAGATGGATGGATTATTCGAATTAGACTACAACGATATCGAACTGCTGCTACAAGGTTCTTTTGAGGGTAGCAGTATTCGTATGGATCAGATTGTTCGTGTGAAGAAACGAGCCAGTGACGAAAGAGAGCATCAATTTTTAGCTCTGAAAGCTTTTACAAAGATATGGAGGCATTACAAGGAAACTGGTGAATTCCTAGCTCAGGGAGGATATTACGCCTGATCAGTATCAATCCTTCGAAATCTGTTCGAGAGGTGTGAACAAATGAATAGACTGGAGAAAGCCATTCTAATTGCGACACAGGCACACGCAGGGCAAGTAGACAAAGGCGGCAATCCTTATATCCTTCATCCGCTGAGGATCATGCTGCGGATGAATACAGAGGAGACGATGATCGCAGCTGTTTTGCACGATGTTCTCGAAGATACCAATGTTACGGCTGAAGACCTTTTACAAGCAGGGTTGTCTCGTGAGGTTGTAGCGGGTGTAGTTGCTTTAACCCGGCGAGAGGGTGAAACCTATATGGACTTTATCAAAAGAACAAAACAGGACCCGATAGCAAAATTGGTAAAATTGGCTGATCTAGAGGATAATTGCGATTTAACACGCCTCCCCAATCCAACGAAAGAGGACTTCGATAGGGTGGAGCGTTATAAACGGGCGATTAGTGAACTTCATTCATCCTAAAAAAAAGGAAGCTGGTAGCGAGGCAGATCCTTTTAGGAGTGACGCCAAGGCAATATCATGGATCTCTTTTGTCCGTGTTTAATCGAGGAGTTTACATTCGTCCACCATATTTTACCTGTTTGAGGTTTCATTACAATAGCTCACGAAAAATCCCTTAGGGTTGTATCTAAGGGATGCTGTTTATCTCACTCACTGCACGTACCGCTGACTGAATCGCCCCTTGAATCCACCCGTGATAATCAGAAGCATGCTCACCAGAGAAGTGGACTCTGCCCTCAGGTGTCTCAATATATGATCCGATTCCGGTTTCCTGTAAGGGTTTAAACATAGTGAAGGCGCCCGCCGCAAACGGATCGACGGCCCAGTTATGCACAACTCCCGTCACAAACGACTGATATACCACGTCCCCATGGATACTAGCCATGATTTTGAGAGCCGTTGTGATCTGTTCATCTTTGGACATGCTGATCCAGGGAAGGGCATCATCTTCCCACGTATAACTAACCAGGACAACTCCACCTGGGGCTCCAACATAATGACTAGGATAATAAGAGAGTCGAATGGGCAGGTCCGTAGTAGAGTTACCTCCATACAGGCCGTTATCTTCCCAGAAGCGGTAAGAAAATTGGATGCCGATTTTTGTGGAGGAAACGTAATGGAGCTGGCGAATAGCCGCCCATTTTTGATAGGAGAACAAGTGGTAGGGCTCCACTTTAACAAACTGTAAGAGAGTAAAAGGTAAGGTGACAATCGCAAAATCTGCCGTCACTTGGAAAGGCTCTGAAGTTAAAGTCTGCAAGCCAGAGACAGTCACATGCTCTCCATGCTGGCTGATTGTGGTCATTTTATGGTTAAAGTGAATATTCTCGCGTAGTTGAGGCAAAAAGGCAGAGGGCAATTTATCAAAACCACCAGAGATTTCAAAAAAGCGAGTCGAAGGAGAAAAGAGGATGAAGTCGCGCAAAATTTCCAGAAACGCAAGCTCGGGAAAGCCTTCGAAACCTGACATAACATTAATCATATTGACAGCTGCAGTGGACAAGGATGGACCCACAGGATTGTAACGCAAGAAAAGCTCCATGGAATACTTATCAAACTCTTCGGTAATGATGGGCCAATGTCTTTCGGGATCCAGGTTAATATAATCGAGGATCGGCTTGATTGCGAGCTGGGCCAATGCATCAGCTGTTTTACCTCGTTCATTCTGCGCTACCAAAAAGCCAAGAATATCAGGATTTTGTTCGTACATCCAACGACGTGTTTTTATTCCATTCACCTGGATCAGATCATTCGGTGTCTGGTTAATAAAATGATTGAGAGACAGGCGAAATTTCGAAATGTATTCCAAGGTTAGCTGGTGGGTGCTAGGAATTCGCATCGCTCCAGCCTCGAAGTATTGCCCATCATAAAATGGAGAACGCATAGTATAGACACGCCCGCCGACGCGATTGGAAGCTTCCAGTATTGTCACTTGATGTCCTGCTTCTTTCAGGAGTGAGCCTGCTACGAGTCCCGTCATACCAGCACCGACGATGACGATGCGTTTGGGAGAAGACGATATGGGTAACCCATTTCTGATTATGGAAATCATTGAAGCCTCAGAGAGCTTTGTTCTGTTTTGCATTTTGTTCACCTTGAGTGTTGGATTGATTATAAGATATTCATGGATGTGCCCAGAGGTGATATTTCTTGAGGAACTATCCTCGCCCCGTAATTGAGGTTAACTCAGCATTAACTTTAGATAGCAGACCAGAGGGAGAATTTTACTTATGATTAAGCTGCCCATTGTAAAAAAATCTTCTTATTCGTTGATGGAACGCCGTGTGCGATGAAAGTCGCCTGCCCGGTGTAGGCTCGAACGAAAACCCGACCATTTAAAAAAGGGATAAGTCGAGAATAGCGATACAACGCCTGCAATTGCAACAGTTGGACCTGAGAGCACCATTTCCAAGATCGTGATTCATTTTAATAAGGCTCTATCAAGTGAGTCATTCGACTACACGGATGTAACGCTGGTAATTAACAGCTTTAGGGCGATGGATGGCCAGTGGCCAGCCGCATGGAATGGAGACCAACATGCTCTTTCTATGGACTGGGACCGTTCTGATGTGAACAACCCGATTTTAACGGTCTATACGGATGTGACAGGCGAATTTACAGATATTCACATCTTTTTTACTAGCAATATAATAGACATCCATGGAAATCCAATCACGGAAACGACTCCTTAAAAATGCAGTCCATCAACAGCCCTCGGGATAAAACCCGGGGGTATTTTTACCCTATAACGTTCAGTGGACTGGTTGCGACTCCTAAAATCCGATTTGTCTGTCAAACCATGTACTCCATAATCAAGAAGATAGTGTAGTGAGTCAGCAGGATACAAGAGTAGCTCGTACATTCATCGGTATTGGATGAATTCAGTCGAAGATAAGCACGTATACTGGGGGTTTTGGGTTGCGCAGGACAACGGAGCCACAAAAGCCAGATGAGAGCGTAACAGGTATCCGTTCCCATCTCTGTAGGTGGAGTTTAATGAGTGGGGGTAAACCTGAGGATGCGAAGAAAGCAGGCAGACGGCAATCATCCGGCAAAAATGAGTTCGACCGATTTTCCACGGACGAGATGAAAGAATTCGTTTAGCTCCGCCATATCATTAGAGATACGATCTGAGCTAGCGCAAATAACCTTGGAGATCATACCGGATTGAATGTCCTTCACAAGTTGCGATAAACCTAGTCTTTCAGCATCAGTGCCAGACGTGCTGAATTCCATGTACATCTTATGCTCCGATTTTCCGACAAAGGGTAAGCACTTTTCGATTTGCTGCTGTATCTGGCTAAATTCATTCGATTCCGTTCTGACAAAAACAGCTACCATGAAATTCACCTCTAAAGATGGAGACTATCCAATCAATTTAACATAAACCGCTTTTTCTTAAAACCATATTTCATGCGAGAAGAAAATAAATCTGGCGAGAGAGCCCTTGAAAGTCAATAAATCAAAAAAATTGATTTAAAGATTGCACCACCTCGATAACTGTGCATATAATAAGAACATCAAAAAAAGTTGATGAATGAGGTTGCAATCAATGATCGATATCAAACAACAATTGGGGCAATATGAGAAGAAATTCAAAGCCCTCGCAGATCAAAAGCGATTAGAAATTATGTATGAGCTTTGCCAGAGAGGTAAAACATGCGTATGTGACCTCACAGAAATCTTTGATATGCCACAATCCAAGCTGTCCTACCATCTCAAGATTTTGCTGGACGCCAACCTGATTATCAAAGAAACAAAAGGTACATGGAGCTATTACGATTTGAATGATGACGAAGTGAACCATCTATTATCAGAAGAGCTTTGCTGTATCTTCAGAAAAACAGGGAAAGGGAGCTGCTGCTAATTTTTTTAAACCTTATATCAATTTTTTTTGATGAACAGAAAATAAAGGAGGACGAAGTAATGAAATATGCTCATGTGGGGATTAACGTAACCAATCTGGAAAAATCCGTTGAATTCTATGAGAAGGTATTCGGTGCACAGCCTGTAAAGGTAAAGGCAGATTATGCGAAGTTTCTGCTGGAAAATCCGGGACTTAACTTTACATTAAATGTCCGGGATGTCGTTCATGGAAATCAAGTGAACCACTTTGGATTCCAGGTTGCGAGTGCAGATGAAATCACAGCCCATAAGCAAAGACTGGAAAACGAAGGCTTCTTCGCACGTGATGAGATGGATACAACATGCTGCTATGCCGTTCAGGATAAATTTTGGGTCACGGACCCAGACGGAAATGAATGGGAGTTTTTTTACACAAAGGCTGACAGTGAGATCCGTAAAACAGAGTCCACATCCTGCTGTGTAGAGTCAAATACGGGAGCAAACAACGCTTCTTGCTGCTAGTCCAAAAAGGAGAACCTTCATGAAACAATTATCATTTTTAGATCGTTTCTTGACCCTGTGGATTTTCCTTGCGATGGCGATTGGAATTGCTATCGGTACGTTTGCCCCGGATTTGGCAAGTGGGTTGAACAGCATGCAAATAGGCACAACCTCTATCCCCCTTGCCATCGGCTTAATTCTGATGATGTATCCTCCTTTAGCAAAAGTACGCTACGAGGAGATGGGACGTGTTTTTAAGGACAAGAAGGTTTTGCTGCTGTCCCTGATTCAGAATTGGGTGATTGGCCCGGTATTGATGTTTGTATTGGCGATCATTTTCTTGCCAGATAAACCGGAATATATGGTTGGATTGATTATGATTGGCTTGGCACGATGCATTGCCATGGTGATTGTCTGGAACGACCTGGCAAAAGGGGACGCAGAATATGCGGCGGGTCTTGTTGCTTTCAATTCCGTATTTCAGATGCTGTTCTTTTCCGTCTATGCTTATGTATTTGTAACCATTATTCCAGAATGGCTCGGCATCCAGGGCGCAGTCATAAACATTACGATGGCAGAAGTGGCCAAATCGGTGTTTATCTACCTGGGGATTCCTTTTCTAGCAGGAATGCTGACTCGTCTGTTTCTCGTAAAAGCAAAAGGTAGACAGTGGTATGAGAAGGTGTTTATTCCAAAAATAAGCCCCGTTACACTGATTGCTTTACTCTTTACCATCATGGTGATGTTCTCCATAAAAGGAGAGAGCATCGCTCGTGTACCGTTAGATGTCGTCCGCATTGCGATTCCACTCCTTATTTACTTCGTATTGATGTTCTTTATTTCTTTCTTTATGGGGAAGAAAATCGGTGCCGCCTATCCGGTTACGACGACTCTTGCTTTTACAGCAGGAAGTAATAACTTTGAGCTAGCGATCGCTGTAGCCGTTGGTGTGTTTGGAATTCACTCGGGTGCCGCTTTTGCTGCTGTTATTGGCCCACTCGTTGAAGTTCCGGTAATGATTGCCTTGGTGCATGTAGCATTATGGTTCAAACGCAAGCATTTTGCTAACACTTCTCCCAATTAATCCGAAAAGGTGAGGCTTTCATGGAAAACAAAAAAACAATCTACTTCTTGTGCACAGGAAATTCTTGCCGTAGCCAAATGGCTGAAGCGTGGGGAAAGAAATACTTAGGTGACAAGTGGGATGTATTTTCAGCCGGGATTGAAGCTCATGGCGTCAACCCAAATGCCGTTCGCGCGATGCAGGAGGTGGGGATAGACATCTCTTCGCAAACATCAGACGTGATCGACCCAGCAATAGTAAACAAGGCCGATCTGGTCGTGACACTATGCAGCCATGCAGATACTGTTTGCCCGAACACGCCTCCGCACGTAAAACGCGTTCACTGGGGATTTGACGATCCTGCGGGCAAAGAGTGGTCCGAATTTCAACGAGTTCGTGATGAAGTTGGTGCACGTATTAAAGCCTTTATGGAAGCAGAAGATTAAGGATACGTGAACTCCATGTCCTAAACGAATTGAAAAATGGGAGTGTCCAAATGACAGTATTTGTAGGTAAATACTGAAAACGGACCCTCCTTTTTTATTTCGGATGAAGTCTTCGTTTACTCCGAGGTTAACATTTTGCCAAGGAATGAAGCAGGAAATCGGTATTCAAAACCGAAGTGAGCGTAAAGGCTTTGTGGAGGGGTATGAAGTGAACTTTCATTTGATGACAATGGCGGAAGCGAAAGAAATCGTAAACTGGAAATATCCACTGGAGTATTCGTTTTATAATTTTGATGATAGCCCTGAAACATTTCAGGAACTGATGGACGGTACCTATTATGCCGCTTGCGACGAGGATCATCAGTTGATGGGCTTTTTTTGTTTTGGACAAAATGCTCAAGTTCCTCAAGGGCGAAAGCAAAATCTGTATACTGGGGACAACGTGCTTGATATCGGTCTGGGCCTGAAGCCTGAATGGACCGGTAAAGGTAGAGGACTGTCATTTTTACAAGCTGGAATTGCATTTGCCCGGCAGCGATTTAAACCAGAATATTTGCGACTAAGTGTGGCAGCCTTTAATGCCCGAGCAACCAAGGTTTATGCAAGAATGGGATTTACTGAAACGTCCTCTTTTGTAAACAATGGGACTGCGTTTAACGTAATGGTTATGGAAGTGGAGAAATAGACGGGGGATACGCATGGGGAATTGCATTGATTTATACGAAGGGATGGAGAAGGACGGCATTAGTATGTCAAACGGGACTACCTCCGTTGTCATCTCCATTCTCGTTTTAGCTGGCACCAGACTGGCTATATCAGAAAGACACAAGGGACTGATCGTCTGGCTAGCCTAGCAGGATCAGTCTGTTAGAGGCATAGGTACAGTGGGCTTTTATTTGAATGAGATCCCATGGTCCATAAAAGGTTTTGAAGAGGAAAAGCAATTTCTTTCATCAGTGATCAAGGGAGCGATGTCCGGATTAGGTTGGCAAACGCTCGATTACCAACCAAATGAATCGACGATCAACCCACTATTAGAAAAACTGGATGACATGCTGAAAGCAGTTTGATATCACGTATGTTGATGAGCAAAATGATGCCGAGTGGAGAGACATCTTTCGAGAAAGCTTCCCTGCTGGTTACCCGATTTGCACGCGCCACCATGCTTTTATGAGTGAGTGGGGGTGTGTAGTCTGTCATGATTCATAAGCTGGTTTTCATTAGTGAAAACCAAATTTATGACTGAGAACTCGTGTTTTATTTGCAGTTGTTTGGAAAATAATTGAAAAGGGAAGAAGGGTAACAAGATGAATGGAGGAGAGTCCTGTCATGTTATCCAAGCTAGTAAACCTTTTTAAAAGGAATAATCAGCCGCCAGCAAAGAAAGAGGAAAAAGGAAAGAAGGAAACGAAAAAAGCAAGCGACCAAAAATCCCTTCGAAAAGGAGAGCTTGGCGAGTATAAGGTCAACATCCAGTTAGACCAGATGCCAAAAGCGTACAAGCATCTGACTGATTTACTACTCGCCAACCCGAAAGCGAAATCAGGGTATTCGCAAATTGATCATGTTCTTCTTACACCGTATGCAGTCTTTATTATTGAGACGAAAAACTATTCGGGCGAAATAAAAGGTGGAAAGGAAGATAAGCAGTGGACGGTGAATAAACGTTTTAAAATGATGAATCCCTTCTATCAAAATTATGGACATGTAGAATCGGTTCGTAGCATGATCCAGATAGAAAAGGAGCACATCGTTTCTCTCGTTTCGTTTACTAGACGTTGTACGTTCAGTGTTGATCCAGAGCTTAGGAAGATTGGCTCAAATGATTTAATCGTTTATGATATCGAGCTTACTGAGTTTATTCAACGCAAAATAAATCGAATTCAAGCGCTGCAAAAAGAAGAAAAGTTTACATCTGAACAAATTGAGTCTATGTATTACACATTAGCGCAAGAAAACATCACAGATGCAAAGATAAGAGCAGCACATGTGGAAGGAATAAAAAGTAACGATACGAAAGCGTTAACAAGCCAAAACAGCATTATCACAGGCAACCATTGTAAGATTTGCGGCAAGCAAGTAACGGAAAAAATCGCAGCATATTGCCTATCCAATCGCGAAAAATTTAACGGAAACGTATATTGCTTCGGACATCAGAAGCATTGTAAGGCTGCTCACTCTAAAAATCCTTCCACGTGATATCAATGCTCAAATACCCAATCTGCTTCTGTTTCAGCGTCGCAGGCTCTTTCGTAGCCAATTCCGGTTTGCGGAAACAGACCAAGTCTTTGTGGTAGCCAAACATGCGGCAAATGTCAGGGCGGGCAGCATGGATTCCACATTGATCACGATCCAGATCATAGAACATACAGGTACCGTAGAGGCGAGGCTGTTTTTGCAGCTCATCACGAAGCTTCCTCGGCATGGACTTAACCTTCTTCTGAATGTTCTTGTATTCTTTCTCCGTTATGGGAACAGGACCACAGCATAAGCCTCTGCAGCCTTGACACGGCAGTGCTTGCATCTTATGTACAACCCCTCTAAACAATCGTTTAAAAAGTTACTTACAGAACATTATGAAAGGTTGCACGTAGTTTGTAAATAAAAAATATTCTATCATAACATAAATAAAAATATTTGTCAAGGAACACTTACTGCAGGTAAAGATTAAATTTTTGTGGTGAATCATACAAAAAAGCCAGTTAACACAGGAATTAGTGTTGAACTGGCTTTCATCATTTTAGGGATCGACAAGATAAGCCGAAATCATTCTTCGATACTGAAAGCAGGAATGACAGTTGTCCATCCAGTCGTCCAATGCTTATACATAACATCCTCTGACTTGTTGTGGTCGTCGTTGATTTTATCAATAAAGACTTTCCCATCCTTATTTCGGTAACCAAACAAATAAACGTGCCCATCTCGATAGAAGGGAGATATGCTCGACCATCCGCTCGTCCAATCTCCTGAGCCATGTGACTGGGTTCCAGAAAGGTCATCGTTTACTCTGTCTATGAAATAATGTCCATCACCGCTTCTATAGCCGAAAATATAGACCTTTCCATCTGTTCCGTAGAACGGCTTTACAATGGAATACCCCTTTGACCAACGCTTCCCTGAGCTGTAAGACTTGAGCCCAAACCCTGTTTCGTCCCACTTGATTTGGTCGATAAAATATTTTCCGTCTGAACTGCGATAACCGAACAGGTAAACTTCATCGCCTATATAGAATGGACTCACGCTAGACCAGCCTGTAGTCCATCTACCCTTGAGTTTTGTGTTCGTACCTTGTAGACCATTGTTCAATTCGTCGATGAAAAAATCACCGTCACGCCCACGATATCCAAACAAAAATTGTTTATCTTTCATTTGGAACGGTTGAAGAATCGACCAATTCTTCGTCCAGGTCTGTTTCCATACCGATTTCGTACCGTCAAAGTCAAAAGTATATTGGTCGATAAAAAATTCTCCGCTATGCGCCTTATAACCGGCCAAATAATTGGCTCCTTGGAAAGTAAAGGGTTGTACAATCGTCCAGTTTTTCGTCCAATGATGACGCCAGATTGGAGAGGTTCCCGTTACCAGATTGGCGTTGATATGGTCGAGTGCTACGGTCCCTTCGTGCTCTTTGTACTGGAACAAGTAAACGCCTTGTTCAATCCGATTTCGTCCAGGCGAAGGAACCTCCCAGTCACCAAAACGTTCCTGGTACTCTTTGGAAGCCACGATTTCTTTGACGGTGTTTTTCCAGCTTTTTTCGTCTCTGAAGTTTGGCCATTTCGCATATTCGTAGTCACGTGGTTTTCTGCTGAGGAGGTGGCTGATCATGTTAAAAATGGCGGTTCGCTCGTCTACATTGATAAACGATTTCCAAAACTCCTCAGAGGTAGCCTTCTGGATGATGACATCCCTTACAGTCGAGCCGCTTAGGAATTGCCCGCGAATGTCTTCAATTTCATGGGCAGAAGCTTCTCGCTGCAAAATCTGTTTGAAGATACGCTGAATGAGGCCATTCATATCGACTAGCCAGCCTGTGCTCTGTAGGGCATAGCGAACGCCGCTGGCATATTTCTGTGCTCCTTTGACGTGAGGATGGCCGAGAGAAGCGATCTTGGTTTTCGCTCTGCCGTGACCTACACTTTTTCCCCACTTGATGGCATCCGCGAATCTCTCTGCTTGAACCGGGTCTTCCGGTTGTAGAAAGGGTGCTAAACCCCATAGAGAAGTGTCATATGCTAACACAGCGTTCTTTTCTTCATAACCGCACTTCGCCACTTGTACACGATCTGAAAACTCGTTTGCTATCTCTTGTAAGCCGGCATTCATTTTTCGCGCGAATGTTTGACAATTGGCGATCATTTGCTGCTTGATGGTCCGAAGTGAAGCGAGTTGATCCGAAGAGGCGGTGAGAGTATCTTCCGTATCTTCCTCAGCAATCTCTTCAAGCTCCTCCAGCTTTTCTAATAATCCCAATTGGTTTAACTCGTTATAGAGCATGGCAATATGATGGTCCTCGATTTGTTCCAACGTAAAATTCTTGAGGATTTCCTCGTTCATGACGATATCCGGCTGAGCGCTTGCTGCGATCATGGAAGCGGAAAGATCAGCTTCCGACGTAAAATGATCCCGAAATAAACCAAGAATTTTGAGGATGATCGGATTCGAATACCTGGAAATGATTTGATAGTAGTCCGTGATCAGGATTTTTGCATTTGGGTACTGCTTTAGAGCAGTCAATATCATGTCTCTCGCCCGTGTAACGGCTTTTTCTGTCTGGTCAATAATCCATCCTTCAGAGGAGAAGGGCGTACAAATGGTCACGGGTCCCAAGTCATTGATGCCGCCATCGATCAGGATCAGATCGACTTTTTCAGGCGAGACATGGTGCCAGCGAGGCAGCTTGATCGAAGCGCTTTTGACTTGTTCGTGGACGGAGGGATATGAATAATTGACTTCACCTGGAGGAGTAGGCTTCCATAGATTTCTTTCATCATCTGCACGCACGACATATTGATTTTCTCTGAATGTATCATCGTCGCTGATCGGCTCAATCGTTGCACCGGAATGAGCGAAAACAAACAGATTCGTAGGACACTGGGTAACGCTTTCTAGCCATTGCCGGGTTAAGTATGTAAACTTGTCCTTGTTATATAAGCCTTGACCCCAGATGATGGAATCGCCAAAAGCTACTATGTTCAAAGGCTCCCCGCGATGTTCAATAACTTCGAGTGAAAATTGCTCACGGGCAGTTGCTATGTTGGTTTGTGCTCCCAATTTGTTTTTTTGATGGATGTCGACGGTAAGATAGTGACCAGTACGAGTTTTTAACGTGATAATGTCGTTATTCGTGATGATCCCAGCGTTTCCATTTGCTCGTTCAATAATAAAGGTTTCCTCTCCAGACCCCCATAGGCTGAGCTGGACTCCGTTTCCTCCTCCTTGTAGCGGGTGAAGATAAAGACTGTTTGCGGTGCGAATGACGATTTTTGAACCGTGGACAATAGTAGGTCCATCAACACCGACAAGCGTATACACTTCCATTTGGTCAAATCCGGTACCAGATGCATACAGCTCCGTATTGGTACGATCATACTGCAAGCTGCCTTTCAAATATTTACCGGATTGAACTGACTTTAGCCAAACCTTCAAGCCATGCACTCCCCTTTTCCAAAAATTTGAAGTCAAACCACGGTTCATTGTACAGGATGGAAGATGCGAAGACAGCTAACTTTCGTTAACCTAATTTTTCGGCGGTAAATGTGAAAAGAATGAAAAGATGACAAGAGAATGGAAAAATGTATTCAGCACAAGGGAGTTCCTTCCGATACTAATCAAGAGGCAAGCGATGGGGGAGTGGCGTTCTAAAAGCCACTGCACGCAATTAAATGGAAGTAGGAGAGGATCGTATGCTAGAGGTAAAAAAGCTCGTTTTCCATTTTTCAGAAGGTGATACGGTTACCGTTAGAACGTCTGAGCCAGAAGAAATTATTCAAATGATCGCGAATCAAAACGACGGTTGGCTTCAATATGATGACATTGTCATTAATGTAAAAAATGTTTCCTATATTCGAATTCAAGCGGATCAGTAGACGAAGCTTGAGGAAAATGCCACTCACAAAAGGGTGGCTTTTTTGCTTGGAAAACAGAATTGACAAGCTGGCAGGAAGCTTCTATATTATAATTAAGTTAACTTAACTATTAATGGTGATGAAATGAACAGAGAAGAGCTTACTGCCTTTGTCCGCGAGATAAACGGTCTTGATTATGCGTGTAATACCATGTTGACGGAAGAATATCACGCCTTGCTGGATGAGAATATCACCAATAGCCAAATCATTTTGCTGGGGCATATTCATCAGCGGGGACGTCTTCTCACGGGTGAGCTTTCGAAGATCATGAACATTACGCCGAGTGCTGTCAGCCAAAACCTCAATAAGCTGGAGAAAGCCGGCTACATCAAGCGTTCCATTAACCCGGACAATCGAAGAGAGATTTTTGTTGAGCTGGATAATGCAGGAATCAAGTATATGGAGAACAGCGAGAAAATTGAACTCTCGATTATTGATCGTTTTTATTCCAAGCTGGATGTTGAAGATCTAATAAACCTGAAGGGAATCTTTTCAAGGTTCAAGGCAATCATTGAAAAAGAGAAAACGCAGAAGTAGTTTCTCTTTTTTTGATTAATAGTTAAGTTTGATTAAATATTATCATTACTTAATAATGAAGAGTGGTCAACGAGGGGGATTACATACGTGAGACTGTTTGAAGTACTACTGCTTATCGCAAGCATGTCGCTATTGTGGCAAGTGATCTGGCTTCGGAAAAGGCCTGGTGTCATCAGCCTGCGAGGTGCACCACTGCTTCTGCTCATCATCTGTCTTTGTCATCTCATCATCGAGGGCGGGCGCTGGCAAATGGCTCCCGTGTATGTCAGTGTATTGCTTGTTTTGTGGAAGTACGTGGTTTGGAGCCTGCAGCGTACGCCAAGCGAAAGGACTGGAATGCGTACACCGATTTTGCTTAGTATCGTCGCGCTTCCAGTTACTTTGATAGCAGCTGTGTTGCCTGTTTTGCTTCCCGTATTCTCGTTTGAAAAGCCGACGGGTCCGTATCAGGTTGGGACCGTAAGCTACACATGGACGGATACTAGCCGAACAGCTGTTGACGGAAAGCCGAGGAGGGTGAAGACACAAGTCTGGTATCCGGCAGCAACGGACAATTCGTCGATAGAAGAAAGGTACATTTCAGATTTACCCGAATTTTCGGCGGTGCTGCATAAGCGTTATGGACTGCCCTTGCAATGGCTCCGGTATATAGATTTAATAAAGACAAATGCCTATAGTAATGCGTCATTTGCACCTGATCTGGAGAAGGCGCCTTTGCTTTTCTTCTCTCATGGAAATATGCTCGGAGCACGATTTACGAATTCCTTTCAAACGATCGAGCTGGCAAGCCATGGTTATGTCGTTGTAGCCGTGGAGCATCCGGGAACTGCTCTGCTTACGACGTATGCGGACGGTACATACGAGGTGTTTACAGACACATCCTCCCACCTACCTATGGAATATCAGGTGCAAAATGAAGCCACCATCCCGATTATCAATGAACAGACAAAAGATATTGTATTTGTTCTCGAACAAATGAAGCGCATGGGTGAGGAAAATGCAAATAGCCCCTTGATCGGTAAGATCGACTTTGCAAGGCTCGGAGTGATTGGGCATTCACAGGGGGGAGCTGCTGCTGTAGACGTTTTATACAAAAATCGGGCATTCCAAGCTGCAATCAATATGGACGGATATATGTATGGAGAAGCTCATTCAGAAGCACTGGATCGACCAGTCATGGTACTACAAGGTGGCTTTGAAGTAGAGGAACTGGCATCGCCGCCCGAAATGGAACAGATCGAACAACAAAGAAGAGAGCACGTGCTGGCGAACAAAGGAAGCATCCTCCATCTGGAGCAGGCAGGTCATCTGAGCTTTACAGATATCCCACTCTATTCACCACTCATCGAGATGCTTAGTCCAAATATAGTGGAGCAGCACAAAATCATCAATGAAGCAACGCTGTGCTTCATGAATCGACATCTGAAAAAAGACCAATCTGCTTCCTGCAAGTATCTCCCACAGAAATATGCAGGGGTTCGCTTGCAAACTGTAGGCATGCAGTGAGGTGGAAATGATGAAAATCCCATGTTTTCAGGCGTGGGATTTTTTGATTGTGTGCATTTTGTCAAGAAAAAATGTCGCAGATTGAAGGAATATGTAACTCAATCGAGAACCTTTTACTGACAGGATGTTATTTCCAGTCATATCGAGTCGAACAGAGAGGAACGAGGCTGTTGTTTTCACGAAAAAAAACCATCATTGCTGCTGTTTGTTCCCTGGTCTTGTTGATGCCGCTGTCGTCTGCTCACGCTGCTACGCATGTCGAGGTAACTGTTGATCAACTGAATATACGCAGTGCTCCGGATACCACCACGCAAATCGTCGGAACCATCACAAAAGCTACAAGACTGCCAATCGTTAAGCAACAAAACAACGGCTGGACACAAGTGAAGCTGCCGAATGGAAAGACGGGTTGGCTGAACAACAAGTATGTCAAGATGATAGATGTGCCAAGAATCATCTATGTAAAGAGCACCGCCGACATGTTGAATGTTCGGGCTGAACCGAATGCCACTGCGCAAATATTGCAGATTATCGATCAAAAAGGTGTTTTCCTGCAAGTGAAGAAACAAGGGGATTGGGCACAAATCAAGCTGTCCAATAACACAAACGGGTGGGTAAATGCCCGATTCTTAGCGGAAACGTCTGCACCAGCACCGAGCCCGCCACCTACCCCGAATCCGGTACCGACCCCAACCCCAGCTCCTACACCGGTACCAGTGCCAGTACCAGAACCACCTCCGTATATACCTCCAACGGATACAGGGAATGGGCAAACGGCAAATACTCTTGTTCTGCAAGAATGGCACGAAGTCTATGTCGAGCCTAATATTTTGGGTCAGGTCGTAGGGCAGCTGAATGCAGGGACAGCGGTCACTCATTATGGTTATGCAGACGGCTGGTACACGATTAATTTCAATGGTACCTACGCATACATTTTCAAGCCGATCGGTCAGGAAAATCCAGCTCCGGGACAAGTTGGAGACTTTCCGGGCAGCTACGATCCCCCGGTCGGACAAGCAGAAGATCTCATTCGAGTAAGGAATGCGGATACGAATTTGCGTAATGGTCCAGGGACCACGTATGCGGTTGTTGCCACAGTTCAACCCGGACAAGTGTTTCCAGTCGTTCAGGAACAAGGAGATTGGTATTTAATCCGATTGGCTGACAATTCTACCGCTTATATTGCTGGCTGGATCGTTGATCGAGTGTCTTCCAGTACAGGTCAGGCAGGTAGTGGGGGAACGACATCTGGAGTCGGCTACAACCAAGGAATGGTTGGCAATGAGACCGTTTATATTTACCACACCCATAACCGTGAGTCGTGGCGTAATATTGCGAAGAACCAGCAGGGAAGCTCAGTAGATGATCCAGAGATCAACATCACCTTGGTTGGAAAACGACTTGGCGAGCTGTTGCAGGCTAGAGGTATTCCATCGATGGCCAATCAGGACGATTTTGCCAAGAAGCTGGCTGAACAAAAGAAAAGCTACTCGATGTCCTATACAGAATCGTACAAAGCGGTCGCTGCAGCTGCCTCAACAAGCCCTAACCTGAAGTACATTTTCGATATTCATCGAGACAGTGATGAGCCGCGCAGCAAGGTAGCAATTACCCTGAATGGCAAGACGTACTCACGGATGCTGTTTGTGATCGGAACGGCGAATCCAAACCATCCAGAAAATAAACGGCTGGCCGAAAACCTGCATGCCCGACTGGAAGCTTCCTATCCGGGCTTGTCCCGAGGAATTATTTTGAAAGGGACGAATGAAGGAAATGGCGTGTACAATCAGTCTATTTCCGGTGGAGCCCTGCTTCTCGAGTTTGGGGGAACGAACAACACCCTGGAAGAGTGCTACAATACAGCAGAAGCATTTGCCGATGTGTTAGTCAATTACATGCTGGAATCACAAATTGCCTTTAAGTAATAGCACGATTCTTCTCGCAGTCTTTGCGGGAGGGATCGTTTTTTCTAGGTGAGGAGCCGTAATCTCTAGCTTCTCCTAACTATAGGTAAATGTACCTATATATACTTGTAGTCATGAACATGAATATCATCTACTATAATAGTATTCACGTATTTTCTTTACGTACTACCCCTTACGTAACCCCATTCGCCTTTGAGCGAGTGGGGATTTTTTTTTAGTTAAAATTACAGAATTGCAGGGCAAAATCAAATTTCCTGGGGCCTCTCAGTTGCTCGAGGGAATTTGTTAACCTCCTGGGCGTATGCGCATAGGCTACAGTGGAAATCGAATTTCGTGGAAAGGGGAATAGGTATGCGATTTTATTATGGAGAACAAATGCCACTACGGATTTTGGATGAGGGCGAGTTTTGGAAGCTTCAGGAGGCGGAGCATACGGAGGTGATACGGGCGCTTGTACCCAATCTGGAGCCCCAGTTTGTTCAGGCACTGCAAGCCTGGGAACAGGCTTTGTCACAAACTCAAGCCAAGTTTGTTCAATATATCGAAACTGCTGTCCGAGGTGGACAGTATCTTCGGCCAGAGTTTTACAAGGACGTGCTGGATCTTGTGCAGTTTGCTTTACAAGAAAGCGAACAGTTTATTTTGTTGCTAAATCAGTTGGGTACCGAGAGCGAAGCATTGAAACATAATCCAACGGCCATCACGGTTTTGAACCACATTCGCCGCGAATCGGAGTATTTTATCGGGATTGCCAAAGCGCTGCTGTACGAGCAATAGACAACAGATTGGTCAGGTATTCCGGTAGCTGGGGCCAAAACGGGAAACTGGCCATCGAGAATAGCATCAGGACCATCGATGCCGGTTCAGATTATTTGGATGTAACATTATTAGCCTACTGGAGATTGGTTGGATGTGGATTTTGATGTCCATGTTGAAGCTCTGTAAAAATGTTATTTGGTAAAATGGGCTCAGTATTTGGTATTCGATTCTCAAGAATATCGATTAACCTTTGTATATCTTCTTTCGTAGCAGGTTGCTTTTCCAATTTGAGTTGGTACCCTAAGTTTCCACTTACTTCAATTGTCGCCCATTCAACGTCTGAAATGGTTGATATGCCAGCTTGTCGTAGTCGCATTTCAAGCTTATCAGCTGTTAGCCTGAGTTTGCGCATATTACCTTCAAGCAATTGCCCATCTTCAATTACAATAACTGCCTTACCAGTAATAAAAGTTTCGAATCCGTTAGATTTAATCTCAAGGTATTCCATCAATATCATGACGATGACCAAAACGGCTGCTAATAGAAAAGTAGGCCAGTAACCATTACCGGTTATCGGTTGAATGATCAAAGTACCAAGACCGATCATTACAATAACTTGGGCCATAGTCATTTGAGAAATTGATTTTCTACCTGCGATTCGTAGCAAAAGAGTACCGAGTACAATTACTCCTACGCTCTGCCATATAAGAACCCAACTCATGTTATTACCTCCATGGTTACAAACTCATGTTAGGTTATCCAATTTGTGGGCGAAAAATATGCGAAACACTCAATTAAAGTAAGGCTATCTTTGTCAGAAAAAACGGAGCCATCATCAAACAGCTGGGTTCGTTTACGTAGCTACATGCTTTTTGCTTTGTGAAAACTGGTGAGAACCGTATACCCTAGTGCAATTCCACTAACGATGGGAAATTCCTTATACCGAAGTAAGACAGATACATAGTCCCCGAGTGGCGTGTAGTAATGTAATAATACAGTTGCCCCAAAGAGAGCCGGCAATCCGATGGCAAGGCCTTTTACCCAGTCATACGTCCATTTTCCAGCATTTTTTCGCTCACGAAAGAGGTGAGGGATGGCGAAAAGTATACCAAGCAATATTGGGTATAGGGAAAGGTACACAAAGTATGAAAGGCGATCAAATGACATCTTAGCCTCCTCAAGCATTACACGGTCAAACTCAACCAAAACCTGTAATACCAGACCGATCAGCATGACAAAGCCAAAGTATTTACCAAAACGAACAAGTCCTTGCATACTCTCGCCTCCCATTGTAAAGCAAAACCCATCTCCTAAAGTAGCGGGACGGGTCTGCACAAAGTGATTATTTCTCGTCAGTAACGACAGCAATAGCGAAGCCGTCGTACCCTTTACTTCCAACTGTCTGAAGTGCTGTGGCACTTACGCGAGGCTCAGCCGCGACGAGCTCGGTAAAGCGACGAACTCCCTCTACGCTAGGGTCAGTGCTGGTTTCATCCACAACATTGCCGTTTCGCACTACATTGTCAGTGATGATCAGACTGCCTTTTCGGGAGTGATTGAGCGCCCATTGGAAATATTCCGAGTTGCTCTGCTTGTCTGCATCAATGAAAAACAAATCGAAAGGTCCATGTCCTTCTGCGTCCAATTGAGCAAGAGAGTCCAACGCGTGGCCAAGGCGAATTTCAACAACGTGATCGAGTCCGGCCCGTTCGATATTTTTTCTCGCTACTTCTGCGTGCTTGGGATTGGACTCCAGAGTGATTAATCGGCCACCCTGGGGAAGCGCTCGAGCGAGCCAGATGGTGCTATAGCCGCCTAGTGTGCCGATTTCCAAAATCGTGCGGGCTCCTTGGATCGTAGCAAGCAGATTCAGCAGCTTTCCTTGGTTAGGAGCAACGTCTATGGATGGGAGGCCAGCATCGGCATTATCCTGCAAAGCAGCATCCAGAATCGGGTCATTCGGTAAAAGCAATTCGGAAAAGTAACGATCGACAGCTGTCCAAGTTTCTCTAGACATGTAATCAACTCCTTTGCATTTGACAAGAATAGTATAACAGTTTATGGAAAAAACAATAGCAGGAATGTTCCCAACAAAAAAACGAGTCTACCAAGTCTGATACAAACGGTCCCGATAATAGCGGATCGCACGGCGATAAAGCTGTATGTGCTCGGAAGACGATGTCTCAAGCAGGCTATCCAGCAGGAGCTGCACAGAACCCTCGTAGTCTTTGGCGTTATATTTGGCGAGGGACAGAAATACGCGCAAGGAATGATCTTCGGGATAGAGGGAGATTCCTTTGGTTAACAAGGATATCGATTTTTCAACCTGTCCAAGACAACGATATGTACTGCCAAGTCCTAAATAAGCTCCGCGAAGGTCCTCTACGTCCAGCGTACCCAGGGTGATAGCGGTCTCGTAGTAAGGAACGGCCTCAGCCTCCAGTCCTAATCGATCGTGAGCAGCTGCGCATTCATACATCACTTTTGCATCGGTAGGATATTCTCGTGCAAGCTGAATCAACTCTTGTCTTGCTGCTTCCAGGATGGAGGTAAAGCTGTCCTCGTCGGTTTGACGGATGGAACGTGCCGCTTCTATTTGGCTTAGGATATGTTGCAGCTTCTCAGTAGGCATCCAGTCTATCTCCTTTCGAAGGCATCATGTCTTTTACTTCCTCAGTTTAACAGGAAAAGAAATGCTTCCATAGTTTTGAAATGAGAAACCGGGTGAGCCATATGCCCACCCGGTTTTACCTACCTGTGCTCAATCAGGTCGATCGCGCCAAGAACGACGTGTGCGAGTCCAAAGCCTACGATTGTGTTCGTCAGTGTCGGGCTCACCTTTTCCGTGTTTTTCAAGGCGTAACCAGTTGCTGTAACAATAGTCCCTAGTACCGCCGGGATTAATCCCTCACGAACCTCCATATTGTCACAACCTTTCTAGACATAGTAGGTATTGTCATAGCTTCCTACCAAATTGACATTTTTATACATCCAAAAAACTCCTATCCGATTCGTCTTACGAAAACCAATTCACATAAAGAAATCCAGTGAATGCGAAGAAATTTGTCAAAACGTGAGAGGTAGTCGTAGGGAGTATCGTCTTATAGCGATAGGCGTACCAGCCCCATAGTAATCCCATGAACAATGCCCCACCTACAAAGCTGAGAATTCCGCCCTCCATTCCTGAGTCTTTTGCCAAAGCTGGGGCGAGATGCCACAGTCCAAAACAAATCGTAGGGTAAAGAAAGCCAAACAATCGGCTGTGTGGAAAATAGGCTGGAAAGACACCGCGCCATAGGCGTTCCTCCAGCGGCGCATTTATGAGCGCAAACAACAACGCAAGGAGGGCAACCTTCCACCCTGCTGCTGGTATGTATGGCAAAAATGCTGCAAATAAAGTGGCAATTGCGGGCAGTGCAATAAGAGTCATGCTGATTCTATGCGCCCTTTTAGGAGAAGCAGCCTTTGGTAATGACCATAACCCTGCATGTGCTTTCTTGTAGAAAAGGAAAGAGACAGGGATGCACCATACCAACCAGTACATGACATAGCCTAGCAAATAACCGATTGTGTCTCCTAAATAATGGACGAGCAGCTGAAAGAAGACGATTTGCAAAAGGATGAGAACAGGAGGTATGGCGATGAGCATTTTTTGTTCTTTTGACCAGGAATTCATAAAGTGATCCCTCACATATGGAAAATTTATCTAATTCCAGAAACGATAAAATTAATAATGCCCACGAGTATGAGAAAGCCAAGGAAAACGACGAGCCCGTAGCCTACATACAAGATGAACTTATCCGGACCGTGATTATTCATGACTAATGCTCCTTTTTGAAAATAGAAATGGAATTCCAAAAATAGTTAATTGCTTAGACTATACCATAAAAAAAGGGGATGTATACGAAGAAAGGAAATGTAGTCAAAGGGTAAATTGACTAAATAGATTGACAATTATTTATGCAGTAGATAAGCTGGATCTAAAACGCGTTCATAAAAGAAATGCATTCACAACAAAAGCTCAAAAGAGGGTGCCAGGATCACAAAATGGGAACAGCTTGTCAAAGAGCAGCTGCCAGAAGCCACGATGATTGCGGAGAAAATCCGGTGGTTTACGCGGTTTTTGAGCCGGGACCTAAAGGGAATCCAAACAAAACGATCTTGTTTTATAATCACTACGATGTGCAGTCACCTGAACCGATCGAGGAATGGAGCTATCCACCTTTTGGAGCAGAGATTCATGATGGAAAAATGTATGCGCGCGGTGTTTCTGACAACAAAGGCGACCTCATTGTTCGCTTGCAGGCGATTTCCATCTTGCAAAAAAATGGAGGCTTGCCGTGTCGTGTCAAATTCCTGATTGAGGGAGAAGAAGAGATCGGCTCACCGACCTTGGAAAAAGTGCTGCAAAAGTATGCAGGGTTATTTGAGGCAGACGCTTCTGTATGGGAATGGAGTCAAAAAAACAAAGAAGAGAAGATCGAGATCATCATGGGCGTAAAAGGCATGTGTTACATGAAGTTGGATTGCGAAGATTAAACATTGCTTATATGAATGCATTGAAAATCCTAGAAAAATTGTATTCATTAATCAATCTCTACATGATTGAGATAGATGATAATATGATTAGAAAGCTCTACAGCTATCAAAATAAATAATTTTACGAAAAAAGTACATAGCTAATAAGCTGTGTACTTTTTCCTTTGTAAAGCCGTTATCTCAGCGGGTTGCACCGTTTAATTAAACAGACCTTTACGTTTCACTAGATGATCTGTTTCATGAATCAGATCATGTAACATTCGTAAAGCCTTCTCTAAATCGTCTTGGTCTTCTGTGACTAAAGTCAATATGTTATTTACTCTGTAGGAATAATTGCTTGGCACCAGGCTAAATGAATCGGCGATGGCTGCAGCTCCTTTTTCGTTCATCCAGTAAGCTTCGTTAAGTGCAAACAAAACCTGATTCAAGCATGAAACTGACCTAAAACAACATCCAGCGATATAAGATACATCTTTTTTATAGATACCTTTTCTGCCAATCTCTAGAGAGAAATTTGCCTCCCATATAAATTTTTGAATGATCGCTTTTTGCAAAACATGTGAGTATGGATTTGTTCTGGTCTTCATTTCTCCAACAATACCTGACGGATCCCATAACACCTTGCACAATGCTATTTCAGCTAAATATATCGCATTGAGAAATCCATGAGGATGCCCTGGTTGATAGTCGATTGTGATATCTCCCGAGAGGCATTGTTCAATTACTTTTGATACTTTGTTCTGATCACGATATAAAAAATCAACCGGTTTTTGATTCACTTTTAGCCAAGCGCCACCATTAATCCACGGTCCCCAGCCATTGATTTCTGTTAGTAAGTTGTTTCTATTATCGTCATCCAAGATGGAGGTTACCCGACGTAGCTGTGCAATGTCTAGCCCATTGTTGGCATTATAATAAATACCGATATCAATATCAGAGTTGGGATTTTCAGTTCCCCTAGCTCTTGAACCACCTAAGACAAGAGCACTCACACCGTCAATTTGTTTTAAACGATCAATAATTGTTGAAATGATAAATTGCACATCCATACCTCTCACTCCATTCAATTATGACTAAACTTACTTTTTCCTTAGAAATTGCAAGAGGTGTCACTCCGCTTCGTATTCAAAAAAGAATAAAACAGAATTTTTATAAAACTTGTATAAATTCATCGTTTTAAAGCGTTAAATTTATCTGAATATTTATACAAAATGTGCAATGACTCATGAGAAAAATACGAGTACTATTTTATCATATAGCCAAAAAACGTATGGAGGTGATTTTACCAACTACATAGACGCTCAGCTATCATTTTATCCTTTGGCAGCCGAGTCACTCTTCCATTTAGCAGTGTTTGCTTACACGATTGTCGCCTGAAGAGAGAATCATATTCCAAAATGTGAGGAGCTAGCCGATGAAAAAAGGTATGAAGTCACTGGTCTCATTGTCTATCATTTTACTGATGCTGGCGGTAAGCGTATTGAGTGGCTGTGCAAAAAGCGGCAGCCAGGGCAGAATGCTGACGATCTCGGAATCAACCGATCCAGGAACCGCAGATGTACAATTGACGACCTCTGAGTATACCCTTCCCTTGAATCTGTACGATCGTCTTGTTGAAGCGAAAACCGTTTCTCCAGGAAAATCAGAATTGTTTCCGGGTCTTGCCGAGAGCTGGGATGTATCTCCGGATGGCCTCGTGTACACCTTTCACCTTCGTAAAAATGTGAAATTCCACAACGGAGAAATTTTCAAAGCCGATGATGTATTGTTTACGTTTGATCGGATGCTGAACCCCGCAACGAAGGCACTGAACACCGACTTTCTGGACATGATCGCCGGTGCGAAAGATCGAATGGACGGGAAAGCAGACAGTGTCAGCGGTATCAAAGTCATCGATGACAATACGATTGAAATTACCCTCGCAGAAGCATTTGCCCCGTTTTTAGCGAATCTCGCAACGCCACCAGGATCGATTTACAACAGAAAAGCGACTACAGAAGCTGGAGACCAATTTGGCATCGAGCCGTCTAAAACAATTGGCACAGGTCCTTTTTCGCTGAAGTCTTGGACGTTGAATGACACAATTGTTCTGGCTTCGAACCCCGATTATTATCAAGGCGCCCCCAAGTTTGATGGTATTGAAATGAAAATCGTACCGGATGCGGAAACCAAAAGAATCATGTTTGAAACTGGTAAGCTGGACATTTTCGATTTGAGCGCTTCCGCTTCACAAATCCCCCAATTCAGAGACAATGACAAATGGAAAAATAACATCGTGAAAGGACCGATCGTAGGAACCTACTACTATTCATTGAATGCAAACATAAAGCCGTTCGACGATGTAAGAGTACGAAAAGCGGTGCAATTGGCAGTAGATCGTCAAACGATTTTAGACAAGCTGTATCACGGAGAAGGCACGCTCGTGGAGGGCATATCTCCTCCAGGGCTGTTAGGGTATAATCCTGATCTGCCAAAAATCGAGTACAATCCGGAAAAAGCAAAAGCATTGTTGGCGGAAGCAGGCTACCCGGATGGATTTGATATGGAAATTGCCCAAATCTCGGACAGGCCAACCGTATTGCAAATGAACGAGACGATTCAATCCATGCTAGGTAAGGTAGGCATTCGTGTGAAGATCAAGCAAATGGACGAGTCCGCCTATTTTGCTACGCGAAAAGTAGGAGAGCTCCCTGCTTATCATGCAGATTGGTCAGCTGACTACAATGATCCCGACAACTTTTTCTATACGTTTTTCTCTCAAAAAAATACAGTGGCCAGATCCTACAACTATAAAAATCTGGATGTAAACGAAAAACTGCTCAAGGCAAGAACAATGGTCAATCAAGACGAGAGAATCAAGATCTATCAGGACCTGGAAAAAATGATTGTACAAGAAGACGCTGCCTGGGTACCATTGTTTGCCCTCAACAAATTATTCGTCGTCCAGCCGAGAGTGAAAAATTTCCACGTATCGTGGAACGGGTGGACCTCAATGAACTACTATGGAATCGAAATTACAGAGTGATTATTATCGGAATAGTAAATTAGCTTCATGCTGAAAATGATAAATGCTCATTGTAAAAATAACTACTGCCAACAAGTAGTTATTTTTACATCGCAGCAAGCCTGGAAGGGGAGGGGTTTGATGGGAGCCCATATTGCCAAAAGGATTCTAATTTCCATACCTGTAATGCTAGGCATTGCACTTATTACGTTTATTTTGCTGAATGTGATCCCCGGTGATCCCATTGCGCTGATGATGAAAGAACATATTAGTCCCGATGTTGTCGAACGAGTCCGCGCGCAAATGCATTTGGATGATCCTGCCTATGTCCGATTTTTTCGCTTTCTGTGGGGCGCGGTCCAAGGTGACTTCGGAGTTTCTTACAAATTAAACCGATCCGTTTCGACGCTATTGATGGATGCTTTCCCGAACACATTGATGCTTGCCTTATCAGCAGCGCTGGTTTCATGGATCATCGGGATTCCAGCCGGAATATTATCCGCTGTGAAGAAGCGCTCGTTTCTCGACAACTCGATCATGGGCTTTTCTCTTCTCGGTGTTTCCATCCCTGTATTTTGGGCTGGACTGCTGTTCCAGTATATCTTTTCTCTGCAGCTCGGTATTTTGCCGGTATCAGGCTTCAGTGGTCCCGAATATATGATCATGCCCGCTATTGTGCTCGGCTGGAGTGCCGCAGGAACGATCGCGCGGCTGACACGATCAAGCCTTTTAGAAGTAATGCGCAATGACTACATCCGAACGGCTAGGGCCAAAGGCAATCTGGAAATCAAGGTAATCATCAATCACGCGTTAAAAAACTCCATGCTTCCCGTTGTTACGGTGATGGCTTTGCAGGTGGCCGGATTATTGTCGGGAGCGGTTATCACGGAGAGTATTTTTGGCATCCCCGGTATTGGCAGAATCGCGGTTAATGCGATTCAAAACAGGGACATGCCGCTTTTACAAGGCGCGGTCATGTTTACGACGGCTCTTGTAATCATCGGGAATCTGGTAGCCGATATTCTTTATTCAATATTAGACCCCCGGATTAAATATGACTAAAGGAGGTGCCCGTAGATGAATGTAGTGAGGAATGTCATTACGAAGCGAGAGTTGATCGAAGCGAGTGATGAGCTGGTCAAAGAGACCTTTTGGCAGGATGTATTCAAATCTCTCAAAAAAGACAGGATGGCTATGGCAGGCGGAATCGTTATTCTTCTGTTTATCGTGATGGCGATTTTTGCCCCTTTGATTGCGCCGTACAATCCCTATGAAGTAAATCTCGATTTGCAATTTCAAAAGCCAAGCAGCGAGTATTGGCTCGGAACGGATATGTTTGGCCGTGATGTCCTGTCCAGAATCATTTATGGCTCTCAAATCTCGTTGTTAATCGGGATCATCCCCAGCTTGATCACGATGACGATCGGTATCGTGCTTGGGATCGTAGCAGGATATTTTGGCAAAAAGACAGATTTCACGATCATGACAATATCGGATATGGTACTCTCGTTTCCTTCGCTGCTTCTCGCCATGGTCGTGATGTATACGCTCGGGGCAAGTCTTTTGAATATTTTTATAGCGCTCAGTATCGTAGGCTGGGCGGGAACGGCGCGGGTAGTGAGATCACAGACGCTGTCTTTAAAGAACAAAGAGTTCGTAGAATCAGCTAAGGCGATCGGTGTCAAACCGTACGTCATTATGATCCGTCACATCTTACCTAATTGTATTCCCCAGCTTCTCGTCTTGTTTACACTCGAAATACCGGGAGCCATCTTGTCTGAAGCCAGCCTCAGCTTTCTCGGAGTAGGTGCGCAGCCGCCAGCTTCGAGCTGGGGACTCATGGTATCCAATGGAAAAGAGTTTTTATTCAATGCCCCTTGGGTGGCGATCTCCCCAGGTATCGCGATTTTGGTCGTCGTCTTGGCGTTTAATTTTCTGGGAGACGGTCTGCGGGATGCACTTGATCCGTACTTGAAATCATAGGGGGAATCTGGATGGGAGATAAAAATACCGTTCTTGAAATGAACAACCTCAAAACGTATTTTTACACGGACAAAGGTGTCATTCCTGCTGTGGATGATGTCAGCATAAAGGTTCAAAAGGGGCAGATCATCGGCATTGTCGGAGAATCGGGCTGCGGAAAGAGCATGACCTCATTATCGATTATGCAGTTGATTAGTCCCCCAGGGAAAATAGCGGGAGGAGAGATTCTTTTTCAGAATCGGAATCTGGTGGGGTTGTCAAAAGCGGAGATGCGCTCTATTCGGGGCAATGAAATCTCGATGATCTTTCAGGAGCCGATGACCTCGTTGAACCCAGTGTACACGGTTGGCAGGCAGGTCGCCGAAACACTGCTTTTACACAACCCGGGTATCAGTAAGCAGGAAGCCAAGCAGCAAGTAATCGAGATGTTCAAGCTGGTCGGTATTCCTGAGGCAGAAAAAAGGTATAGTGTATTTCCCCATCAGCTATCTGGCGGTCTGAGGCAGAGGGTGATGATTGCGATGGCCTTGATTTGTAAATCAAAGCTGTTGATTGCAGATGAGCCAACAACCGCTTTGGACGTAACAATTGAAGCCCAAATTTTAAAGGTGATGAAACAGCTTCAGGAGGAAGTAGATACATCCATCATTTTAATTACACACAATTTGGGGATTGTCGCTGAAATGTGTGATTATGTCTACGTTATGTACGCGGGCAAAGTGATGGAGCAAGCAGATGTTTACGAGCTGTTCGACAACCCGAGGCATCCCTACACAGAGGGCTTGTTAAAATCGATACCAAGGTCAAACGTGGAGCAGAACAAAGCAAAAGGATTGTACAGTATCGAGGGAATGGTCCCGAATATGCTTCATTTACCACAAGGCTGCCGCTTTCATCCGCGCTGTGAATATGCAGATGCTAGCTGCCGTGTTTTGGAGCCTGAGCTTGTAGAAACGGGAAATGGACACAAGGTGCGTTGTCTGAAGTACAAAAACGAGAGGGGGTGACGTTTGTGGCTCGTGAACTGATGAAGGTTCGCAATTTGAAAAAGTACTTTCCAGTGGAAAAAGGCTTGTTCAAAAAGAAGGCGGGTGTCGTACACGCGGTAGATCATGTCAGCTTTGCTATTTATGAGGGAGAAACTCTTGCTGTGGTTGGAGAGTCTGGCTGCGGGAAAAGTACGCTGGGAAGAACGCTCCTCCGCATTGTGGAAGCAACAGAAGGGGAGGTCTTCTTTGAAGGAAAAGATATATTCAAGCTAACGAATCATGAAATGCGCGAGTTAAGAAAAAAGATGCAAATCATTTTTCAAGACCCGTTTGCGTCACTTAACCCGCGCATGAAAGTAGCCGACATCATCGCAGAGCCGCTGGTTACCCATGAATCAATGGAGCGAGCAGCCAGAGACGAGAGAGTAGCTGAGCTGATGGAGCTTGTCGGATTGCGAAAAGCGTATGGCACGAGGTATCCTCATATGTTCAGCGGGGGACAAAGACAAAGAATAGGCATCGCCAGGGCGCTTGCTCTCAACCCGAAATTTGTGGTGTGCGATGAGCCAGTATCCGCACTGGATGTTTCCATTCAATCCCAAATCATCAATTTGCTCAGCAGGCTACAAGAACAAAAAAATTTGACCTACTTGTTCATTTCTCATGACTTACATGTAGTTCGCTATTTATCTGATCGGACCTGTGTCATGTTTTTAGGCAAAATCATGGAGATCGGAACAACAAATGAAGTGTATAACAGGCCGTTGCATCCCTACACGAAGTTTCTGATTGCCGCATCGCCAGTCCCTGATCCGCACGCCAGGCAAAAAGAAAAGCTGATTTTGGAGGGGGACATTCCGAGTCCGCTCAATCCACCTTCAGGCTGCAGGTTCCATACGAGATGCCCATATGTTCAGTCTATTTGTAAAAACCAGGAGCCTGTGCTCCAAGAAGTAGAGGGAAGAGACGTTGCGTGTCACTTTCCGCTCGTTTAGAAAGACGCTTGACGGTTCCGTAAGCGGTAAGCTATAGTGTGAGTAACCTTATCTAAGGAGAGATGTTGATGTCGGCGGTAGTTCTTAACTAAAGCAATTCCATATGGAGGCTTCGCGTAAATCATTTTCGAAATTTTGCTGGTCTGGCAAAGTTTATTTGTGATGGTTTGTGAGCGGCCTTGGGATTAGTTAAGGACAACGGATATCATACAATGCCTTAGGTATATACCTAATATCATTGCACCCACATCCGTGCTGAGCTAACGCACGGATTTTTATTTGTACAGATAGGTATGGCCAACATTCCTATCCAGTATAAGTGCTACCGCGGCTCTGCCATCAGTTATGGCGTAGCCAGGTTTGCGAATGGTGCTTATTTAGGTAGCCATAAAAAGGGCGGAGAATGACATTTGTTCATTCTTCGTCCTTTTTTGTTGTACAGATTTTCTACTATATGAAAATGGAGAGATCAAACATGAACGAAAAAGCATTGCAGCGTCTGGAGTACGACAAAATCAAAGAAACACTGATGGAGCACGCCATCTCGTACGTAGGGAAAAAACATGTAGAGCAAATGATGCCCCTGACCTCAAGCAAGGTCCTGCGAAAAAAGCTCGATGAAGTGGCAGAAGCCAAAGATTTAATCCAGTATGGAGCCAGTGTGCCGATCCCCTCACTCGAAGGAATCGAACAGATTGTATCACTGTTGGGAACAGGCTATGTGTTCAGCGAAAAAGACTTTTTGCACATGACACAATTCATGTCGAGTGTCACCCAATTAATCAAGTACATGGCGTCCAAAGCGGATATCGCACCGCGGGTCAGCACCTATGCTGCCTCGATGCATCCCATGACCAAGCTAAAGTCGGAAATTGAGCAGTGCATTCGCCACGGGCGAGTCGTCGATGCGGCAAGTAAAGATTTGCTCAAGACGAGAAAGCGCATCGCTGTTTTTGAAGAACGTTTGAAGGGCAAGCTGGACTCATTGATGAGCAAGTACCGTACGATTTTGCAGGAAAATATGCTCAGTACCCGTAATGGGCGCTACGTACTCCCGATCAAGAAGGAATACCGCAAGCAAGTCAACGGCATGGTTTTGGACGAATCAGCCAGCGGTCAAACCGTCTATATGGAACCGACCGAGGTCAGTACCCTGCAATTTGAGCTGACTGCGCTCAGGTCGGAGGAAGAGCGTGAGGTGACCAAGGTCCTCATGCAATTATCAGCACTGGCAGAGGAATTCACCCACGAGTTTCAGATCAACGTAGAAACAGTGGGTGCCTACGATTTTCTGTTTGCCAAAGCGAAATATGCGCTCGCTATAGGAGCAAAGAATGTCCAACTCAATGAGGATGGCATCGTACTGTTGCGTGAGGCGAGACATCCACTGCTCGGCAAAAAAATGGTGCCACTGAACTTCCAAATCGGGCGAAAATACAAGTCATTAGTCATTACCGGTCCCAACACAGGAGGCAAAACACTCACACTAAAAACGGTTGGTCTGTTAACCATCATGGTTCAATCAGGATTGCTCGTTCCCGTTCAGGAAGGAAGCATGTTCTCCATTTTTAGCAATATCGCTGTGGATATCGGGGACGGACAAAGCATCGAGCATGCGCTCAGCACCTTCTCCGCGCATATTCACAATGTGATTGAGATCCTGAAGATCACGAATGATTCCACGCTCGTACTGATCGATGAGATGGCTTCGGGTACAGACCCAGGCGAAGGTGTCGGTTTGTCGATCGCGATTTTGGAGGAACTGCAAAAAAGAGGCGCGACTGTCATTGCAACCACGCACTTTAATGAAATCAAAAATTTTGCCTCAGTCACTCCGGGCTTTCAAAATGCTCGTATGGAATTTGATGCTGATACGTTGCAGCCGTTGTATCGTTTGAAAATCGGGGAAGCGGGTCAGAGCTACGCATTTTTGATCGCACTAAAATTAGGAATTCCGACTGAAATGATTGAGCGCTCTCGTGAAATTACGGCAAAAGGTTTTGCCTCCGGTGCTCAGCCGGCGATGATTTTCGTTGAAAAGGAAGAGAGTGAAGGGATTGACGAGTATCCACAGCGCGATCAGGAGCATGGCGATCAGATGCAGGATGACGCGGACGTAATCGATGGCGTAGATGAAGCGGCTGCTCACAACTCAAGCCAGCCTGATGTGTCCGTGCAAAACGTGGATGACTCAGAGACAGAGCAAGCCGAACCGACAGAAGCAGCAGCTCCTGTACTTCAAAAGCCTTTTGAAATCGGCGATTGCGTGTTCATTTCCTATTTAGGGAGAACGGGTATTGTATTTGCCGCTGAGGATTCAAAAGGAAATGTCGGGGTCATGATTCAAAATCAGAAATACAAAATTAACAAGAAGCGAATGGCTCTGCACATTGAGAAGAAGGAGCTCTATCCAAGCGATTATGATATGGACATTGTGTTTGAGACAAAAGAAAATCGTAAAAAACGAAAAATGATGAATCGCAAATACGTGGAAGGGCTCTCGATTGAAACGAAGCGGGAGGGCTGGCAATAGCGAAGTGGAGGCATCCGTGCTCATGGCAGAAAAAATTCCGAACAGTGAGCTTGTGGTATTTGAAGAAAGCTGCCACTATTTGTTCATTGATGAGCATGAAAAATTTATTGCGGAAATTTCCTCGTTTATTCAACGCAGGTCGGAGGACTTCCTAAGAAAAGACTGAGTAATACATGAGAGTATCATCTAAATCAGCTGCAATCCGCCGATTTAGATGATACTTTTTTTCATTCTATCAATCACATTTTTCTTTTTTTCCGCGGTCGAGTGCTGTACGGAAGCTGCTGCCACATCCACAAGTCACTCTGGCATTCGGGTTTTGAATGGTAAAACCACCCATCATTCCTGTTTCGACAAAGTCAATTTCGACTCCTTCTAGGTACGGATAGCTTTCTGCATCGACCACTAGCTGTACTCCATTTGTCTCAATAATTGTATCGTCTGTCTTTTTGGTATCATCGAAGCCTAGTCCGTAGGTGAGGCCGGAGCACCCGCCATACTTGACGCCAAATCGCACAAACCGTTGCTCTGAATTTTCTTCCTGAGCAAGCATCTCTTTCATTCTGGTTATGGCTGATTCTGTTATTTGGATCATCTGAAAAGACCTCCTACCGTATCCATTTTTATTTTTCTCCTACCACGATGATTTCTGGGACCAGCTGAACTTGAAACTGTGCGTGTACCTTTTCCTGAATATGTTGAATCAGAGCCAGCACATCGGCAGCGCGAGCATGACCCGTGTTCATAATAAAGTTAGCGTGCTTGCTCGATACTTCGGCCTCGCCATAGCGCATGCCCTTTAAGCCAGCTTCTTCGATCAGTTTGGCTGCATATGCATTGGGAGGATTTCGGAATACACTGCCTGCACAATCTAACGGAAGGGGCTGCGTCCTCATGCGTGTTTCTTTATTTTGATTGAATCGTTTTTTGATACTGGTACTATCCTGGAAAGCCAGCTGAAAGCTCGCTTCGGTGACGATCACACGTTTTTTTTGCAGAGCGGAATGCCTGTATGCAAACTGCAGCTCATCCGCATACATTCTGCGTACTTCCCCTGATTCCAGGATCACTTCAGCTGATTGGCAAATCTGCGAGATATCGGCACCGTTTGCTCCGGCGTTCATGTACGCAGCCCCGCCAACTGTTCCCGGTATTCCTCCGGCAAACTCGAAGCCACTCAAGCCGTGTTTGCTTGTGAGGACAGCCAGCTTGATCAAGGAATAGGCAGCACCAGCATGGACGATGCTTCCGTCGAGTCGAATGAAATCCAAAGCCCGATTCAATTTGATGACAGCGCCTCTAAAGCCTTTGTCTGTGACCAGAAGATTCGAGCCCTTACCGAGAACCAGCCAAGGCACATGCTGAGAAGTGAGGGTTTGAATTGCTTCGATCAAACCAGCTTTTGTTTTTGGGATAAGCAAATAATCCGCAGGGCCACCTATTTTCCAAGTTGTGTGACGGGCTAATGCTTCGTTGCAAATAACTTCCGTTTCAGGATCGCGAAAGGACAGCTCATGCTGCATAATCTCACCCACCTTTTAGGAAAATGATTCCTCGACAATTCACCAACAGTATAATACAATAAATGAAACATATTCAACAAAAAAGTTTAGTATTAAATTTGAGCCTTCTGAAACCTTTAACGTAGGCGATGTAAAGCTTGATGTATGCGATTATCCAGTCAGAATATAAATAGCAGTTTGGTCTCGGGTACAAATCGGATGTCAGGCTCATTACGAGGGGGAGGGAAGACTGCCGCAGGAAGCCTGTTACTTGTGGCGGTCGATGAATGAGTATGAATAAGCGATTATCGACACGTGACTATATTCTTTTATTGCTGAAAACGAACGGTCAAATGAGTACAAAAGAACTGCAGCACAAGCTCGGTTTAACGAAAGTGGCTGTAAGCAGACAGATGGTTCATTTGGAAAAGGACGGCTTGGTTCAATACAGTCTCGGACGTCATCAGCCCGGCAGACCGATGCATTATTATTCCTTGACGCTACTTGGGCAAGAGCAGTTTCCTAGTGATTACGGGCAATTAGCCGTAGAACTGCTTGACCATATGGCGATAGAAGAGGGAGAAGACAGACTCGAAGATTTTTTTAAAAGACAACAAGAAAGATTTATGGAGAGATATGAAGCCAGGATGCAAGGCAAGGATCTTTCTGACAGAGTAGCAGAGCTCGCAGAAATTCAGGATGCAAATGGCTTCATGACCAAATGGGAGCAGCATAACGAAGATACATTTACGATGACGCAGCATAATTGTCCGTATTTTAAAATTGCGAATCGCTATGAAACGATTTGTGAAAGAGAGCTTAGCTCCTATCAAATGCTGCTTTTAGCACAGGTGGAGCGGCCAGATTGTGTAGCCAAAGGAGCGAGGCAATGTGTGTACCTGATTCGAGCGTCTGCCTCCAATAGCTAGTTTGTAGTTTCTATCCCTGGTAAAAGCCCGGGAATATGTTCGTGGCCGATACTTATGATTAAGGCATCGAGATCATCAGACTGGGGAGCAATGGCGTGATAGGCAGTATGGTCAGTCACCAAATAAGTGCCATATCTTACCGTTTGTGACCCACTGACTATATCCATGAAGTATAAGAAGCCGACAGGTGCGGGAGCTGACGATATTTGCAATCGAGTATCTTTTAGGACAGAAACAATTTTGGAGATAGTGGGAGAATCCTCGATCGTCAATAGATTGCCATCATTATAGCGGACCTCTATTTTGGTAATCTCGTTAAAATCGGTATGAAGAAAGTCCGGCAGGGCAATTTCATCTTTTAGTGCAGGCTTTCTCAGCCCTATAGCCATCAGAATGATTATAAGCACGCCAACTGCTGTAAAAAGAAGCCATTTTTTCAAAGCGCAATCCTCCTATACTTCGTACTTGTATATGAGACGTGAGGAAGCTCCTCGCGTTTCCAGACGGTAGAAAACGATATGGAAATCTTCTTTCAATCATGACCAGTGAGCGA
The DNA here is from genome assembly GCF_046535075.1 of Brevibacillus sp. SIMBA_040. Taxonomy (NCBI): domain Bacteria; kingdom Bacillati; phylum Bacillota; class Bacilli; order Caryophanales; family Paenibacillaceae; genus Brevibacillus; species Brevibacillus sp. SIMBA_040. Next base: position 62,020 of record NZ_JAWRXI010000005.1, read on the forward strand.
ACCTGGCAAAGTGTTTTGATAATAAGAATGGCAGGACGCAGGGTAGCAAAAGGCTTATAATAAATTGGAAGAAGTAAACACTAAAAAGGCTCCTTGAGGTGGAAAGAAGGGTGCCTAAAAATATCGTTTATAAGGAGTTGCCATGACCGATAATCAAGCGAGAGTAGAGCCAGGATGGAACTTTGACAATAGCTATGCGAGTCTGCCTACTACTTTTTTTACCAAAATCACACCTAATCCAGTTGGCTCGCCACAGGTCATCATGCTAAATGAACCGCTGGCAGCAGCCTTGGGCTTGAATGTCCAGGGACTAGAGCAAGCAGCGGACGTGCTAGCTGGAAACGAAACTCCAGAAGGAGCTTTTCCGCTTGCACAAGCATATGCCGGTCATCAATTTGGTCATTTTACGATGCTCGGAGACGGGCGGGCTCTGCTGTTAGGCGAACAAATCACCCCGAAAGGTGAACGATTTGATATTCAGCTGAAAGGATCAGGGCGCACCCCCTATTCACGTCGAGGGGACGGGAAAGCCGCACTTGGACCGATGCTGCGAGAGTATATCATCAGTGAAGCGATGTTCGGCCTTGGAATCCCTACTACAAGAAGCTTGGCAGTTGTGACTACGGGTGAGCCGATCTATCGTGAAACGGTTCAGCCGGGAGCAGTTTTGACCCGTGTGGCAGCTAGTCATATCCGTGTAGGTACCTTTCAATACGCTGCGGCATGGTGCTCGGAGCAGGAGCTGCGAGCTTTGGCTGACTACACGCTGGAAAGACATTTTCCAGAAGGGCTGGCAGAGGAAAACCGCTATCTTTTCTTACTGCAACAGGTAATCAAGCGTCAGGCTGCACTGATTGCCAAATGGCAGCTCGTCGGGTTTATTCACGGGGTAATGAACACGGACAACATGGCCCTGAGTGGAGAAACCATCGATTATGGACCCTGTGCCTTCATGGATGCCTACGACCCGGAGACAGTTTTCAGCTCCATTGATACGCAAGGCCGCTATGCATACGGCAATCAACCGCATATTGCTGTCTGGAACCTTGCGCGTTTTGCCGAAACCTTGTTGCCGCTATTGGATAAAAACGAAGAGCAGGCTCTCAAATTGGCAGAGGACGCGATATCCAAATTCGCAGAGCAGTATCGCAGTAACTGGGTGAACGGGATGAGAGCGAAGCTGGGTATTTTCAATGAAGAGCAAGAGGACGAAGCCTTGATAGAGAGCTTGCTCAGTATGATGGAAAAAGTGCATGCAGATTTTACGAATACATTCCGCGCCTTGACCATGGAAAAGCCTGAGGATACGCCCCTATTTGGCACCGAGGAATTTACTTTGTGGCATGAGCAGTGGCAGGCGAGACTCGGCAGACAAGAGGAGTCAAAGGCTGCCTCTCTCGAGCTCATGCGCAGCAGCAATCCGGCGGTCATTCCGCGCAACTACCGGGTAGAAGAGGCGCTGGAGGCGGCGGTACAAAAAGGCGACTACAGTGTGATGAAGCGGTTGCTGGCTGTACTGGCAAACCCGTACGCCTACTCCCCTGAACAAGAGGAATATGCCCCACTGCCGCCATGCTCGAATCGCCCTTACCAGACGTATTGTGGTACTTGATTCAGAGCAGAGTGAGATTTCATTGTTATGATGCTGTATGTAGATGAAAATCTAATGGTAAGGCTTTGGAGGAGGGCTGCTCAGAGACAGCCCTTTTTTGCATCAAGCGGAGTGGTTTGCATTCCCTGTTCGAGTGAATTCGTATAAGATACAAACATGGGGGAGTATGATGAGAAACGATGATTTGATCCGAAAGGTAGAGGAATTGGTCCAGATGCATGCCGATGGTCTCTTGGGTGGTGAGGTCATGCCCGAGGATGCGTTGATCGGAACGATACCCAAGCATGAATGGCCAAATGTATTGACGCTAGGAATGTCTTTGAACTATCAAAGAAACTCATATACACTCTGGAAAGTGATTGCAGAATGCTATCTCGATGAGCCTTCTCGCTGGGTTTTTGATCCACAAACGGTAGCAGGTAACAGCTTGGAGGATCTGCGCCATGTGTTACTTCAGCACCGGGTAGCCCTCCAGCCCAATCGTCATCCGGAAATATGGTATAGGGTCGCAAGAGGAATCGCAGAATCCTCCGAGAAAAGGGATGTTTTAGGGCTGATCGAATCAGCAGGCTATGATATCGCACAACTGCAAAGAGTTATGCAGATGCAACGCAAAACGGAATTTCCCTATTTATCGGGACCGAAGCTCTTTCATTATTGGCTGTATGTCATGGAGTCGTATGTGGGGATTAGCTGGAAGTCTCGCGAGCTGATTACGATTGCACCTGATACGCATATTTTGCAAGCAACGGTAAAGCTGGGCCTATGTACGCCCGAGGTTTTACGTGGAACGGCTCAAGATCGGCAAGCTGTAGCCAGTGCTTGGGAAAGAGCACTTCATGGCAGCAGCTTCGCACCGATTGATGTACATACTCCATTATGGCTCTGGAGTCGTGCTGGTTTTCCCCTGCCTGCTTCAAACAAAAATGAGGTGAACAGCAATGCCATTGGATCCAAATAATCCAGTTCCGCTTCATATCCAATTGAAAGAAGAGATCGAAAGACAAATTGTTGAAAAGCGCTATCAAGAAAAGATTCCAAGTGAAAGAGAACTGATGGAGACCTATTCTGTCAGTCGAAGCACGGTACGTGAGGCGGTTAATCACTTGGTCCGCGAAGGAGTGCTGATCAAGCAGCATGGGCGGGGGACGTTTATTTCTTTAAAGCCGATTCAGGACTGGTTAGGCAACCTATGTAGCACCTCAGAAACGATCCGAAATATGGGGATGGAGCCTGGTGCCAAGCTGCTTGAACACAAGCTGGTTACTCCGCCTGATCTGATTTCTCGGGCAACGGGATTTAAGCAGGCTTATTTTATGAGAAGACTCCGTTATGCCAATCACATACCCATCGGCATTGAGAGTCATTACTATCCGGTGGAGATCGGGGAGCGGCTAGTCCAGTTTGATTTACATAATGCTACTTTATACGATTTGATGGAAAAAGAATTACATATCAGATTGGGTGAGTCGGAACAAACGATTACCAGCGGCATCATCACGAGCAAGGATGCAGCCCTGCTTCAAGTCAAGGAAAACGCGAATGTGCTGAAAGTCGTACGGATTCTATCGGATTCTACTGGTGACATCATTGAATATGAAGAGGCATGCTATCGGGCAGATATGTACTCTTTTCGAATTAAATCCTCGCGAAAGTATAAGTAAACAAAGAAAGGAGATGGAAATCGGCTAGCGTCCGCCATCTCCTTGAAGCCATTGAGTGACCTAAGTTTTGTCGATCGAGAAAAGTTTTTTCAACATTCACAAATACATTGACAGGCGAAAAGTGGATCAAGTAAGATTCGATTGAGATAACTGGTACGGACGTCATGATGTGTAGCGGGATTGGAGAGGAAAGAAATGTCACTCGTATTTCAATCGATTTTGATTATTTCCTGTATGATTATTATTGGGGCCATTTTAACCAAAACATTTTCTTTCAATGAGTACACACGGAAAATGTTTATCAGCCTCATTGTGAATGTGGCGATGCCGTGCATCATTCTTTCGAGTATCTTTCATGTCGAAATGAATGCAGGAACCTTTCGTCTGATTGCCATTGTATTTGGATTATCGATCGTAATTAATTTGGTTGGTATTGGTGTGGGCTGGGGCTTTGCCCAGCTTTTTCACGGGACTTCCACGAAAAAAAGAGAGCTTGCCTTGCTTTCTGGTCTGGGGAATACTGGCTTTATCGGAATTCCATTATGCGCGACAATCATTGGACCCGAAGGCGGGCTGTTCGCGGCCATTTTTGATGCGGGGGTCGATTTTACGATATGGACGGTTGGCGTCATCATTTTGCAAAAGGAAAAAAGGATTACGCTCGGCACATTAAAATCAATGGTGAACATCCCGACAGCTGCGATTGTCGCCGGACTCTTTATTGCCTTCTACCAGGTGAAGACGCCTGAAATCGTCATTCGCTTGACTGATCAGTTAGCTGACCTGGCAGCACCACTCGCAATGTTTTACATAGGGGCACTTATCATGACACTGAAGCGTGACAAGGTTCGTGAGACTGGTCAAGAGTCGTGGATACCGATTGTAGTGAAGCTCATTTTTATGCCTTTACTAGTCGCGAGCTTGCTACCGTATTTTTCGTTGAAAATGGAAATTGCACAGACTATACTGATTCAATCGATGATGCCGACATTAACCCTGGCCTCTATCTTGTTCGCCAAATATTCGGCGGATGAAGAAATGGGGACTCTGACCACGGTGCTATCTACCATCATCTCGGTCATTACGATTCCGCTTATGTTTTTTCTGGTACATTTCTTTGGAGCTTTTTAATAGAGGGATACTGGCAAAAAAGCTGTAGAATCAGGGAGCTACTCTCTTAATGTGTAGGAGGGTCACGGCTGCGGAAAATAGAGTAAGCAATACATGCACCATCGACACTTTGCGGGTTTTTCTGACGCGCCTCTAGAGTAGGTACCCCTGAAAATGATATAATAAAAGAAGGCACACTAGGAGTATGCTCACAAAGCTTGCGAGATGCCCTAGTTTTTTTCTGATTTTCCGCAAACATTGTGATTCAATTGATGTATAATTTTCTCTTGTAAAAGGACAAGCGAGACTTGGTTTCGATTTTATTAATCGTGTAAGGAAAGAGAGTGGGACTGTATGGGTCGTAAGTGGAATAACATCAAGGAGAAAAAAGCGTCCAAGGATGCGAGCACGAGCCGCGTCTACGCGAAATTCGGAAAAGAGATTTACGTAGCTGCCAAGCAGGGTGAACCTGATCCAGAATCCAATCGTGCCTTGAAAGTTGTACTGGAGCGTGCGAAAACGTACAACGTACCAAGAGCGATTATTGATCGCGCCATTGAGAAAGCAAAAGGCGGCGGAGAGGAAAACTACGATGAGCTTCGCTATGAAGGCTTTGGACCAAATGGCTCCATGATTATCGTAGATGCGCTGACCAATAATGTAAATCGTACAGCTTCTGAAGTACGTGCTGCCTTTAATAAAAATGGAGGAAATATGGGGGTAAGTGGTTCGGTTGCCTACATGTTCGATGCTACAGCTGTAATTGGTTTCGAGGGTAAAACAGCAGACGAAGTGCTCGAAATTTTGATGGAAGCCGATGTAGACGTGCGTGACATCGTAGAAGAGGATGAAACCATTATCGTTTACGCGGAGCCTGACCAGTTCCACGCTGTACAGGAAGCTGTCAAAAATGCCGGAATCAAAGATTTCTCCGTAGCGGAGTTAACTATGCTGGCGCAAAATGAAGTACAGCTGCCAGAAGATGTACAAGCTCAATTAGAAAAGCTGATCGATGCGCTGGAAGACCTGGATGATGTGCAGCAGGTTTACCACAACGCTGATTTAAGTGAATAATTCACGAGAGCAGACCTTTGTTTCCAAGCAAAGGTCTGTTTTTTACTTGTCAACCAGATAGCATCTTGAAGGGGAGTCCTCCATATGGAAGACTCCTTTTTTTCATTGTCCGCAGCATGGGCTTAGCTGAATTGACCAATCCCAAGCTCCCTCATTTTTCGATAGAGCGTGCTTCTGGCGCATCCCAGCTTTTTGGCAGCTGCACTGAGAGAGTGAGCTTCACTAAGTGCTTGCTGGATCGTTTGCCTTTCTACGTCTCGCAGAAGTGAATGCTCCTGTGCTAGGGGAGCTGCTATCGTCTCACCTTTTTCGGATTTTAGAGCGTGCCTTTCGATTGGGAGATGGTGTGCCGCAATCACCGGTTCATGAAAAGCTAGCAAAAAGGCTCGTTCCATCATATTGCGCAGCTCACGAACGTTACCGGGCCACGAGTGTTTTGAGAGAGCAAGCACCGCATCATGACGAATATCAGTTGGTCCAGCACCGTACTGCTCATGGAGCTGCTTTAGAAAAACGTGAGCCAGTGGAGCGATGTCTTCCTTTCGATCACGCAGAGGGGGAATACAAATTTGTAAAACGTTCAGTCGATAATATAGATCAGCACGGAACCGCCCCGCCCTTACTTCTTCCTCAAGCGGGCGATTGGTCGCCGCAATGATTCGCACATCCAGCTGTCTCTCTTCATGTGATCCCAGCCTCATCACTTTACGCTCTTCCAGCACACGGAGCAGCAACACTTGCTGGTCTATCGGCATTTCGCCGATTTCGTCCAGAAAAAGTGTTCCCGTACTGGCGGCTTCAAACTTCCCGATATGTCCTCCCTTTTTTGCTCCTGTAAATGCCCCGTCTGTATATCCAAATAATTCACTGGCGATCAAATCGCGCGGCAAGCACGCTATATTAACTGCTATAAACGGTCCAGCCTTGCGCGAGCTGCTTTCGTGTATGGCGCGAGCGAGCACTTCTTTTCCTGATCCGGTTTCTCCCAGCAATAGTGTATTGGACCCAGACAAAGCGACGATCGATGCCGTATTCAGCTGAGCCTTGTACCGCGGGCTGTTGGTTGCGATTGCAGGGAATGGATTGCTCGACTTGGTGTAAAAGGATGTTCGCGGACGAATGAGTAGCAGTCGGTATGCTGCACTCTCGCCTACATCTAGCGTCTCAATTGTCCAAAAGCGGATGAGCTCCTCCTCCCATTCATCCTTCAGGATAGACCCTGGCCGAAGCGAAAATTGGTCGCGCGAAGGTCGATTCGCATAGAGCACGATTCGTGTGTGAGTTATGGCAATGATGTATTCCTGGCTCTGTTCGCCCCATGCGAATAGGAGAGCTCTCCAATCAGGCACGGATTCTGGGAGGGAATGATCGATTGGGACGAGTTCTGCTGGTAAGCGGGAAGTGATGTAGGTCATAACATCGGCTAGCTTTCCTGTGTCACGACAGTCGGTGTGATGGATAACGATAGGGGACGTGCCTTTTTTTTCTTGGAAGGAAAGATTGAATAAATGACAGCCGTACTGCTTAAGAATCGGCAAGATGATTTGCAAGCAGGAGGTAGTGATGATACCCAAAAATAGCTTGATGCCTTGCTGAGCTAACGCAATGACTTGGGCAGCGCAAACAAACGGATCAGGTTGGATATCGCGAATGACAAAGGAAAAGGGAAGGGCAGCAGAATGATGAGAGAGGTCTGGATGAATCAAGGCTTGAGAGATTGTGCTGTGCTGTGATCTCCTGATGTCGGATGGAGTCCCAGTTAACGAGAGTAGCACGCCGACTTCAATAATTTGTATCACATCCCTTCTTAGCATGTAATCGTTGTCCGATCTTGCGACAAGTGACCGATTTTGAAACAAAAAGCGAGACTACTACCAGGAAATGGTGTAGGGCAAGGGATGTGGTGGGAAAACGGGGAGCTAGCCAAAGGGGTGACTGATGTATTTTGCAACAACCTTCTTACTTCCATTATACGGCCATCACACGCTCGAAATTAGTAGGAAATTTCATTTTATGCGAAATCATGCGCTGCTTCCCAAAGAGCTGAGGAAAACGAAGCAGTTGGCATGTTTTTTGCTGGTTATTTTCCGTGTAAGGTTCAAGAATCTACGGAAGACAAAGGAGGAAGTAGCATGCCAGAAGTGTTGTTTCGCGTTGACTTGAACAAGCCGATGGAGGAGCAGGAAACCCCGGGTCATAACCGATGGCATCCGGATATTCCAGCTACAGTATCGGTCAACCCGGGAGCTGTGTTCCGGATGGAATGTAAAGACTGGACAGATGGCCAAATTTCAAACAACGACGATCCCTCCGACATCCGTGATGTAAATCTAAACCGCGTACACGTTCTGAGCGGTCCTGTGTGGGTCAACGGCGCAGAGCCTGGTGATCTTTTAGTGGTCGATATTTTGGATATCGGCGCATTGCAGGGCTCAGAATGGGGCTTCAACGGCATTTTTGCCAGAGAAAATGGCGGTTGCTTCCTTGTAGATCATTATCCGGAAGCCGCGAAGTCGATCTGGGACTTCCATGGAATTTATACGACCTCCCGTCATTTGCCAGGCGTCAAGTTTGCCGGTATTATCCATCCGGGCTTGATTGGAACAGCACCCTCCCATCAATTGCTGGACAGATGGAACAGGCGAGAGCGAGATCTTGTTTCGACCAATCCAGAACGCGTCCCTCCGCTTGCGAATCTGCCTACTTCTCATAGTGCGGTACTCGGTAAGCTGCAAGGCGCAGAGTTTGAGCGAATCGCCAAAGAGGCTGCACGTACAGTACCACCGCGTGAAAATGGCGGAAACTGCGATATTAAAAACCTTTCCAAGGGAACACGGATTTACTTCCCTGTCCATGTGGAGGGAGCAAAGCTGTCGATGGGTGACCTGCACTTCTCGCAAGGGGATGGCGAGGTAACTTTCTGCGGCGGAATCGAAATGGCAGGCTGGATGGATTTGCATGTGGATGTGATCAAAGGCGGAATGGCGAAATACAACATCATCAACAATCCCGTGTTCAAGCCAGGTCCAGTAGAGCCGCACTATTCTGAATACCTCGTGTTTGAAGGCATCTCTGTCCACGAAACGACAGGACAGCAATACTATATGGATACGAATGTTGCTTATCGCAATGCGTGCCTGAATGCCATCGAGTATTTGAAAACAGCGATGGGCTTTACGGGAGAACAGGCTTATATGCTGCTTGGTACTGCACCTGTCGAAGGAAGAATTGCAGGGGTTGTAGATATCCCGAACGCATGCTGCACACTTTCGATCCCGACCAGTATCTTTGACCGAAACATTTTACCGAAATAAAGGTCAGGTGGGACGAAAATAAACCTGTCCATAGCGTCCGAATGGCAGTTACCAGTAACTCAGTAAAGGAGCAGATACGATGCCGAGATACGATTTTTTGTGCGAAGAGTGTGGTCCGTTCATTCAGTGGTTGAAAATTAGCGAAATAACAGATAGCGTAGACTGCCCGAATTGCCAGCAACAGTCGAAGCGGATGTATTCTGCTCCGGGTCTGATTTTTACACCACAAGCTTTGCGTCAACGGATTGAACGAGGTGTAGAACCGAAAATTGTAAAGAGAGAATCGCACTCCCATGAAGGAGGGAACTGCTCACATCACGGTCATTCACATGGGAAGCACACTCATACCCATCAACACGCCCAAAAGCGCCCATGGATGGTGGGGCACTAAGGCGTCAAAGGAAGGGATGCCGGTGTCAAATGTAGGGTTGTTGTACGTCGGAGGTGTTTTGTTTCTCAACAGCATCATGCTGCTTGGCAAGGTGGAAGGAAAAAGTGCAGGCATTTTTAATCTGTTTGTTGGTGTTCTGCAAGTCATTACTCCGCTTTACCTGATCATGACAGCTGATGGGGACACTGCTGCTATTTTAGGTGCATCCGGAATCTTCTTGTTTGGCTTCACCTATTTGTACGTAGGCATCACTAATCTGTGCAATCTTGATACGACAGGCGTCGGCTGGTATTCACTGTGGGTCGCCATTCTTGCCATCGGGTTTTCGCTCGTCAACTTCATCACTTTTGGAGATGTGAAGTTCGGCATTATTTGGTTGATGTGGGCATTTCTTTGGACCTTGTTCTTTATTCTTTTAGGATTGAAGCGAGACATTGGCAGATATACGGGCTTCGTTACTTTAATTCAGTCTTGGGTCACGGCAGCTATTCCTGCCTTTCTTTCCATGACGGGTCTGTGGAACGATATTCCGTCAGGCCTCGTCTGGGTCATTACGCTTTTATGTGTTGCGGCCTTTGTTTATTTGTACTTTGCGGCGAAGCCCGCTTCCCGAAAAGAACCGACAAATACGGTTCCTGCTTAATTGATGAAGGATAAAATGGCATCGGATTAAACCGGTGCCGTTTTTATTTTTTAAAATATGCCTTTACAGGAATATTCCTTTTGGTGTATATTTAAAGCAACAAGAAGATGACCAAACTGATGAAGGAGATGATATGATACCGGAAGACCATATCTGAACGAGGTGAGTGACATGTCAGGGATGAATCCGGGCATGGACATGACGACTCTGAACGCTTTGGCGGAACCGAATCGATTGAATATCGTTGAACTCTTGCGCGATGGCCCCCTGACCGTAGGGGAAATTGCTGAACGGCTGGAACTTCGTCAGCCGCAGGCTTCAAAGCACTTGAAGGTGCTTAGCGATAGCGGGATTTTGGAAGTTACGGCCGAAGCCAACCGGCGGATTTACAAGCTCCGACCAGAGCCGTTCAAAGCATTGGATGCTTGGGCGAAATCCTTCCAGCGCGTCATGGAGGACAGGTTCGACAATTTGGAAGAATACTTGCGTGAGCTGCAAAACAAGGAAAAACCATAAGATCATTCAAGAGGAGGAGTTAGAATGTCTAAAAATGCAATGGTTTCAAGGGTAGAAAACGATCGGGTACTGGTGCTGGAACGTGTTTTTGACGCACCGCGCGAGCTCGTGTTCCAGATGTTCAAAGAGGCTGAGCATCTCAAGCGCTGGTGGGGACCGAGAGGCTGGGAGATTCCGGTATGCAACGTTGATTTCCGTCCAGGTGGGGTTTGGCACTACTGCATGAAGTGCGTAGATCAGAACCAAGGCGACTTTTACGGCATGGAATCGTGGGGCAAAGGTGTTTATAAGGAAATTGTCGAGCCAGAAATGATCAGCTATACCGATTACTTCTCGGATGCAGAGGGCAATACAAACCCGGAGCTGCCATCTACCGACGTTACGCTGGAATTCATCGAGCAAGACGGCAAGACGAAGCTGGTCAATCGCGGTGAATACGTATCCGCAGAGGCTCTCAAGACCGTGATGGACATGGGGATGCTGCAGGGTATTACCGAGACATGGAATCGTTTGGAAGAGCGTCTGAACGAGGTCAAGTAAGGAAAGAAGAGAAGCGCCGCCTGGCTATGAGTGCTGGGCGGCATTTTTATTTGTAAAAAGGCTGACCTTTTATTGAGGAGATCACGGGCTGACTTTGTGGAACTGCCCATTTCCTAACGAAAATACCTGTCCTTTTTCATTTAAGAGAAAGAGCTGCTGGTTATTCGAAGTAAGATCGCGAATATTTTGGAGCTCAGGTAACGTTCTCCACGGATTTACAAAGACATCGGGGTAAGTCTTTGTGTCATTTACCACACTCTCACCCATTACTTGTTCTTGGATAATATACGTATATAGTCCTTTCTTTTCTTCATTTTCGGCTCGTGCATATCCGAAAGGACCATGAAATGTCACTTGCTTGTAGGCGGACGGGAGATTTTTGGCTTTCTCAATTAGAAAGCTTTCCAAGCGAAAGCCTGGAGCTACTTCTGTTACCTTACGATGTCTGTCCTTCCAATAAAAATAGCGATCAGATAGCTGCGTGACCTCGTCACATATCAGTTGTTTCTCGGATTCCTGATTAGGGGTATAAGCCCATAGTTGATTGTTTTTCACATAATAGATCCCATTGAAAAATTCATCATTTTTGGGATAAGGGGGCACGAGCTCAAAAACAGCTCCTAGCTGGGCAACGTCTTGATCGATCGTTTTTCGCTTCAGGTTTCTAGGGACCTCTGCAAACACGGCCGAACAACCTAGAGCAGCGATGCAAGCGAATGTTACTAATCCTCCCTTAAAAGCTAACGAAATTTTTCTCATATGTCCCTCCCATTGAATCGTAGGTTTTCCCGATTTTTGTAAAAAATTACTTTATTATTCGGATGTTCTGAACTACTGATGATATGACTTTATTCCGCACAAAAAAAGCGGCCGACGATTGTTGTCAGCCGCATTATTACAATGATCCATCGTTTCGTCAAACGATCCGCAAGCTACTTCTTCTCCAGCACAGCAAAGTAATTTTCTTCGTTATCTGCGAAGTTAAATACGCGGCCAGAGGGCATTGTTACAATGTCTCCCACTTTCACATTTTTATTGGACAGCTCGGTACGCAGCTCATCGATATTCTCAGAAAAAAACAGGAGAGAAGGGGTACCAAGATTTAAACCAGGGGACATTTTGGCCACGAATTCCTTATTGTGCAGGATGAGGCTTGTTTCTGCGTCCTTGGTTGGCGCAATCTCAATCCATCTCATTCCTTGACCGTTGTTTTCTTCAGAAATGACGATAAATCCTAATTTCTCCGTCCAAAAATCTACCGCTGCATCCTGGTTATTTACATACAACATAATTTGACCGACTTTGCTGATCATAGATTGTTCTCCTCTCTATTATAAAAAATACCAAAAACCCGATGCTCCTATTCCTTTCCATTGCTAAGGCTTCTGATACGCAGCGACCACTCTCGCGTGTACAGGCAATTCATGAACCGATTAACCTTCCTCTATTACATACTGAAACACAGTTTCTGACAATATTTTTAGAGGAGCTAGCGATGTAGATTAACTGATCCTTATTACAGACATTCTCTAGGAATACGATTGGCTCTCTGCCCTTCGCAGAGCGAGTCTCTGCTCGATTTGCGTCTCCAATAGCTGATAGACATGGATGGCCATGCATACATCCATGAAATGCTTATGATCAGTGAGTGAAAAGCCTAATATGTCCTCGGTTCGTTTGATCCGATAAATCAAGGTGTTGAGATGGATATTGAGGCTTTGGGCGGTTTCCTTCATTTTCAGGCTGTTGTCCAGATAAGCAGTGAGGGTTAGCAGAAACTCTCTTTTTCTGGCCTTCTCATAAGAGAGCAGCGGCCCTAAAACGTCGAGCACATAGGCGATGAGGTCATCTGCTGAGTTTTGCAGGAGCAGCCGGTTGCCCCCGAGCTCCGTATAGCTGATATATCGTAATTCTGTATGGTAGGTTTTTAAAAATTGCAAACATTTTGCCGCTTCCTCTGATGATTTATACACCTCGTGCAATCCTCGCTTCACGCTTCCAATTCCGATTGTTGCTTTCAAGCCCCATTTTTGTTTCTGAATGTACTCTCCGAAGAGCTGACACTGGTCTTTTAGGTGACGCTGTGTTTCCAACTCAGAGAATGACTGTGCATAAGAGAGCAGGATGACTAGATGATCGTTTTTATTCACGATCAGTCCATGCGGATAACGCTGCAAAAAAAGCTCTGTCGCGACTTGCGTGAGGTTTCTGCGAACAGCCAGGATACGCTTGTACAGGTCGAATGAATCATGCTGGGCGCTTTCCAGATTGATGGTCAGAACCTGATAGGACCGGTGCGCGTCAAGCTGCAAATGCTTCGCTTGATCGATCAGCTGGTGACTAATTTTTCCTGTAAAAAGCTCCTCGATAAAGTGTCCCTTCAAATTTTGCTGAGTTTCAAATATCGCCTGTTCTTTTACCAGCTCAAAGGATATCACGGTGCTTGCATGCTCCAGAGCTGCCATGTCGATCTCATCGAACGGGTCCGACGTAAGCAAAGCCAAATAGCCGAGTAAATTGGCTCTCGCCCCAATTGGAAGCAGACTAAAGCCATTTGCGGTCCCGCTAACTTCTGGCAGCGGCCGGGGAGTGCATCCTAACGGCAAGGAATGGATCAGATTGCGAATCTGCGTGAGCTTTTCTTCCTCGGCTGCCATGAGAGGCTTGGTAGATGAGGCGATCAGCTCACACATTTGATCGAGCAGAAGAATAGGTGTCCCCATTAATTGCTGGATGTATGGCAAAATCGCGTTTACCCCTTCCCCATGCAGAACGAGATCCGCCAGGTGCCGATGAATTTCCAACGACCGATTTAGGGACTGATTTTGTCTGGTCATTTGCACGTTCATTTCTTCGAGTAACGAGATCGAGATTTCCCGTGCCCGGTAAAGACTGGCTTTTTCCAAGGCAACTGCTGCTTGATGGGAGATGGCTTCGAGTAGCTGCAAATCATCTGGTTGAAACGATTTGTCAGGATGAAAGCAGTCGAGCGTAATTACCCCAATGCATACACCGTTCGTCATGATGGGGGCGCAGGCGGCGGAGTAGGGAAAGACCGGATCGGCTGCCTGCAATTTAGCCTGATTGATCGCGGACATGGTGCGGGTTGCCTCGTAGACGCTCTGCTGGTCGGGAAATAATGTGCATTTTTTGTTCAAATAGGTAATGCCCGTCATCGATTCACCTGGCCCCAGTCGAACCACAGAGAGAATATCATTGCTTTTCAGAAAGATGCTTTTGGCGATGAGGTAGTCGTCTTCTGGGTCATACAAAAACAAATAACCTTCGTCAGCTGCTTCAATGACAGAAAGCGTCTCTTTCATAATCGTATTGAAGACAATATCCAGATCCAGAGTGGAATTAATGGCGTTTGACACTTGAATCAGCATTTGCAATTGTCTGTGACTCAGCTCTCGTTTCATGGGTCCCGGCCACTCCTTTTTCGTTAAATCATACAAGTTTACCCTTCAAAATTCATAGAAACATACGTAGATAGAAAAACTCTCTTTGATAAAATGAAAATTAATTCAGAATTTTTTGTTATATATAACGTAATGAGAGAAGAGGGGGATTACATTGTTACGGAAAAATCAAATGCTTCTAGTCTTGCTTCTCCTTTTTGCCGTTTTCCTCACAGCTTGTACGCCTGAAACGGCAGGCACGGCCCCAACTACCGCACAGCCAGCTGGTCAGCCTGCAACCAGTACACAATCCCCTGCTGCCCCTTCTCAAGAACTGATCATTGGATTCGAAGCGGATGCTGCTACCATGTTAGCAAACACGGATGTCAATTACGTTACAGATATCCAGATTCGCAATATTTATGATCCGTTGATCGACCGAGATGAAAAAGGAGCCTTGATTCCGAGCCTGGCAACGGAGTGGAAAAACCTTGATCCTCTCACATGGGAGATCAAGCTTCGCGAAGGTGTGAAATTCACAAATGGAGAGCCGTTCAATGCAGAGGCAGTGAAGTTCAACATCGACTATATTTTGGATGAAAAGAACAATTCCTTTTACCGCTCTCGCTGGAAGGATATTAAAGAGGTAAAAGTGATCGATGAGTATTCCGTTCATATCATCACGTCTCAACCGTTTCCTTCTCTTTTGCTGCGAATTACGGATGATCTGTTGATTATGGCACCGAAGCATATACAGGAAGTGGGCTTGGAAAAAGCGGCCATGAACCCGATAGGAACAGGAGCTTACAGGTTTGATAAGTGGACTCGCGACGATTCGCTCAAGCTGGTGGCAAATGAGGACTACTGGCAAGGTCCTCCTACAATCAAGCAGCTGACCTTTAAAATCATTCCAGAATTCAGTGCGCGACTGTCAGCTTTTCTGAGTGGAGAAATTCATCTGTTCAAAAATGTCCCTGTCGATTCAGTAGAGCGTGTGAAAAGTAGTGAAAACGGTACAATCGCGATGGTCGGTTCTTCCCGCATTAACTACCTGGCTCTCAATACGTTTTACGATGGTCCTTTGAAGGACAAGCGAGTGCGCCAGGCACTGAATTACGCAATTGATGTGGACGAGCTGTTGAATTCTGTGCTCAACGGAAACGGAACGAAAATGACAGGACCGCTGTCAAAAGTGAACGTAGATTACATCGAAACCAAAGATTACGGTTATGATCCCGATAAAGCGATTGCTTTGCTAAAAGAAGCAGGTATTGATCCAAAAAGCCTGAAGCTCCAGCTTGATACGCCGAATGGACGCTATCCAATGGACACCCATGTGGCGCAAGCGATCGCTTCGCAGCTGCAAAAAATCGGGATTCAGGTCAACGTGCAGGCAAATGAATGGGGAAATCATCTCGCCAAGATTCGTCAGCATGAAATGAAGGATATGTTTATCCTCGGCTGGGGCCCTGCCTTTGACGCGCAAGGAACAATCGAAAATCTGTTTACAGAAAAAGCACCGTATAGCGGCTTTTACGACAAAGACGTAGAAGCGATGATCCAAAAAGCACTGCCAGTCTTCGATCCTGCCGAGCGCAAACAAGCATTCGATGATTTGCAGCATCGGTTGGTCGATGAAGCAGCTTGGGTACCACTCTGGCAGCAAGGCGATCTGTATGCTGTCTCGAAAAATCTGCTGTTCACACCGCGACCAGATGAAAAATTCCTGGTGTTCGAAATGAAGTGGAATCAGTAGCCATGCTTTTGCACAGAAAGTGAGATTGACGCAGGCAGGAGGGTTCTATGCTAGATTATCTCATCAAACGAACGGGTCAAGTGATAGTCGTGCTATTTCTGGCGCTGACGACGGTTTTCTTCATTATCCGTTTGTCCGGTGATCCTACCGCACTTTTTCTGCCGCCAGATGCTCCACGGGAACAGCTCGAAGAATTCCGCAAAACGCTCGGGTTTGATCGCCCGTTATACGTTCAATATACGGAATTCATCATGAACGCCGTACAAGGTGACTTTGGCAATTCCCTGCGAACCCGCGAGGATGCTCTGCAGATGGTGCTGGATCGAATACCGGCTACCTTTCAGCTTGCTTTTACATCTCTTGGACTTTCTCTTCTGATCGCATTACCCATCGGCATTCTTTCGGCATACAAGCGAAACACGCTGCTTGATCAGACAGGAGTTGCTTTTACGGTACTGGGCCAGGCATTGCCAAGCTTTTGGCTCGGGCTCATCCTGATCTATCTATTTGCTGTTCAGTTAAAATGGCTACCAACAGGAGGGGGAGGGTCACTGATTCATTTGATTCTCCCTGCGATGACCCTGGCTGCGTACAGTGTGGCACGCTTCGCTCGCTTTACCCGTTCGACCATGCTGGACGTTTTGCGGAAGGATTATATTCGCACAGCAAAAGCATCGGGTGTACCCACTTACAAAATCCTCTCCGTGTACGCGTTGAAAAATACGTTGATCCCCATTATCACGCTCGTTGCACTGGATTTGGGCGTCTTGCTCGGAGGGGCGGTTATTGTGGAGGCAGTCTTTTCCTGGCCAGGAATGGGCCGACTCTTGATGCAATCGCTGTTAAACAGGGATTTTCCGGTCGTCATGGCGGGCGTGTTCTTGATCGCTTTCATCTATTCCGTGATGAATTTCGTAGTCGATGTGCTCTATGCCTACGTCAATCCACAAATTCGATTCAAGTAGGGGGTGCCGCATGAACCAAACGACCATTACCTCAACCGGAGTGAACCCTCATCCCGTGAACATGCTTCGTAAAAGGGAGCCGAAATGGCGAAGCTTTTTGCGGCGGCTGCTCCAAAGCCCGACAGGCACCATCGGTTTTCTCATCATACTGGGTGTCCTGTTCCTCGGTTTATGCGGTCCATGGGTAGCGCCTTACGATCCCAATCAGGCAGAGCTTGGCAAAAAGCTGTTGCCCCCCTTGTCTGAGGGGCATTGGCTGGGAACCGACCAGCTGGGACGAGACATTTTTTCCAGGCTGATCCACGGTACGAGCGTCTCACTTATTATCGGAAGCTGCACCGTTCTATTTGCTGGGCTGATCGGGACAACGCTTGGTCTCATCGCTGGGTATTTTCGCGGCTGGGCAGATATCATCATCATGCGAATCGTCGATGTGAAGCTGAGCTTTCCTTTTGTTTTGCTGGTATTGGTGATAAACGCCGTGATGGGGGCTGGGCTGCAAAATATTATCATCTCGCTTGTATTTGCCGGCTGGATCATCTACGCAAGGGTGGTTCGCAGCGAGGTATTGGCTTTGCGAGAAAAGGAGTTCATCCTCTCCTGTATCGCAACCGGCGTGCCCCGATGGGAAATCATACTTCGGCATATTGTACCAAACCTGTTCACACCGATTATTGTCCTGTCATCCTTGCAAATCGCCACTTATATTATTGCGGAAGCCTCGATCAGCTTTTTAGGATTTGGTGTTCAACCTCCACAACCAGCCTGGGGCAACATGCTCAGTGAAGGCAAGGATTATATTTTCAGCGCCTGGTGGCTGATTACCTTTCCTGGCATCGCGATTGTCATCACGGCATTAGGTGTCAATCTGTTTGGGGATTGGCTGCGTGACGTTCTCGATCCGGAGCTGAAGGGAAATTGAAAGAGGTGACGAGGATGGGCAAAGAGTCCCCTATTTTAGAGGTAAAGCAATTACAAACCCATATCAAGACCGCGAGTGGAGTGGTCAAAGCCGTAAATGGAGTAGACCTGACTGTTTATGCGGGTGAAACCCTAGGGATTGTAGGCGAGTCAGGCTGTGGTAAAAGCGTCACCTCGTTATCCGTGATGGGGCTGTTGCCAAAGCCAATGGCTTATGTAGAGAGTGGGCACATTCTCTTTGATGGACGTGACATTACCGAGCTGCCCGAAAAGAAGATGCGTAAGCTGCGGGGCTACGAAATCTCGATGATTTTTCAGGAGCCCATGACGTCTCTCAATCCCGTTTTTACCATCGGACAGCAGCTAAGCGAGCCACTGAGACAGCATACAAGCTTAAACAAAAAGCAAATCCGTAACAAAATCATCGAGATGCTGCGGTCGGTAGGAATCCCGCGAGCCGAGCAGATTATAGACGAGTATCCGCATCAATTGTCTGGAGGGATGCGGCAGAGAGCGATGATCTCACTCGCCATGCTTTGTGAACCAAAGCTTTTGATCGCGGATGAACCGACGACGGCGCTCGATGTAACGATACAAGCGCAAATCCTGCAGCTGATGAGACAGATCAAGCAAGAAAAGAGGATGTCGATCCTGCTGATTACCCACGACCTCGGAGTGGTTGCCGAAATGTGTGATCGCGTCGTAGTCATGTACGCAGGTCAGGTGGTGGAAAATGCGGATGTGCGGACGATTTTCAATTCACCGAAGCATCCGTATACAA
Organism: Brevibacillus sp. SIMBA_040; assembly: GCF_046535075.1. Taxonomy (NCBI): domain Bacteria; kingdom Bacillati; phylum Bacillota; class Bacilli; order Caryophanales; family Paenibacillaceae; genus Brevibacillus; species Brevibacillus sp. SIMBA_040. The sequence goes on from NZ_JAWRXI010000005.1 coordinate 80,708, forward strand.
GAGGCCTGCTTGCATCCATGCCAAACTCCAATGAGCGCAAAGGAGAGCTGAAATCAATCCCGGGAAGTGTCCCTCGTCCAGACGAGCTGCCACAAGGCTGCACATTCGCACCTCGTTGCCCAGAGGCAGTGGAGAAGTGCTGGCAGGAGAGACCGCCGCTCCTTTCCTTGCCTCATCAGTCTTGCCGCTGCTGGCTATATGCGCACGAGCATCAGGAGGTTGCTGCCCATGCTACCTGAGCCTTTGTTAGAAATCAAGCAACTGAAAAAATACTATGATATCAAAACAGGCTGGTTTCAGCCAAAGCAGCAAGTAAAAGCTGTAGATGATGTTTCCTTTACGGTGTACAAAGGGGAGACGTTCGGACTCGTGGGAGAGAGTGGCTGCGGGAAGTCAACGACGGGTCGAGCGATTCTCAGGCTGCAGGAGACGACTTCAGGTGAAATCTGGTTTCAAGGCGAAAATATCGCAGACCTGTCCTATGAAAAAATGAGGAAGCTGCGCCGCAAAATGCAGATGGTCTTCCAAGACCCATACGCTTCTCTGAATCCGAAAAAGACGATCCTGCAAATTTTAACCGAGCCGCTGCGCGTCCATGGCTTGTATTCGCAGGAAGAACGAGTCAAAAAGGCGATTGAAATTTTGGAAATCGTCGGACTCTCCGAATATCACCTGCATTCGTATCCGCATGAATTTTCCGGAGGACAGCGCCAAAGGATCGGAATTGCCAAGGCCGTGATTCTCCAGCCGGAGCTAATTATTGCGGACGAGCCGGTTTCTGCACTGGATGTTTCGATTCAGTCACAGGTCATTAATCTGCTGCTGAAATTACAACGGGACTTCCAGCTTACTTATGTATTTATTTCGCACGATCTGGGTGTCGTTCGACATATCACGGATCGGGTTGGCGTGATGTACCTCGGCAAGCTGGTGGAGCTGGCGAAGACGGAGGACATATTTACCGCCCCTAAGCACCCGTACACCAAGGCGCTTTTGTCTGCCGTTCCGATTACGCATCCAGACGAGGAAAAGGACCGCGTGATTCTGACTGGGGATGTACCAAGCCCGTTAAATCCACCGCAGGGTTGTACGTTTCACCCGCGTTGCCCGGATTGCATGATGATCTGTAAAACAGAAAAGCCACCAATAGTTGATTTAGGCAATCATGTTGTCGCTTGCCACATTTATTCCACATAAAATCAAACGATGAAAAGAGGAGATTTGTATGTTACTAGCCATTCCAAAAGCAGAAATTCTTGAGCGCCAGCAAAAGCTTTTTGCGAGACTGCAACAAAACCAGCTAGATTGTGCGATTTTGTTTAGTGTCACCGATATTTTTTACCTGACAGGCTTTCACTTTCATCCGACAGAAAGACCGATTGGCTTTTTCATTGATCCCAAGCAGCAAACGCATTTGTTCGTTCCGGCGCTTGAGCATGAGCACGCAGAGGAATTTGCGTACGTAGACAAGGTCCATTCCTATCCTGAATATCCTGGACTCCGTCACCCGATGGAATATTTTAAGGACGCCTTGGTTGAAGCAGGGTTCGCAGGAAAACGGGTAGGCTTTGATGCAGACGGCTACGGCTCCTCCATGGGCTATCGTGGACCTAAAGTGAGCCAGTTTTTAGAGGCACAGCAGCTCCAATCCATTTATGGCTGGGGAGAAGAAATGCGTGTCATCAAATCCGAAGCGGAAATTGAGCTGATCAAGGAATCATGCCGTTGGGGAAATCTGGCGCATCGCTTGCTGCAAAAGTACTCCAAGCCGGGTCTTAGCGAAATCGAAATCACAACGAGAGCGAGCTCTGAAGCGACGATGGCGATGATCGAGACGCTTGGAGCCGATTACAAGCCACATGGAAACACGGCGTACGCCATTTTCCGTGGACAAGTAGGGGCTATGTCTGCTTTCCCGCATGCGGTGACACAAAACCTCGTCTTGAAAAGAGGAGATACACTCGTTACAGGAGCAGCTGGCGAAGTATGGGGCTATCATAGTGAGCTGGAGCGGACGATGTTTGTGCAGGAGGTAAGCAAGGAACAAGAAAAATATTTCAATTACATGGTTCAAGCACAAGACATCGCCTTCCAAAACATCAAGCCAGGGATTCCGATGTCAAAAGTGGAGGAAGCAGTCCAAGCCTTCTTTAAAGAAAACGAAATTCAGCATTTGACCTCCCATCATACCGGACATGCGATCGGATTACTTGGACATGAGGCCCCATTCTTTGATCTTGGAGATCACACGATCATTCAACCAGGTATGGTTTTAACAGTTGAGCCAGGTATATACGTCCGCGGACTGGGTGGCTTCCGTCATTCGGATACTGTGGCTGTCACAGAGGATGGAATCGAGATGTTGACGTACTATCCGCGGGATTTGAATTCGATGATTTGCATATAGGGAAAAAGTCATTGTACCGTGAAATTAATTGGGTGGTACTGCGTGGTCAGAGAAATGATCACGCGGTGCCTTTTTTTGTTGGCGGAGTGTTCAATAGCCGGATGTAGCGGAGATTGAAGTAGCACGCCTGAACGATGGCCTTATCGCGTTGTAAACCATTCCCAAGCATCTTTCTCCGCTGCGAGTACCCACGCTTCCTTCCCATTTACATAAGCGGCGGGATCATAAGGGTAGCGTAGCGCTAGCCCTTCCTTTAATGCCCCATACGCTTTTGCGACTTCGGGATGTGCCCGCAAATAGTCGCGAAAGGCAAGATGACGAGCAATCGCAGGATGCCCCGTTTGATAAACGTGCACGTGGTGTGTACGGTTGTCTCCGCCCTTGGGAAAATAGCGTCTGCCCTCTAAACCAAATTCGCCTCTGGGTACGTACCCAAGTTGCCTCATTGCTTCATTGTAGGTATCGATTCGTACAATATCCTTGACAACGGGGAGCATGTCAATGATGGGCTTTGCCTTCAGCCCTGGAATAGCTGTACTTCCAATATGATGAATGTCGATAAGCTCTTCTCCAAAAAGCTCGCGCAAGATCTTCGCTTCTTGGAAAAATTGGTGCACCCAAGTCTCATCATAAAGGGTCACTGTCATTTTTCGCATATACTCGCCTCCAATCAAGATCTCATGAATCAAAAGGCACTCTACATCATGGAGTAGAGTGCCGCAGGTTATTTACGATTATCTGATTCGGTGCATGTGACCAGTGCTGATTGCACGGATTGCGTAGTCATTGTAATACGTGCTGGGTTTTTCACTTCCAAGGTTAACACTGACATGACGACCGTTTGCAGTGTCACAATCAGATAGATTCAAAAAAATACACTCTTCCAACTGGATGATTCCAACGAAAATCGTTTCTCCTTCTGTACGGTCCAATATAGAAAGATAGATAGAAACGATAGGTTTTACACGAGGGTTCACGCTCTCTTTCTCATATTACCGAGTCTGGTATATCCCGGATGTTTTTATTATACGGAAGGAGACTGGCAGCCTGCAAAGTTTAAGGACGCTCATATAAGGCGAGCAATAGGCACAATTCGTACTTTTTGGCAGAAGAAGGCATTCGCGCTCTTGTTTTAAAGCTGTGGCTCGCTCACAGACATGTTTTTACGTGAGCAAAGGGATTTCACATTCAAAAACTCATTCCTACTCGTAAGGCGCACATGTAGCCGTTGTCGATATGATTGCAGAAAATGCACAGAGCACTGCACAAGGTCTACGCGAGCTGGGAGTAGAAGCAATAGGGATTGCCTGCGACGTCTCAGACCAGGAGCAAGTAAAAAATACGATTGATACCGTCATTGCAAAATGGGGCACGATCGACATTCTCGTCAATAATGCGCAGGCGTCTAGAGTAAAGACATTCGAAGATATGACTGCTGATGATGTGCACTTGGCGTATTCGACAGGTACATTGTCCACCTTCTTTTTCATGAAAGGCGTACTGCTGTATTCTTGGCATCTCAGGACTCCGATTATATCACCGGTCAAACAATCATGGTCGATGGCGGGGGAGTCATGGTCCGCTAAGGCAAGTTGACGTGAAAAGGTTATTTTGACCATAATAATAGGAACATCCCAAATAGCTGTTGGCGCTTGCCGGCAGCTTTTTTTCTCGTAACTTGAAAAAGCATAAAGAATCTAACATAGAGTCGTCATCTATTGAAAAGGTGTTGATTGGTCTGGGGGAAAAAATGTACGGAACCGGTGAGATTGCCAAGCTTCTGCAAATAACGAAGCGAACGCTGCGCTTTTATGATCAGATCGGTCTACTGACGCCGTCTTCCTTGTCTGAGGGCGGTCATCGTATTTATACGGAGGAGGAAATCGAAAAGCTGTACAAGATTCGTCTGTTAAAAGCGCTCGGATTAAACCTGAAGCAGGTCAAGCTCATTTTTGAAGAGTCCACACTGGAGTGGGAAGACTTGTTGCAGCAGCAGCTGGAGGAAATTGAAAATCAGATGAAAACGTACAAGCTTATGCAGGAAATCATCCTGGTTGTGCAACGCTCCATCAAGCTGGAAGGAAAGATGGACTGGGATAACTTATTCCGATATTTGCACCTTTTGTATGAAACAAAGCCCGACGCCAGGCAGATTGGCTTAATCAATTTGTTCACAGAAGAGGAGCTCGATTTCCTCGAAAAGCATCTTCCACGCATTCAGGACGATGATCCGCGGACACAGGAACTCATAGAGTTGTTTGCGGAAATAAAAGCGGATGAAAATAGAGATCCGTGCTCGGAAAAGGCTAAGGAATGGGCAAAGCGCTTTTTACAGGCAAGTGACCGTATTTTTGCAGGCAGAGAAGAGCTGCGGGAGAAGCTGTGGCGCATTCAAAAGGAAGCGCCTGAATTGATCATGCAGTATCCGGTCGATAACCAAATCCTTGATTTTATCGAAGAGGCGATCAAGCAACTGCAGTAAATCTTTATTTCCATTCATCGACTTTGAACCTATAATGTTACTTGGGAATATCCTCTATCCTATGGTATAATTTTGTCGCCAAAACAAGTCTAAGGAGTATGGATCATGGAAAAAAAACTCATTTTCGGTCATAAAAATCCAGACACGGATTCCATTTGTTCTGCCCTCGTATACGCGGATTTGAAAACAAAGCTGGGTGCTGATGTTGAGCCTGTTCGCCTGGGTGTGATCAGCAGCGAAACCCAATTTGTACTGGATTACTTCCAAGTGAAGGAACCACGCTTGGTGGAAACGGTAGCGAACGAAGTCAATGAAGTGATTCTCGTTGACCACAATGAGCGCCAACAAAGCGTCAGTGACATCGAGCAGGTTCAGGTAGTCGAAGTGATCGACCACCACCGTATTGCCAATTTTGAAACCAGCAACCCGCTCTATTTCCGTGCAGAGCCAGTTGGTTGCACGACAACCATTCTGAAAAAGCTGTACAAGGAAAATGGTGTGGAGATTCCAAAAGAAATCGCTGGACTGATGCTGTCTGCGATTATTTCCGATACATTGCTGTTGAAATCGCCAACCTGCACAGAGCAAGACGTAGCTGCAGCTCATGAGCTGGCACAGATTGCTGGAGTGAACCTCGAAGCGTACGGCTTGGAAATGCTCAAGGCTGGTGCAGATCTGAGCGATAAAACGATTGCAGACCTGCTTTCCCTGGATGCAAAAGAATTCCAAATGGGTAGTGCAAAAGTAGAAATCGCTCAAGTAAATGCAGTAGACGTAAATGATGTACTGGCTCGCCAAGCTGAATTGGAAGCAGCGATGAATAGCATCATCAGTGAAAAAGGACTCGATCTGTTCGTATTTGTCGTTACGGATATTTTGAACAACGATTCCGTAGCAATTGCTTTGGGTAGTGCAACAAGGGCAGTAGAAAAAGCATACAACGTTACACTTGTGGACAACAAAGCCGTTCTCAAAGGCGTGGTATCCCGCAAAAAACAAATCGTACCGGTATTGACCGATACATTTCAAGCACTGTAATGAATTGTCGATACATGAAGAAAAGGCTGTCCTGGAGGGCAGCCTTTTTTGCTTGCAAATATTAAAACGGACCATGGTTCTGGTGATGATAATTATGCTGAATGTATTGCTGCGCGTAAGCATCGTCTGAGTAATTTTTAATCGCATGCTTGTCTCTGGCACGCTGACTGAGCATGCCGCTAAAGAAATAGCCGGCAGCAACTACCGCTACGACAAAACCGATAATATAAAGCATCGGATCTCCTCCTTTTCCTTTCAGCGAAAGGCTAGGTTATGAAGTAAGCGCACGGTATCGCATCCTACGCTCACCTGCAGTCCATGTTGTTATCATTTGAGGTTAACATAATTGTATCATAAAAAAGGGAAAGATTGTTAATTATTGTTCCGTAAAAATGATGACTAGCTTTTCGGCTACAGGCTGGGACGTTCTATTTTATGTTACCGTAATCGTAGAACCAATAACTGTTAGATAAGTATTGCTTGAATAGTGAAAATGTTTTATAACGTTATTAAAAAGGGACTGGTTAAAACTCGATTCAAGCAAAGGAGAAAACAATGGACAGAAACAAATTCTCGGCGATAGCCCACAGGGACCATGCATTTTGCAATCCAATCAGTGAAAGCAAGATCAACACGATTATTAATCTAACAAAGATGACCCCCGATGATAAAGCGATTGACATTGGAGCTGGAACAAGTGAATTGCTCATTCGTTACATTGAGAAATATAACATTTTAGCCACTGCTATAGAGCTATATGATGGTTCGATCGAAACGGCTCGTAATCGTGCAAACGGGAGAATTTCGTTAGACCGCATCCAATTTGTCAATGAAGATGCAAAACAAGTGATGGACAATTATTCCACTCCAGAGTTTCGATTGGGTATATGCGTTGGGTCTACACATGCAGTTGGTGATTTAGCAGCTACGTTGCAAGCATTAAGAAAATGCGTTCATCCCGGTGGATATATTCTCGTTGGTGAAGGGTATTGGAAGAAAACTCCTCCCGTTGAGTATTTACAGGCGCTCGGGGCACAACTTGAAGATTTGAAGACACATCATGGAAATGTAAAGCTGGGTGAACAGTTGGGACTGACACCTCTTTACTCCGTTGTAGCAAGTGAAGATGATTGGGATGCATACGAGGGTCTTTATGCGAGCTCAATTGAAAATTACTGCTATGAAAACCCTAATGATCCCGACGTGGAAGCTATGCTAACAAGAATTAGGAGTTGGAGAAATACTTATCTAGAATGGGGTAGGGATACATTAGGTTTCGGTTTATATCTTTTTAGGAATGGATACTAAACCTTACCAATAGGGAATCGAAAGTAGAATATTTGATCAAACGGAGGCTACCTGTGGACGACGAGGTAGCCTCTTCTCAACTAATGGAGAACGATAGTTCAATGAGGAAGTCTTTAACGTTTGGGTCCTTTTTTTCATCAGATTGTGTTTGACATTGACGGTACGTAAATGTGTACGATGAATTTGTCAGGAGGGATCAAAGTGGAATATACCGTACAAAAGCTAGGGCTCCTGGCGGGTGTCAGCACCCGGACACTCCGATATTACGATGAAATTGACATTCTCAAGCCGGCGAGAATCAATTCATCCGGATATCGCATCTACGGACAGCAAGAGGTGGACCGCCTGCAGCAAATCCTTTTTTACCGAGAGCTAGGTGTGAGCTTGGAGGAAATCAAGGAAATCATCACCTCACCGAATTATGACGCTGGCCACGCACTGCGGGAGCATCGCGCGAAACTCCTGGAAAAACGTGCTCAGTTAGATGCACTTATTGCCAATGTCGAAATGACTTTAGCTGAAAGAGAGGGAAAAAGTAAAATGAGTGACAAGCAAAAATTTGAAGGCTTCAAGCAAACGCTTATAGACAACAATGAAGAAAAGTACGGCGAAGAAATTCGGGCCAAATATGGAAGCGATCAAATTGACAAAGCTAACGCGAAAATAAAAGGGATGACCGAAGAGCAATATGCTGAAGTAGAGCAGCTTGGTGATGATCTGCTTAAAACACTCGCCCAAGCATTCACCACAGGAGATCCTGGCAGTGAGCTCGCGCAGAAGGCAGCAGATATGCACCGAAAATGGCTGAGCTTTTATTGGGATCACTACAGCAGCGAAGCGCATGCTGGGATTGCGCAGATGTACGTTGACGATCCGAGATTCACAGCGTACTATGACAAAGAACAGCCTGGTCTTGCAGAGTTTCTAAGAGATGCAGTTGTGATTTATACAGGCAATCAATCGTCTCATCAATAATAGCTAATCGCGAAAGCTGCCTTCACATGGGCAGCTTTTTTCCATGCAAAATGATATTCATTCAAAATAATCAGTAAATAAAATGTTAAAATGAAGGGAGGGGAAGTATACTCGAAATAACAATATGATGGGGGCTTTTCCTATGAATCGGAAAATTGTAATGAGTAAAGGGAGAAAAGTAGAGTGCTTTATAGGGGGATCGGGGATACCCAAGGTGGTGATTCTTCCAGGTATGTCGTCATCGGCACACGAATGGGAATTAGTTGTAAATGAATGGAAGGAAGCTGCAGGATTTGTCATCGTTCATAGATCTGGATGTGGACAAAGTGAAATTGGCGAAGAAAAGAGAACAACTGCCCAATTTATCGATGAATTAGATGAGCTTTTGCAAAATATCGGAATGGTGGAGCCTTTTGTTTTAGTCGGTCACTCCTATGGAGGTTTGTGCGCTCAGCATTATGCAAAAGCATACCCGGAAAAAACAGAGGCAGTTATTCTTGTAGATTCCACATCAGATTCTTTGGAAAGGCTAAACCAAATTCCAGTTTCATCTATAGAAGACACTGATGAGTATTGGATTCGTAAATGTAGACAATTTGCCACGATGAATGCCAAGCAACTGGGTGCAATATTAGATCCTATTTTGAGTTCGGCTCACAAAAGGCTATCCGATTGGGCACAAAGTGAAATCAAGACATTTTTGTGCAGTCCATTTTTGTACAAAGCAATGGCTTCGGAAATCGAACATTGGGAGGGCTGTGCTCGACGAATTAAGGCAATGGATAGTTTTCCTCAAGTGCCGCTTACCGTTATTGGTCGCGATCCTATTCAGTCAGTACTATCATCCATTCAAGACGGTGTTCCCGCAGAAGAAGCAAACATGATCGAAACCATTTGGCAGGAATTGATTCAAGAACAGGTGGCATTGTCCAATCTAGGTACCTTCATTTTAGCGAGGCATGCTACACATTCTATTCACTTAGATCGTCCAGACGTCATTGTAGAGGCGTTAATGCCATTCCTGTCATAAGAAGGAGTTGACGAGCGTTGGAACCGCTAAAAGAAAGCGTCCAAAGGTACAGTTAACACTGACAAAGCTGGGATACCGAAATCAGGCCGTGGAGCTGCCGGAAAGCACGTGAACAGCTCAATCAGGCAGCAGAAGCAATCGGAACTGGCACAAATGACGAGAGGTAAAATGATACAGTAAAGTAAAGAAAAGGCAGGCAGTGTTCAAAAACGATAACGAACAAAACAAGAGAAGGAGAACGATTGTATGCAGACAACAGAACCACTTCATCTGGGGCAGCGAATTCACCTGATTGACGGCTTTGATTTGGGCTTGCCTGGGCGGACAGGCACTTATGTGATTGCAGAAGAGGAGCTCACTTTGATCGAAACCGGTCCAAGTCCATCTGTCCCGTATATTCGTGAAGGTCTGGCCAAGCTGGGATATTCTCTGGACCAGGTAAAATACATAATCGTCACACATATCCACTTGGATCATGCAGGTGGTGCGGGCTTGTTTTTGCAAGAGTGCCCAAATGCCAAAATCGTCGTCCATCCAAAAGGCGCGCGACATTTGGTTGATCCTAGTAGACTTATGGAGGGTGCCCGAGTGGTATACCGTGAGCAGTTCGAGTCCTTATTCGATCCGATCGTCCCTGTTCCAGAGAATCGCTTAATCGTAAAGGCAGATGGAGAGACGCTGTCGATTGGACCTGGATGTACACTGGAATTTTTGGACTCACCTGGTCACGCCAACCATCATTTCAGCATCTACGACCCAGTGAGTAACGGGATGTTTACAGGAGATACGGCAGGAGTACATTACCCGCAGCTCAAAGAAAATGGTCTGCATCTCGTTCTGCCTTCGACTTCTCCCAACCAGTTTGACCCTGACAAGATGCTACACTCAATTGCACGTTATCGCGAGCGTGGCTTGGATCGGATTTACTTTGGTCATTTTGGTATGACTGACCAGGTAGAGGATGTGTACCAGCAAGTAACAAAATGGCTACCTGTGTTTGTCGCGGAAGGGGAGGCCGTCTTGGCGGCAGGACTTGGCTACGAAGAGCTCGCTTCAAGACTTTTGAATCGGGTAGCGGATGATTTGCAAACTGCTGGTATTTCTGCCCACCACGAAGTCTTTGGCATTTTAAAGCTGGATTTGGAAGTTTGCTCGATGGGGATTATCGACTATTTACAAAAAAGACAAAAATAGTGAAACAAATGGAAAAACCAAGGACCTGTCAGGGCTTTGGTTTTCTTTTTCATTCTTTTTTTTCTGGATGAGTGCTATCATGGTGGGTGAGTCATAACCTTATTTACAATAAAATAGTCCTCATGCAAACAGGTGCCTTGTTTCTTCGTAAAAGAAACGGGGTGAAAAGGGAAGTCGGTGAAAATCCGGCGCGGTCCCGCCACTGTGAAGCGGCATTCATATGTGCCGTAAGCCAGGAGACCTGCCTGTTTGTTTATTGCGCCAGTACCTTCGCGGAAAGGGTCGGCTAGCTCAGGTGGTACCTATGACGTAGTTCATCCTGAATGCCAGCCCCTTGCTCCGTAGAGGACGCAAAGGGGCTTTTTAAGTTAGGGAAGAAAGGAAGAGTTTACAATGAAACGATCGCTGCCATTATTCATCCCTGTTTTGATAGCTTTGAGCTTGGTTGGGTGCTCGGGAGCGGGCAACAGCCAGCCAGCACCAAATGCCCAGACTCCAGCGAAGAAGGAAGCATCTCAAACGAATCCTGCCACTAGCCCTGTGAAGGAGACAACATACCCGCTAACGTTGAAAGATGCGACAGGTAAAGAAGTAACATTCCAAAAGGCTCCTGAACGAATTGTTTCTACTTCTCCGGCTGAAACCGAGATTTTATTCGCGTTGGGCTTAGATGATCGGATTGTCGGAGTCTCTGAATATGATGATTATCCAGAAGCAGCTCTTGCAAAACCAAAGGTAGGTGGGGTCGTAACGCCAAATGAGGAAGCCATCCTGTCACATAACCCGGATCTCGTTATCGGCGGCATATCGATGGAAAAGGCTGTTGCTGACAAGCTGAAATCATTGGGCATGCCTGTCTACGTAACGCACCCGAAAAAGCTGGATGATATCATGAACAATATTATTGCCATGGGTGTTATCACGAACCGGCAGGAGCAGGCAGAAAAACTGGTTGCACAAATGAAGCAGGATATTGCGGAAGTGACAGATGCCGTAAAGAACGTAAAACCGGAAGAAAAGAAAAAAGTTTACCTGGAGTTCTCCCCTGGCTGGACCGTGGGAAAGGGAGAGTTCATGGATGAGCTGATTACCCTGTCTGGAGCGATCAATGTCGCATCGGATACAGAGGGCTGGAATGCCATTAGCGAGGAAAAGATTTTGAAGGATGACCCAGATGTGATCTTGTATGCAAACGGAATCGTTGATACGGCGACGTCCAAAAAGCTAGAGGACATCATCCTTTCGCGCAAAGGCTGGGAAAAAATGAAAGCCATTCGCGATAAGCAAGTGCTTGGCATGGATCAAAATATGCTCTCTCGTCCTGGCCCACGTATTACACAGGGCTTGAAGGAAGTAGCAAAGGCGATCTATCCTGACCTGGTGAAATAAAATGAAAAGGCGTCTATTGTTATGGGGAGGAGTGGCTTGCCTCACTTTGCTGGCATCTATGGTGGTCAGCATTTCGCTCGGCTCAGCCCAGCTTCCCCTTTCAGAGGTATGGTTGATTTTGATGCATCAGCTTCCCGGGCTGGGTGACCTGATACCGGTCAGTTGGCAAGAATCCTCGGAGCAAATTGTGATGAAGATTAGGTTTCCACGTGTCATATTGGCTGTCTTGGTAGGGGCGTGTCTGTCTCTTGCGGGAGCTGGCTTTCAAGGGGTGCTGCGCAATCCGCTCGCTGATCCGTATACGATGGGCGTTGCTTCAGGATCAGCAGTCGGTGCAGCCTTTCTCATCCTTTTTGGTCTGCACATCTCCTTTTTGGGGCAGTGGAGTATTCCGGTTGTGGCCTTTCTGACGGGATTTGTCAGCTTGTGGATTGTACTTCGACTGGCGAATACACAAGGAAAGCTCCAAACAGAGACATTGCTGCTCTCTGGAGTGGTCGTACAGGCATTCCTTGGCTCGCTTGTGTCGTTTATGGTGTCTCTATCGGATAAAGCTGTAAACGAGATCGTCTTTTGGCTCATGGGAAGCTTGTCATTTCGGGGTTGGGACTTTACATATGTGTTAATGCCTTATTTGATTGTCGGCCTGATGGTTCTCGTTTCTTACGCACGCGCACTGAATTTGTTTTCTCTAGGAGAGCGGCAAGCAGCTCACTTGGGCGTCAGTGTGGAACGAACGAAGCTGGTTGTCCTGATCGTCTCTACGCTTTTGACGGCAGGTGCTGTTTCTATTGCGGGAATTGTTGGCTTTGTCGGTCTAGTCGTGCCACATCTCGTTCGGCTGATGGTAGGTCCGGATTATCGACTGCTGTTACCGATGGCGACGATTTGCGGTGGGATCTATGTCCTCTGGGCAGATACAGTGGCGAGAATGCTACTGAGTCCAACAGAAATTCCATTGGGGGTCGTTACTGCTTTTCTGGGGGCACCATTTTTCGCCTATTTGTTAAAGCAGAACAAACGGCTGGGCAGGAGGTAGGCAATGATTCAAGTCACTGGCTTAGAAAAGTCATATCATCAGACGGCGGTTCTGGCGGACATCCACTTTTCCGTCAATAAGGGAGAATTTTTCGGGATCATCGGTCCAAATGGAAGCGGCAAATCAACCCTATTAAAAATGATTTCCGGCGTAATCTCCTGCGATGCTGGCGAAATTATCATTAACGAAAAGCCGCTTCGCAAGTACACTCGCAAGGAGCTTGCCCGGATTTTGGCGGTGCTGGAGCAAGAAGGACTTCCACCAGTAGGCTTTCGTGTCCGGGAGGTGCTGGAGATGGGACGCTTCCCTTTCCAGAACTGGCTTGGCGAAGAGGCGGAGGATGCGTCTTCTCTCATTGATGACATTATCGAGATGCTTGGCTTGCAGCAGTTGGAGGACCGAGGGCTGGATGAACTGAGCGGTGGGGAAAAACAGCGAGTCGCGCTTGGAAAAGCCCTGGTTCAAAAGCCAAAGCTGCTGCTGCTTGATGAACCGACTACTTACTTGGATATCGGCTATCAAATTCAGTTGATGGATATCGTGAAAAGCTGGCAAAAGACAACCGGGCTTACGGTGGTCGCCGTCCTTCATGATTTGAATCTAGCATCGCTGTACTGTGATCGTATCTTGATGCTTCACAAAGGAAAACAGGTACAGGTTGGCGGGCCAAGAGAAATCATGCAAAGCAGCCTGATCGAAGACGTCTATGGCACGAGACCGATCGTGATGGAGCATCCTGTACATCAATTGCCGCAGATCTTTTTGAAATCAGAATCGTGGAGGTAGGGGAGGGATCGGGTTGGTCGTACTGATCACAGGAGGCGCTAGAAGTGGCAAAAGCACCTTTGCCGAAAAATATGCTGCCCATATCGCGTCAGCGGGGATTTATATCGCGACTTCCCCTGTATTTGATGAAGAGCTAAAGGAAAGGGTAAACCAGCATCAGCTTAGGCGGCAGCAAGCGGCTTTTGACTGGAAAACGATAGAGGAGCCGTATGAGCTCGCTGACGTCCTGCAAGCCCTCAAGAATAGGCCGGATGTAGCGACAAAAGAGACGGTGATACTCGTTGATTGTCTCATCTTGTGGCTGTCCAACTGGTTGTTGAAGCTTGAAAACGACAACCCGATGGAGAGGATCATGGAAAAGCTGACAGAAATGCTGACAGTATTACGCGAATATCCAGGGACTGTCTTGTTGGTCACAAATGAAGTAGGCGATGGGATTGTGCCGGAGTATCCGCTGGGGAGACTTTTCCGTGACCTCGCTGGACTGATGAATCAGCGCGTTGCTGCAATCAGCGACCAGGTTTTTATGGTCACTGCCGGTATTCCAGTTGAGCTGAAGAGCAGGGCATTTCGTTTTTAGTACGGGGAAAAGGCGAGGAACGTTCGTCTTTTCCCCGTATTTGTGTTATCATATAAGAAAAGCAATGGAAGGGATCAGGATACCATGCGTCCCCATAGGGCGATCTGGAAACAGTATGACCTCTCCTATATCTAGCTTCGTAGTAGTTGAACGTCACTAAAGACGTACCAATCTACTACGAAAGCGGGGCATTTTGTATGAGTAGCGACTTAAACTTACGAAGTTCCTCTGTAGTTGGTTGGGCGTCTATGCCAAAACCGACAAAACTGCGAGGAATCCATGATGAGGAGAGCGCTGCAAGTATCAAGGCGTTACAGTTTGATTTTGTTTGGTGCATGTTTGCTTGCTTTTGCCTATTATCACATTAACTATCAGAACCACCTGTCTGAGGGTGGATTCGTCGGACTGGGCTTACTGGCCAAATACGCCTTTGACCTTTCTCCGGCGATGATGATGCTCATGCTCGACATTCCGCTGTTTATTGTGGCATGTCTGGTAAGAGGGCGTCAATTTATTTGGGATACGATTCTGGCTTCACTTGCTTTTACAGCGTTTTATGAATGCTTTGAGCAGTATTCCCCCATTGTAATGGATCTCCATAACATGATGCCAGTCGCTTCCTTGTTGTCCGGTGTTTTGACTGGGCTGGGAACAGGGCTAGTGCTCAGATATGGAGCGGCAACGGGTGGAGACGATATTTTGTCTTTGCTCCTCAGCAAGTACACAGGGCTGTCTATTGGTACGATTTTTCTTTTGCTAGACGTTATGGTGCTTTGTCTATCGTTCTGGTACGTACCGATGAAAGAGATGATGTATACCATTTTGGCTGTTGTCATTTCCAGCCGCGTCATTACATGGACGGTAGAAGCAGGGACTCGTGAGACCGCTGAAGAAGAAGGACACGGGCATGGCAACGTCTCGATGACGCACCGTTAATACGAATGAATTTGAAGTGTAATCGTTGTAAAACATGCATATAGAGTGAGGAAGGAAAAGGGCCTTGTCGCTAGGAAGTCGACAGGACCCTTTTTTGTGTTGATTTTTTGCGTCAGTTGGAAAAATAGTCAGCCAGCCCATCCACAATAGCTTGTGCTGCACGTTCCTGATAGCTTGCCGTACGAATGATGGCCTCGTCTTTTGCATTGGTCAAAAAGCCTAGCTCAACCAGCACAGAAGGCTGAGCATTTTCGCGCAGTACATGATAGTCTCCATACGATATGCCATTGCTTGGGAGGCTTTGATTGCTGCGTAGACGTGCTTCGATAGAACGGGCTAATGGATAATCTTTCGCTTGCGAATAAAAAAACGTCAATGTTCCACTAGTAGGCTTGATCGACGAATTGTAATGGATGCTGACAAATGCATCAGCATCTTTGGCTTCACTGACGGCAACTCGCTGCGAAAGTGAAGGCTTTTCGCTGTCACTCGTTCTGGTCATGATAACCTGTGCACCCCGTTGACGCAGCTTGCTTGCTACTTTGTTCGAAGTGTCTCGATTGAGCTTCTTTTCTTCCGTTTTCCACTTAAGTCCAATAGCTCCAACATCACTTCCGCCGTGTCCCGGATCGATGACGATCACTTTTCCCTTCAGGCCAGACGAGCTCGTCGCCTTTGTTGTAGCTTTTGAAGTCTCTTTGCCAGTAGATTGACCAACATAATTGGCTGAAACCCAGCCTGTTTTTCCTGCAGAGGTTTTGACCTGCAACCAATCCACCTTGCGACCCGTAATCTCAAGTGTGGTTCCTTGTGGCAAGACCTGTACGATGTCCTGATCCAAACCTGGTCCTTTGCGCATCCGCAGAGCATCTGCTGTGACGGTGCCGCGATTGCTACTGGTTCCAGATGAAGCCGCAGGCTTTGCAGCTGGGACGACTCCCTTTGAGGTCTTTTGCAGATAATAGCCTGCTACCCAGCCGGTTGTTTGCTTATAGCTGATCTGTACCCAGCCGTATGCTTCCTTGGAGATCGTGACAGTTGCACCGTAAGACAAGGACCCGACGACAGCTGCCTTAAAGCTTGGCTCACTGCGCACGTTTAAAGAAGTAGCGAGTACCTTCGCGCTAGTCTGTTCAGCAGCGTTCACTGTCCACGCCCAATCGGGTGGCAGAGCCAGGAGCAGACATAGGCTGATAATAAGGGATATTTTTGTCATTTTTTTATTCATGAAAATACCTCTACGTAAGATGACTGTTTTGTCTACGTGGACAATGATAAGGAAGATTGCTTCATTCTAATAGGGTATTTTTTCCTGATTTTATGTAGGAATTTCGTTTGGGAGCGCATTTTTTCCGGTACATCCACGAGTTTACATAATTATTTTTAAAAAATAGGTTCGAATGTAACATAAATTGCACGCCTCCCTTTTCCGATACCAGAAATAGACACAAAAAAGGGAGATAGGGGATTTTACATGTCTACATATTATTACTTCAGTTGCACAAAATGCCGAACCCGAGGGGGAGTTTTCGGTAAACAAGCTTGGGGATGGGGGGACTTTGACATGATTGAGTCCTTCAAATACCTCGCACATCATATTCGGACATGTGGGGAAGACTCCATTCGCGTCATTTCTGAGGATGTAGAAGATTATGTTGATCAACTTCATGGAGAATACAATCACTTTTTAGAAGAGACAAAGCACATATTTCCCCATTCCAGGGACTGGCAGTTTTTGGACAAATGGAAAATGCTAAAGGTAGATGAAATGAAGGAAAAGTGGGTAGAAGAAAATCGGATTGCCCATCCTGATGACCGTGTGAAGATTTCCGCAGTTCTGGAAGAAATTCAAGTTCTAAAAGAAGGTGCAGGCCATTATTTGTTCCATAGCAAGGTCTCCTGTGAGAACAATAAGACTTGGAATGTCTTAGCTTCTATGCGAGAATTGCCTCTTTTGCAGCGTTCCTATATCATCATAGGAGTAAAACAAGAACATCCAGAGCTCGGGGAGGTCTTGATGGTAAATAAAATGCTTCCCAGCACCTGATGATGTGACAGAAAGGGGCAGGATTCATGGAGCTTAACCGAATTGGACAATCACTGGATCTCGTACGCCAGAATAATCCGCTCGTACATAACATTACAAATGTGGTCGTGACCAATTTTACGGCCAATGGGTTACTGGCGTTGGGAGCATCGCCAGTAATGGCCTATGCCAAGGAAGAAGTTGCAGACATGGCCAAAATAGCAGGTGCTCTCGTACTGAACATGGGAACCTTGAATGAACAAGAGGTAGAGGCGATGCTGATCGCCGGAAAATCTGCCAATGAGCACGGAGTTCCCGTTTTGTTTGATCCTGTCGGAGCAGGAGCCACACCATATCGTACCGAAACAGCGAGGAAAATAGTCAAACAGCTAGACATTTCCATAATTAGAGGAAATGCAGCAGAAATTGCGAATACGATCGGGGAAGAGTGGCAAATAAAGGGCGTAGACGCAGGTGTTGGCGACAAAGATGTCATCTCTCTGGCAATTGCAGCCGCCAAGCAGCTCGAAACCATTGTTGCGATTACGGGTAAGGTAGATGTGATTTCAGACGGAGTGAGAACGTACCTAATCCACAATGGACATTCGATTTTAACAAAAGTGACTGGAACCGGTTGCTTGCTCACTTCTGTGATGGGGGCATTCGCAGCGATTGAAGATGATAAGTTGGAAGCGGGTGTCCAGGCTTTGATCTCCTACGGCGTTGCGGCTGAGCTAGCTGCCCAAAAAGTAGGGAATAAGGGGCCTGGCAGCTTTCAAATCGAGTTTTTAAACACCCTGTCGACGATGACAGCTGATGATGTTCGTCGTATGGGAAAAGTGGAAGAACAAAAATAAAAAAACCTCTATCGATGCCTCCACAAGGAGGAGCGACCGCGTTTTAGCAGAAGGTTTTTATGCGTTCCAGAAAGTTTAAGCAAGATTGCTTTTATACGGTGAAGCACTTAAACTTTCTTACACGTAAAAAACCCCCTAAAAAGGGGGAGAAAATGATCCTGCTTATGCGGCGACTAGGAGAGATATGTTAGCGTATAGCTGTAGTTGCGTAAAGTGTATGATATCAGCTTCTTCTGGTGCTCGGAAATAGAGTGAAATATGAATTCGACTTGATCATTTTCAAACGGACGTAAAGCAGAAATGCAGATGCCATGACAAGTTATTTCTTTCTGTAGCGCCGATGCATGGCTGGCTTTGGTACGTAAGTGCAATTCCATGGTGACCCTCCTTGGACACTCCATAGAGTACCAAAAAATACTATGGAATTACAGGTAAGTTTTGTCAGATTTATGACTGATTTCCTGAAAGGGCTTAATCCTTGTCAGGAAGGCATTGCGCGCGGGAGAAATAGGCTGAGATTAATGCAGCCATTCTGCCCTTTTCTGTAGAGTAATCAATCTTTTTGGAGAGGCATTTTAGCAACTCGCGGTCACAGCTGCAAGAAAAATATCCGCGTTTCTCGTAGCAAATATCGTGTCTTTTACAGCATAAATCAATATCGTCAATCGGTGCTCCAGGTCCGGAACAGCCAGGGCCGCACCAATTGCCGTATAAGCAGGGGAGCCGTCCGCCGTGATTTTTTCTTCTGGCCACTTGCCACCACCACCATACCGAGAGTATTACTTCAGCGTATTGTGATTGGGAAACGGTTGCTTTAGGCAAGTGGCTGTTTTTTTCACGAATGCTGTGAGAAATTTCCCTTGAAAACGTTTTTTAGATATGATAGATTAATTCTTGCCGAAGTGATCAACTAGCGACACTTACTAGAATGGATGGATGTCCGAGCGGCCGAAGGAGCACGATTGGAAATCGTGTAGGCGGGGTCGACCCGTCTCGTGGGTTCAAATCCCACTCCATCCGCCATCTTGGCCCGTTGGTGAAGCGGTTTAACACAGCAGCCTTTCACGCTGTCATACAGGGGTTCGAATCCCCTACGGGTCACCTATAGTATCTTGTAAAGTTTGTTGATCACCTCTATCGTTCTTTATGTTGAGGCCGTGGAGGTTCAAGTCCTCTCGACCGCACCAAAGCAAAGCATCAGACGCGTTGTATGCGGGTGTAGTTCAATGGTAGAACTCCAGCCTTCCAAGCTGGTCGCGTGGGTTCGATTCCCATCACCCGCTCCATAGATTTTTGGCGGTGTAGCTCAGCTGGTTAGAGCGTTCGGTTCATACCCGAAAGGTCGGGGGTTCGATTCCCTCCGCCGCTACCATGAAAGCTTGGATAATATGGCGGTCGTGGCGAAGGGGTTAACGCACCGGATTGTGGCTCCGGCACTCGTGGGTTCAAGTCCCATCGATCGCCCCATTTTCTATTTGAATTGAATCAGTCATTTGCGGTCGTGGTGGAATTGGCAGACACACCATCTTGAGGGGGTGGCGGGGCGACCCGTGCGAGTTCGAGTCTCGCCGACCGCACCAACCTACATAACGAATTTGTGATAAGAATAAAGCTCAGAGCAAAGCCCGTTGAGGCGATGCTGCTGAGCTTTTTTGGTAGAACCTGATACTTTGTTAATCAGCTTTGGACATTTTGGTTGTCACGCAGGGAGCGACGAATCGCAGTAATTGCTGCCAGATGCAGCCCTTCATGAAAAATCGTTCTGACTAGCACCTGAGAAATTGTGTGCATGCCTGATTCTGTGGCAGCGAATTCCTCTTCCAGACGCTCGCCGTAAAGGGCACGGATCTGTTCAGGCTGAGCTGTCAGCAGCTGACGAAGGGTATGGAGAGAGGGCGGGGATGCTTGCCAGTCAGCTGGCTTTGTGCCATAACCAAACCATTCATGAAACGAGGGAGGAAGAGAGATTTCTTCCTTTGTTATGTGCGAAATCCACAAATATTGATCCAGATAGATATGTCCCAAATTCCAGAGGATGTTATTGTTGAATCCTTTTGGTACGATTTTGACTTCCTCCTCAGTCAATCCCTCAACAGCATGCAAGGTTTCACTGCGATAATCCTGAAGCTGCTGGAACAGCACTACATGGCGCTTTTCCATCATGTACGGTCTCCTTCCTCTCATCTTTTTCTGAAATCAGTTTCCAAGTAGTTCCACGAAGGGAACGTAGGTTCCTGCCTGCTACAACAGCTTATTTGGGCAGAAACATAAAAAAGACGAGTCGGAACGATTTACGCCCGACACGCCTTTTAACTTACGTCTTTAATGTTACATGCTTCGTTTTTGCAACGGTTGGGAAGGAGCAAACAAGTGACGCCACTTGATTTGCGGGACCCCAATAGCTGCGAGAATCATCAAAACGCCGCCCCACTGCGTGAGTGTCACATTCTCGTGGAGGACAAAGCTGGAAAGCAATACAACAGTAGGCAATTCAATTGCGCTCAAAATAGTAGCCAGTCCGTTTCCGATGCGCGGGACGCCAACTGCTAAGCAGAAAATCGGGATAACTGACCCGAACACAGCAACGCAAAGAGCGAGAGGCAAAAGCCCGGAGGTCAGCTGGCCATTTATGAGAAAGGTTGGCGGGTAAACGATGGAGAGCATCACGCCAGCCATGCTAATCGTAATCGCGCTTCGCAAGTAAGGATTCATCTGCGGCAGGATGCGACCGCTAAAGAAAATGACAAAAGCAAAGGTAGCACCAGACAAGAGTCCATAAATCAGTCCAGAGAGACTAGCGTTTTGCAATCCGGTTTCGCCGAGCCCGCTAGCCAGTACGGTACCGATTCCCAGCATGATCAGCGACACCCATTTTTCAAGCGTAGGCCACTTGCGGTCGACGATAGACTCAAGCAGTACACCAATCCACGTAAACTGGAAAAGCAATACGATAGCGAGCGATGCTGAGACACGGCTAACTGACTGATGATAAAAAAAGCTCGTTGATGCCATCATGAGGCTGACGGGAGCAAGTACAAGCAAATACTTGAAGCGAAACCGTTCCCGTGAAAAGATGGAAGCCATGACAATCATGATCAAGCCACCAAAAATTAACTGACTCCCGCTAAGCTCATAAGGTGTGTACCCGATTTGAAATCCGTGTTTTAAAAAAAGGGAGAGGACTCCGTAGCTGCATGCTCCGATTATTACTAAAAATACAGAACGCCAGTATGTCATAGGTGAAAATTCCTTTCTTATGACTAAACTCGGAAGAATAATCACTATTGTACTATAGCTCCAAAATTGGTACAATAAAATTTTGTCTATCGCTTTATCCTGATAATGTGGTAATTAGATAGCTGACTGCTCTGCTGCTTCGGTAGTGGATGAAAGTGTGATAAAGCTGTATTCTGGCTGTAAATACATAGCCGATTGAGGATTATTCCGTTACACTACTATCTAGAGGAAAAGCGAAATCGTTTGGAGGCAAAGAAATATGAAACAGGGAGTCTTTTACGCGATTGCTGCGTATTTTATGTGGGGCCTGCTCCCGCTGTATTGGAAGGTGTTCCAGGCGATGGGGGCTTGGGAGATCCTCGCGCATCGGATCGTTTGGTCAGTCATGTTCGTTGCTATTATTATTGTTGTTACCAAGCGCACCCGTAAGCTACGGGAATCCGTTTCAGGAGCCAAAATGGTTGGGGCATTGATCGTTTGCTCGCTCTTGATTAGTGCAAACTGGCTTCTATACATTTGGGCGGTCAATAATGATCAGGTCATGCAAACGAGCCTCGGCTACTACATGAACCCGTTGATTACAGTCTTAATGGGTGTCATTTTCTTAAAAGAAAAGATGTATGTAGGCCAGTGGATTTCGCTCGCATTGGCAAGCTGTGGTGTTTTGTACATTACCATTCAGTACGGAGAGTTTCCTTGGGTTGCACTTTCGCTTGCACTGACGTTTGCGTTTTACGGTCTGGCCAAAAAACTAGTAAAGCTGGAAGCGTTTATTGGTCTGGCATGGGAGACGCTCTTTGTGGCGCCAATTGCCCTCGCCTATCTGCTCATGATTCAAATCAACGGTACACAGACTGTTTCAGCGCTCGCATGGTGGCAAGTGCTACTGTTGACACTAGCTGGAGTAGGGACAGCATTGCCACTTTATTGGTTTGCACAGGCTGCTGCCCGTCTGCCACTTTCGATGATTGGCTTTATTCAGTATTTATCCCCGACGATTTCACTCTTGTCGGCCATTTTTCTGTTTCATGAGCCATTTACAACGACGCATATGATCAGTTTCTCACTCATCTGGGGTGCATTGATCATATTTACAGTCAGCTCCATACGGAAAAGGCCTGCTTCGGTTCCTTTGAAATCAGGGGCCCCAATTAAAAAAGAAGCATGAAAAAACTCCTGACCGACCAATCACAAGACTGGGTTAGTCAGGAGTTTTTGTTGTATTTATTCCTTGCAAAAGTGAAAAGCTTATGCTTGCTTGCTCAAACGGTACGCACCGTGGTTGGTTGGTCCTACGTATTTATTCAGCGCGAAGGAATGACGAATCGCTTCAGTAATGAAGTCTTTTGCTACGCCGACTGCCTCGCGTACGGAATTTCCTTTTGCCAGCTCTGCACAGATTGCAGCAGAGAAGGTGCAGCCTGCTCCGTGAGTGAAGGTCGTTTCAAAACGCTCCGATTCCAACACCTCAAAAGATTGTCCATCATACAGAACATCGACAGCATGATTTCCAACCTGTAGCTTGCTTCCGCCTTTTACTACGACATAGGCTGTGCCAAAGTCATGGATACGTTTTGCTGCTTCCTTCATATCATCTACGCTTTTCAGAGCGCCCATTTGGCTCAAGATACCTGCTTCAAACAGATTTGGTGTTGCGACTGTAGCGCGCGGCAGCAAAACCTCACGCAGGCTGATCGCGATTTCCGGATGGAGGGCTTCGTCAGCACCTTTGCAGATCATGACTGGGTCAACAACAACGTTTTTCAATTGATATTGTTCAATCTTGCGGGTAGCCAGCTCGACCAGCTCTGTGGTGCCGAGCATGCCAGTTTTCACTGCGTCAACACCGATACCCGAAAGAACGGTTTCGATCTGTTTTTCGAGGATAGCTACGTCGATAGGAAAAACCTCGTGGAACCACTCATTGTGTGGATCCTGTGCCACGATGACTGTGAGCGCGGTCATCCCAAAAACGCCTAGCTCCTGAAATGTTTTAAGGTCGGCCTGTTGGCCAGCTCCGCCGCTTGTGTCAGAGCCTGCGATGGTCAGTGCTTTACGAATGGTCATTTCGATTATCTCCCTTTGTGCCGCAGTCATGACGCTGCGGGACTATACTGTCATGCGCTGTACTGTCTCCTTCTATATTAAGAGGAAAAAATCGGTGGTGTCAATAATATCCCCTGAAATAAAAAGCTGTACTAGCAAAATTCAGCACTTCCAAACAGGGGCATATAATGGAAGGTTATTTTCGAAAGGTGATAGCGCACAAAAAAAAACCGCCTTCCCCAAAGGAGAAAGCGGTTTCAAAAATATCTTTATTTTTCACTCTCTTAACGCAAAGTGGCGTGATGAAAGGAGAAGGAAATGGTCGTGGACATTGACTTGGAGCGTTTTGTTGCCAGTTGCTTGGCTTGTTTTGCAGCTTCGAACATGCTTGGCGCTTTGATGATTTCAACCCATCGGCGTGTTGCGGTTTCGAATAAAAAGCGGTAGATGGTCATTTTTTATCTGCCCTCTCATTTGTTCTTGACACCTCTATCATAGCAGGCTTCTGGGAGGGAATGGTTACAGGATTGTTACATAATTTTGAAGAACATGTTGCATCTGTGTGAACGTTAAAATGTTTCCTAATTTGCGTTACGTTTTTGAACATCCTGCGTCTTTAGTATGAGGTGTTTTAATCTTTTCCATTTTATGTGAACGAATGAGGTGTAAACATGGCTAACGCGGTAGGAGAATTGACTGTCACAGGTGTCAATCACAGCTACGGAACGGGCAAGATCAAAGTACCTGTACTGTTTGACATAAACCTGCACGTGAATCAGGGTGAGTTTGTGGCTCTGTGCGGATCTTCAGGATCAGGGAAGTCAACGCTTCTCAACCTGCTCGCCGGCTTGACCAAACCGGAGGAAGGCAGTGTCATGGTCAGTGGAGCAGAGATTTCCAGCTATAGCGAAAACGAATTGTGCTTGTTTCGCCGGAAGAGCATGGGCTTTATTTTCCAGTCGTACAATTTGCTGCCCAATTTGACAGCGCTGGAAAATGTAGAGCTTCCTTTGATTTTTGCAGGAGAAGGCGTGAAAAAGCGCCGGGCAAAAGCGACTGAGATTTTGGAGCGAGTCGGGCTGGAAGGACGTATCGACCACAGGCCGAATGAGCTGAGTGGCGGTCAGCAGCAGCGGGTGAGTATCGCACGGGCGTTGGTTAATCAGCCTGGAATTATTTTGGCGGATGAACCAACAGGGAATCTGGACAGTAAGACAGAGCAAGAGATCATGAACCTGATGAAACAAATGAACAAAGAAAATGGGACTACGTTCATCATCGTTACCCATGAGCAGGAAGTAGCAGAACAGTCTGACCGTGTCATTTATTTACAGGACGGTCGGGTAGTACAAAAAAGGACGAGACCAGCGTAGGCGAGGGTATGAGGTGAACACATTGTGAAGATAATTGATTCTTTTCGCATCGTCTGGCGAAACCTGTGGCGGATGAAGCTCCGTACGGCACTAACCTCGGTTGGTGTCATGATCGGAACTGCCGCCATTGTCGCCATGATAGCGCTAAGCTTAGGGTTGAAGGAAAGTGCAGTAAAGAGCTTGGAAAATTTCGGTAATTTGACCGAGATGGATGTAGAGCCGATGTATTACATCTACGAAGAGGATCGGATGATTCCCGAGGATGAGCGGAAAAAGCTGAATATGGAAGCCGTTCGGGAGCTAAAGCAAATACCAGGAATTGCGGCAGTCATGCCGATGAAGCGGCTTTATGAACAGGCCAAGCTCAAGGTAGGACGGCGCGAGGGCTATGTTGAGCTCATAGGGGTAGATGTGAATGAATCAGCAGAGTACCGGAAGAACGATGTGGAAAAAGGGGCCTATTTGTCAGGGTCGCCCCAAGAAATTGTAGTAGCCTATGATGTTCCGCGTGAAATGCGCGATGTAGAAAAAGAAAAACGAGATGCACGCCGACGAAATGCGGACTCCAACCGTTCAGGTGGGGGGGCGTCCTTTATGCCACCAGATATGGGGGGCGGAGAGCAAACAGCCGCATTTAATCTGGTAGATAAAGCAGCCACGATCGTACTCACTCGGGAATACCGCATCGATGACGAGCCGAAGTACGAGAAAAAGGAAGTGCGTGTACGCGTTGTCGGTCAGCTGCAACAGTCGGAAAATCGGCGATACTCGTCAGCTGTCTATGCGCCGCTTAGCGTCGTGAAAGAGTTGAATGACTGGGTAAACAGGAGTCGGGGAGATGAGGGTTCGGGCGGGAATACTCGCCGCACGCGAGAAGAGGCGAAAAAGGATAAATTTGAATTCGACCAGATGACGGTCAAGGTAGAATCGCGTGAAATGGTTGAGAGTGTCGTCAAAGCATTGAAGGAAAAGGGCTATGAGGTATGGTCGCCAGCGCGAGAGCTTGAGACGATCAACAAGTTTTTCTTTGTGATCCAAATGGTTCTAGGCGGAATTGCAGCTATTTCTCTCTTGGTAGCGACGATTGGTATCGTAAATACGATGATCATGTCCATTTTGGAGCGGACCAAAGAGATCGGGATCATGAAAGTAATCGGAGCTACGGTACTCAACATACGCTGGTTGTTCCTGATGGAATCTGGTTTTATCGGTCTAATCGGTGGCTTGGCTGGCTTGGGTATGGCCTGGGGAGCGGTAGAGCTCGTAAACTACTTCGGAGCTTCTGGAGGACTCCTGGATGGACTGAACATGGGGTATGGCCGCGGAGGCGGCGAAGAGGCGGAACCTAGCAAATTGGCAGTTATTCCTGCCTGGCTGGCACTGTTTGCAATCGGATTTTCCTTCATCATCGGACTGTTGGCAGGTATTTTCCCTGCGATCCGTGCATCTCGTCTGAGTGCTTTGCAAGCGATTCGATCTGAATAAAGAAATGTGAGGAAGAAAAGACATGGAGAAGAAAAAGTCAAAGAAAAAATGGATCATCATAGCGGCAATTGCGGTCGTCCTTGGTGGTGGGGGATACTACGGCTACACTTATTTTACGGGCAAAGATGCGGCAACGGAAGAAATGCCAATGGAAAAACCATCCTTTCCTACAGCTGCCGTCGAGATGGGAGAAGTGAAAAAAGTCATTTTCTCCTCTGGTACCGTAGAAGCCAAAGCGCGTGAGGAAGTAAAACCAGAAATTAGCGGCAAAGTACAGCGCCTGCTCGTAAAGGAAGGACAATCGATTAAAAAGGGTGACGTATTATTTACGGTAGATAGTGCAGACGCCCAATTGGAAATGCAAAAGCAAGAGTTGTCAATTATACGCGCCCAGAAAGAATTGGCTGAACTGAAGAATAAAAAAGATACCATTCTCTCGGACAAAGCGGGGAAAGTAAAGGAAATCCTCGTCAAGGATGGAGATACGGTTACGCCAGATACTGTGGTGGCCAAGCTTACGAATACGGATTATCTGAAAATCTCTGGGAAGTTTAGTGCCTATGAAGCAGAGCAATTCCGGATTGGGCAAAACGTGAAGGTCTTCATCACTGCGTCCCTCTATTATGTAGACGGTGTCGTTACAGCAATTGACCTGGTTGGTAAAAAGGAATCAGGTCTAGGTGGCGTGCACAATGTTGATGTACTTGTTAAAAAGCCGGGAGCCATTTATGTAGGGGATATGGGAGAAGTTCAATATACCGATGCAAAAGGCACTTTGTTTGCAAGCCAAATGCCAACTCCGTTCGAGCTTCCTGATGAGATGGAAGTCTTAGCAGGTACCCATGGTAAAGTAGCAAAAGTGAATTTTGAAAAGGACGATGAAGTCAAGGCAAGACAGCTTCTGTTCAAAATGGATATGACGTCATCTGATTTGGAGCTGCAGGAAAAAGAGCTGGCTCTAAAAGAGTCACTATTGACGATGGAGCAAAAGAAGCGGGAGATCGCGAAAAAGCAAGTAGAAGCCCCAATCAGTGGTGTGATTACAAAGGTTAATATTAAAGAGGGAGAGTCACCAAGCTCAGGCGAACCAGCTGTGGTTATTATGGATACAACGTCGGTTTATTTTGTAGCGGCAGTTGACGAAATTGACATTCCGGCCATCAAGCTGGGGCAGAGCGTTGATGTTTTTGTAACAGCTTTTGGAAACAAGCCTTTCAAAGGTAAAGTTAGTGAGCTTCCAAAAGAAGGAACAAAGGAAGACAAGACTGTTCGCTTTGCTGTAAAAATAGAGCTCGGCGATACAAAAGATATGAAGCACGGAATGACTGGTGATTGTGATATATATGTAGAGCAAAAAGAGAATGTAAAGCGATTGCCGATCAATGCGGTAGAGTTTTTGGAAGAAGGCAAGGGATCAGTGATGGTCAAAGATCCAAGTACCGAAGAGCCTACGCCGAAAGAAGTGAAAGTAGGTGTAGAAGGGACAGATTTTGTTGAAATTATTGATGGTCTAAATGAAGGCGATGAAGTGTTAATGATGAACGGCGAAGGGATGTAACTCTTTCTTCTTCTCCTGATCGCAAAAAAAGTAGCCCCGCTTGTAACGTATTGTGGACGTTCAAGCGGGGCTATCTGTTATTCGTCTAAGCAAAACTTTTTAAATTGAGCTTCTGGATCATTTGTGAAACCAAACTAAGTAAAGGATGAGATATAGCAATTCCGGTTTCCTGAGTAAATTGATGGGCGACCGGTGCCATCGACAGCTGAGCGACAGAAATGAATGCATGGTGCTTATCTGCGGAAAGCTTTTGCAGCTCATTTTTCACAGCCTCACGGTAGGCGTCCTGCTTGTTTTCCATTAAAAGGGCAAAAGCCCCTTGCATGACGTTAACCTCAATACGCGGATGTAATCCTCTTGATTGGGCGTAGTCATGTAATCGCGTCATCGTAGGCTCCACGGTCGCTGGGTTGGAGAAGAGAAGGATTTGTGGATCTGAACAATGGGTTACTTCATGAAAAAATGGCTTGTCAATCGTAAAGATCGGTGTGGAGCTGGCAGCCTCCACTTGTTCGGTTAAGCAAGCCGCATATTGCGTGCACGTAATCACCATCGCATCCGGGTCACTTGTTTTCATCCAGTTCAATTGCTCGACCAGCTTTGCTTGTGATTGTTCTTTCGTGAGGGCGTTCTTGCCTTCTGAATTGAGAAGCAGTCCGGGATCAACATAGTGCACCATGTCCATTTCAACAGAAGCAAAAGCGTCTGCGAGCAAGGAAATATTGGAGAAGTGACCATGTAGACAAGCAATTCGTTTCATGAGTGGCGTTCCTCCTATTCGCTTGTTTTTCTGGCAATCACGCGGATACGCTTGTAATCGACAATCCATATGCCATCCTGGAACAGAACGGGACGTAACAGCTCTGCTACTTGCAAGCAGACGTCATTGATTTCACCAGCGGACAAATCCGTGAAAAACGGACTACAAAAAGAGTCCAACCAATGACGCAATCCGTGATAGCCATCAGGCATCGTAGTGGGACGATCAAAATGAGAGGCTAATACGACGCGAAATCCTTGTTTTTCTAACAGAGCAGCGTACTCGCCAATACTCGGAAAATACCAAGGCATCCGCTCATCAGCCGAGATACCTTTTTGTGCAAGGGCGACGCGCAAAGCATTCACAACAAGCGCGCAGTTACCTTTGCCGCCGAATTCTGCCACGAACCTTCCTTTTGGAGCCAGCGCATTCCAGACGGACTCAATAACCTTTTCAGGCATCTTCATCCAGTGTAGAGCAGCATTGGAAAAGATGGCGTCGAATTGTTTTTCGGTACGATACGTATGCGCATCCGCAATCTGAAAAGGTAGATGAAGATATTTTTGCTGGGCACTACGTATCATATCGGCAGAAAAATCGACACCCATTACCGTTGCACCAGATTTTGCCAGCTCGGCAGTCAAATCTCCTGTACCGCAGCCTAGGTCCAAAATGCGTTCGTTCGAAAGAGGCTGTAGCCAATCAATTAATCCTCTGCCATAATGAGAAACGAAGTTCATTTTATCGTCATAGAGATCTGCATTCCACTGTTTTGCTGGATTCATATCGTATCCCTCCCTATTTCTGTTTTACCAGTTTATTGCCTATAATTGCAATCTATTTGAAATTATAAATACATAGGTTTTTCCTATAATGCCTAGGGATTCATATCCTGTCTTGCTACTAAAGGAGAACTTTTTAAAGCGGGTGAGTACACGATTCGTGTAACCAACACTCTTGGTTACACCAGTTGCCAGGTCCTCTCTACGAACTTATCCTACAACAAGCGGACAGCCTTTATGGAAAATGACGAGATTCTTACCCTAACGATTGACGTACAATAGGGAGAAGCAGTATCCCCCGTTCTTTTGCGGGGGATTTTTTGTCGGGAGGTGACAGGATGTCTGAAGAGCAGCAAGCCGTTTTAGCGAAGTTTGGTTTTATTATCGAAGGGGGAAGCGTGAAACATTCGAAACTCGAAATCGTAAGAGAAATAGAGGAATTCACCTCCTTTTCAAAAGAAGAGGAGCTACAGGAATACGTAAAGCAAATCCTTCGCAGCCAATGTCAGTTGAAACGGAAAAATTAGAAAGAAGCTTGGAAAGGGGCCGAGTGGATGGAGTCAAGAGAATCTTTGCTACAAGCCTTGAAAGAAGTAGAGGTATGGGAAAAGAAACAGAAGGATTTGTGGTTTTGGGAAAAGCTCGGGAGACTACCTTTTGTTCTATTGGATAGAATGACGCCAAAATTCATTCGTGAAAAGCTCGGGACAGCTGTCGATGAGATGGCCGCTTTTTTGGAAACAGGGGGCACCTATCTCGTCTCTGATGAAGCCGTTTACAGTAAGTTTCGTGCCCGCCAAAGTGATGCGAGAGGTGTGACATTGAACAAACACACGATCACCTCTTTGCCACTTACAGAGATGAACGCAGTAGCAGTGCAAATGAGTGAGTCCAGGGCGACCTTTGCGACCGTACAGGGGGCAACGACAGGAATCGGTGGTATTTTTACATTGGCATTGGATATTCCCCTATTGCTTGGCACATCACTCAAGATTCTGCAGGAAATGGCTCTGTGCTATGGCTATCGTCCCGAAGAGAAACGAGAGCGGCTTTTTGTCGTCAAATGTCTTCAATTCGCTTCTTCCGATATCGTCGGTAAAAAGGCGATACTTGATGAGCTTTCACGTTTCGACGATCCAGCTACTGAAAAAGACGTCATCGCTCAGCTCCAGGGGTGGAGAGAAGTCGTCGTGACCTATACAGAAAACTTTGGGTGGAAAAAGCTGTTTCAGATGGTGCCGATCGCAGGCATTTTGTTCGGGGCGTACATCAATCGTTCCACTGTACAGGATGTCGCCGAGGCTGGCATGATGCTGTACCAAAAACGGCGAATCCTGGAGCGGTTGCGTCAAGCATGAGAATAAGAGCACTATTCGTGCCAATCCTCCGCAGTGATGGCATACATGTTGTGGTCTTCCCACTTTCCATAGATTTGCAAATAGCGCAGGGATAATCCTTCATAACGAAAACGGTTCTTTTCGAGTACGCGAATAGAGCCAAGATTGCGTGGCATGACCGCAGCTTGCACGCGATGCAAATTGGCAGTGGTAAAGGCGAATTGCAAAGCGAGTCCAACAGCGGAGGTAGTATAGCCGCGTCCATTGCAGCTTTGATCCATAAAATAGCCCAATGTTGCGTTTTGCCAAGCACCGCGGACGACATTGGACAAGGCGACACGACCGATCATTTCCTCTTTTTCGGAAAGAAAAACGCCAAAAGCAAATCCGGACCCATTTTCGAAGTCCTGTATGGCCTGGGCTACTTGCTGCTGCTGACCTTCCAATGTCAGGTGAGAAGGGAGACGGATCGGTTCGAATGGCGCCAGAAAATCTTGGTTACGCAGCCGAAGCTCCAATAGCTCGGCTGCGTCCTGTTCACGAAGAGGGCGTAAATAGATAGCATCGGTATGTAATTGCATCGAGCGATCCTCCTATAGAAAAAATGGTGGATCGATAGTGTACCACGTTTTCTCTTCGCAGGAAATGCAATACGAATAAAAGAGTGAAAATATTCGTTACAATCCGAGAGCTTCCACAAAAGAAACGCCATAAGCTTTGCATTTCTCAACTTCCTTGGCATTGGGGGTGAGCTCGATTTTCAGCCCCTCCAATGGCGTTTCTGCTCCACGCTCGCGAGCTTTTTCTAATAGAATATCCACAGCGGCACCTACATGCTCATAGTTTGAGTCGCATGAACCAAAAGCGATGACCTTTTTGCCACTTAAATCAATGTTGTTCATTTCTTCATAGAAGTCCAGGCATTCGTCTGGCAGCTCTCCATCTCCCCATGTATACGCGCCAAGGGCAATGCCGTCGTACGACTCCAGCTCTTGTGCACTGGCATCCATCACTTCCTTTATCACCATCGTAGCACCTGTAGAACGAATTCCTTCTGCGATGGCCTCAGCCATTTCCTGTGTGTTTCCAGACATGCTTGCGTAAACAATCAAAAAGCTCATAAAAGGAAAACCTCCAAGTTAGTAATGAAAATCATTATCATAAACAAAATAATGAAAATGATAATCGTTGTCAATGACTAATTCATTTTTGATAAAGCTGTTGCCACAACGCATTGATTTTGGTAGAGTTAAATGAAATTATTATATGGAAGTCTAAATAGAGGTGCGCCGAGGATGAGTACATCTTTTCGTGATCTGCCAGGGGGCAGGAAAAGGAGGAAAGGCTAAAGCGCCGAAGCTGCTGCTATTCCCCTGAATAGCGATGGTTGGGGTGGATCGTGAAAAATGATCGTCCTGTCATGAAAGGTGGTAAGCCTTTTGTGGAGCGCTATTTACGATTTGCTTGCGGAGTATCCAAAGCAATGAGGTAGCGTATGCACTCATTGCTTTTTTTAGTGAATCAGAAGGTGTAAACTTCAGGTATATACTTCCTGATTCAGCTAGATTACCATTCCGCTAAAACTTACAAGCTTTTCAATTAAAAGGAGGACTCACCTGTGAACATGATGGATGCAAACGAAATTATCGCGTTTATTCAAAAAAGCGAAAAGAAAACACCTGTGAAAGTATATGTGAAGGGTAATCTGGAGGGAATCGACTTCGGAGCTAGTGCAAAGGCATTCATCACGGGGGGCACAGGTGTCGTATTTGGCGAATGGAAAGAAATCGAGCCTGTACTGACTGAGAACAAGGACAAGATCGAAGACTATGTAGTTGAAAGCGATCGTCGCAATTCTGCAATCCCATTGCTTGATACCAAAGGAATTCAAGCGCGTATTGAACCAGGTGCGATCATTCGTGACCAAGTAACGATTGGCAACAATGCAGTCATCATGATGGGTGCTTCTATCAACATCGGTGCTGTTATTGGTGAGGGCACGATGATTGATATGAACGTAGTTGTAGGTGGTCGTGGAACGATCGGGAAAAACTGCCATATCGGTGCAGGCTCCGTTATTGCGGGTGTAATTGAACCGCCTTCTGCTACGCCAGTAGTCATCGAAGACGATGTTGTGATCGGTGCCAACGCAGTGGTGCTTGAGGGTGTGCGCGTAGGGAAAGGTGCTGTTGTTGCAGCTGGTGCGGTTGTCATTGAAGATGTACCGCCATACGTAGTAGTAGCAGGTACTCCAGCTCGTGTCATCAAGCAAATCGACGAAAAGACTCGCTCCAAAACAGAAATCAAACAGGAACTACGTCAGCTCTAAGGGAGTGTGTGGTCATGGATTGGCGTTCGCTTGATGAACAATACATCGTCTCCACGTACAATCGTCTTCCGATAGCAATCGCCAAAGGGGAAGGCAATTATTTGTACGATACCAATGGCAAAAAATATTTGGATTTGTTTACTGGACTCGCAGTGAATGTGCTCGGTCACTCACATCCACGTATTTTGCGCGCGCTTCATGAGCAAGGAGAGCAGTTTTTGCATATATCCAACGTCTTTCTCAACCAGCCTGCGATTCGTCTGGCGCAGCGTCTGGTGGAGCAGACAATCCCGGGTAAAGTATTTTTCACCAACTCGGGTGCGGAGGCGACTGAAGCTGCCATTAAACTGATCCATAAGTGGACAAAGACGGAGGGGGCTGGACGTGAGGGGATTGTCGTTCTCAGAAATAGTTTCCACGGACGGACCCTCGGCGCTGTTCGACTGACTAGGCAAGCCCATGTCTATCAGGATTTCCCGCAGCCTGCTTTTTCGGTTTATGAGCTGGATGCAGAGGATGCGGCTGGTCTGCGCGAACTTTGCCAAAAGGTAAAGCCTGCTGCTGTTCTGATGGAGCCGGTACTTGGTTCTGGCGGAGTAGTTCCCCTGTCGGAGACATTCCTCCAAGAAGTATCAGCCATTTGCCAGGAAGAAGGCATGCTGTTTGCGATGGACGAAATTCAGACAGGTATGGGGCGAACAGGGAAGCTGTTTGCTTATCAGCACACTGCTGTCACTCCCGACCTGATACTGTTTGCCAAAGGTGTAGGTGGAGGCTTGCCACTTGGTGGTGTGATTGCTGGTACAAAGCTTATGAACCAGTTCAAGCCGGGTGATCATGGTACAACCTTTGCTCCTTCGCCACTATCAGCTGCTTTGGGGAATGCTGTCATGGATGAGCTTCTTGATCCCGCTTTTGCAAAAGGTGTGGATGAGGTGATCGCATACCTCTGGGATCAGCTGGAGGCACTACGCGAGCGTCTGGGCGATCAGCTTCAGGCATTGCGTGGGAAAGGCATGATGGTCGGTATTCCTCTTAGTGTCTCTCCTGAAGAAGCGAGTCATTTGCAGCAGCAATTGCTGGAGGAGGGTATTCTCGTCGATGTGACGCAGAAGACTATCGTTCGCCTGCTGCCGCCACTGACCCTGACAAAAGGGGATGTAGATCGGTTTTTGGATGTTTTCGCTCATTTGCTGACAACTCTCTCAGGCATGAGGGAAGGAGCGTAAATGATGGCAACTTCCACGTTTGCGCAGATCCGTCGTGATTTGCATCAAATACCCGAGCCAGGCTTTCAAGAAGTAAAAACGCAAAAATATTTGCTTGATTATCTGGAGAAGCTCCCCCAAGAGCGGCTCCAGATCAAGCTGTGGCGTACAGGGATTCTCGTCAAAATCGCAGGTACTGCTCCAAAACGGACGATCGCTTGGCGTACAGACATGGACGGTCTGCCGATCGTAGAGGAGACATCGTATCCATTCCGATCACTGCATGAGGGCTATATGCACGCATGTGGACATGATATGCACATGGCGATTGCCCTTGGTCTTTTGACGCACTTTGTGAAAAACGCGCTAGCAGATGACCTGTTGTTCCTCTTCCAGCCTGCTGAAGAAGGTCCAGGCGGAGCTCTGCCGATGATGGAGAGCGAGGAATTTGCTAGCTGGCGTCCTGATTGCATTTTTGCCCTGCATATTGCTCCCGAATATCCAGTAGGACATATCGCTACGAAGCCTGGGATTTTATTTGCGAACACATCGGAATTGTTTATTGATTTGGTCGGCAAAGGCGGTCATGCTGCGTTTCCGCACAAGGCGAACGATATGGTGGTTGCCGGAAGTCATTTAGTGACTCAGCTACAATCCGTGATTGCACGCAATATTGATCCGCTGGACTCGGCTGTTATTACCGTTGGCAAGATCGAGGGTGGAACAAAGCAAAATATTATCGCCGAAAAAGCACGGCTGGAAGGCACGATTCGGACCTTTTCCATGGAGTCCATGGCGCTTGTCAAAAGCAGAATTGAATCGCTTGTAAAAGGTGTGGAAGCCGGCTTCGAATGCTCAGCTACGATCGATTATGGCTGTGGCTATTGTCAGGTGTATAACGATGAACAGCTGACAACAGAATTTATGGATTGGGTACGTAGTGAATGCGAGGGTGTGACTCTGGTTCATTGCAAGGAAGCAATGACAGGAGAAGACTTCGGTTACTTTTTGACAGAAATCCCCGGGTTTTTATTTTGGCTAGGTGTCAATACACCCTATGGCTTGCATCATGCAAAGATTGAACCTAGTGAGGAAGCGATCGAAGTGGCAATCGATACCGTTTCCCGTTACTTCACATGGTTTTCCAAGCAGTCATAGGTTACAAATGGGATCAGAGCGGCTTATAGAGGCCGTTCTTTTTTTTTGCACTTTTTGTTATGATCATTCCTTTTAATAGGGTCAAGGGTAGGAAGTAGTTATTAACAACCTCTGTGAATAAGTCGTTTGTCCTAGGTTGTGTGTACCTGTGGATAGTGTGGATATTGTTGAAAAAACTTGTGATTTGACCACAACTATTTGCTTGTGTAGACGTATAAAGTAGTGGGAAGAAATTTCGGACAGAACAAGCGCTGTTGCGCAAACATACAGGAGGATTAAGACATGAAAAAAGCATGGTTGTCGGCCTTGTTGGCGTTGACTGTTGCAGGCGTGGGGACTGCCACTGCCTTGGGGGAAGGTGCGATGCACATTTTTCTTAGTGGTGAACAGGTAGGTAGCAATATGCCTGCTTCCAACGCTGAATCGGTAGAGGATATCGTGAACAAGATGGGTGGGTTTGTTGAATACGATCAGCAAACAGGGAAAATGGAAATCGTGAAGCCAATCGTTAACCTGTTGATCGTCGAAGGCATTCAGCAGACACGAAACAAAAATGTTGTATTCAGCAATCCGGTAAAAGGATATAGCGATAAAAACATCCCGCGTACCTTTAACGTTTTTGTTGAGGTGGATGATGCACCGGTTGCCAAAGACCTGAGAATGCAGCTTGTATTGATCGCGCCAGATGGAAAAGAAGTAGATAAAGGGAAAGAATGGAAATACTCTACACAAAATGCAAACAGCTTTTATTTCTCAGAGCCTTTTGTTTCCACGAAGTTAGATAGCTATGGCACTTATAAAATTCAAGTCCAAATGAAATCCGATAAATTCAAGTCGTACGTGGTTGTTGGAGAAAATTCATTTACAGTTGGGCGATAAAATTATAGCTTGGATGCGTTTCCACACCACCCGTTCCCATGGTATAATAGACGGAAAAGCCAATATAATTTGGTGACAGCAAGTACATGAAAGAAAGGGACGATGGGAGCGAATGGATACAAATCCCCCGCGGTCATCCACAGACGTAGAAGGCCCGAGTATATGCATTGCTTGGAAAGATGAGCAATCCATCCAAGCAGAGTGGAAAATGACGAAGGAGTTCGAGCAGGAAGTTGAAAAGAAATTTTCGATCCCCTTTGCCGAGCTGCCATTTGTCTTACGCCTTTTCGATGTGACTGACCGCAAAGAGATCCGAGATGACGGCACTGACCTTTACACTGATTTTGATATCAACCACCGTTCTTCCGAGTGGATTTTGTACGGAGTGACGCAAGGATTGGAATATTGCGTAGATCTGGGCATTCGGATGGTGGATGGAAGGTTCTATTCGCTATCGAGATCTCAAATGATTTGATCAACGTGCTCATGGTGACGGGCTTCTATTGGTTTTTGTAGAAGCTGCTCTTCTTTGACCGTAGATGTAACTGTCTAGGTGTTCTTAAGGTTTAGCAAGATTCGTCTACACGTAAGTATCCTTACTTGAAAAAAGAAAGACTCTCCAATGGAGGGTCTTTCTCTGTTTTTACGTACGTATACGCAGTCGCTTTTTACGGGGCTTGGCGCTGTTTATCCAATAATCGTAAGGCTACAGCGAGTACGGCCCAAACCGGCATTGGTTCATCCAGCTTGCTTAGCCATTCTGGGGAGGTTAATAATCCCTCCTTCAGTGCTCTTTTTCCCAGATCCAGCTTCCATTGCGGATAAGTAGAAGGCTCCTCAGGGGTAAACTGATCATATTGTGTCAGATTGTATGTGTCGATGATACGGGTCAGCTTGGCCGCATAATCAGGATCGGTGGCGTAGCCTGCTTTGGAAAGGGCTTGTGCGGCTTCATGGGGTGTGGAGGCGGTAAGTACCTTTTTGTAAGCAGGCTTTAGTAAAAACTGCGAGTGATCATCGATGGATTGCTGGTAGTTGTAATACGCCTTGAATTCGGAAGTGCGAGGCACGATTTGACCGTTCTCGACTTCATTGCTTACGATCTTCACTGAGCCAGCGGTTCCTGTCCCTTTAATTCCAAACAAATTGTAAGAAGATCGTCCTGTGACAGAATCAACGGGTACTTTTTTACCCCAGCCAGATTCGAGGATGGCCTGTGCGATCGTAACTGAAGGAAACATGTGGTAGGTGAGGTACGACTGTCTGGCGGAGCCGGCGACCAAATCAATAAAAGCCTGTTGTTCCATGAACTCCCCACTTTCCTTGTGATTACTTCTTTCGTATTTCTATGTGAATAACGGCAAAGAGGGTATTACACGAAAAAACAGCCGATGCATGTCGGCTGCTTTGGACGAGCGTATTTATGGTTTGCGTGGTTGAAAGTACTGAATGCGATTATTAAACAGATGGAGCTCGGCTTTGAAGTCGCGAGCCAGGTAACGACAATATTCGTTTGCCTTGTTTTTATCACCGTGAGTCGCCGATTCAGGTAAAGATATTTGCACATAATGCTTTTCCTTCCCGTTCTCTTCGGTAGATCCGACTCCTACAATGATGGATTTGTACATATTTGGATCTTTTCCTTTTAACAGAAACCAGGAGTTTTTTCCTTCGGGGCGTTCCTCCACTGTATAAGGAAAAGCGGCATCTGCATAAGTCCAGCCAAGCTGCTGACCTGTTTTGGATGTCATCTCCACATATCGCGTAAACTTGGCTTTCACGTCGTCAATGCTTGCATGAGTGGCTGTAGAGCCCTCTACGAAATAGATGTAGGCCGATTGCAGTTTCACAATTGCACCCTCCCAGTACCGAAAAATATCTGCGTTTAGTGTAGCATTGCTTCCACTCTTTGGCAATGCCGGTAATTTGCCACTAAAAGTAATTGCGCGTCTTTTCTGAAAAGTGTAAAATATAACTACTATTTATATAGTCGAGGAATGAAGATCAAGGATCATGGAGGAGTATACCCATGCAGGAGGCCTCAATTAGACACGTATTCGAAGCGTTGAACACGATGCGCGCCATTGATGTTGTGAACAAAGAAGACTGGGAGAAAGCAGCGAAGGAAGCTGAGTTGGATTCCTCTGTTCAGC
Organism: Brevibacillus sp. SIMBA_040; assembly: GCF_046535075.1. Classification (NCBI taxonomy): domain Bacteria; kingdom Bacillati; phylum Bacillota; class Bacilli; order Caryophanales; family Paenibacillaceae; genus Brevibacillus; species Brevibacillus sp. SIMBA_040. The sequence goes on from NZ_JAWRXI010000005.1 coordinate 119,060, forward strand.
TAAATATTCTCTGGATCATCTATTGCTATGAAGGTGTACGCGTGACTCAAATTGCGGACTGGACCTTTTGGCACCCCTCATCTATCGTCATTCATATTAAAAAATTGATGGAGAAAGGGATGGTGACGATCGAAAAATCGGAGCTGGATGGACGTGTTGTACATGTTTATCCAACTCAAAAAGGTAAGGAAGTTCTTGAGGCAAGCCGTCGGAGTGTTCCGGATATTTTTCGTTTGACGTATGCCTTGGAGAAAATGGAGGAACGCTACAGTACAGCAGTTGTTGAATTGTTCTTTGAATGTCTCTCGTTTGTTGCTCAATCGTTGCACGGAGCAGAAAAAGTGAGATGGATTCAAGAAGGCGAGGACCGGGTGTTAAACCCCAGACATTTGATAAGTTAAAATGTGAAGGGTAGCAAAAACATGGGTTTTCGCGTATACTTATTAATACTCCGAATATTTACTCAAATAGTATTCGGAGTCTAATTCAAGACGAGGAGGGATTGCTGATGGAGCATTACGACCACTTATATGACGTTTCGGAGAACGCAAATGTACGTTTTCTCGGATTTGTATCGGAGGGCACTCGCCACGACTTCGGAATTGTATTTACGCACAAGTTTTATGGAAAGCCGTTGGTGATCTGTATGCAGACAGGGCAATCAACCCTTCTCAGTTCAGAGGACGCCATTAATCCAGGATATTTGAAAAAGATATTCCGACTGAACTCAGAAAGTGAAGCGGAGGCCCTCGCTATCTTCTTCCAAGAGCATTTACCGAGCTTGTCATTAGAAGAAAATCAGTATTAAACAGCGAGCAGAAGATTTCTTCTGCTCGTTTTTCAGTATGTGGATACGAGCTTTACGTGTAAGAGGGAGAGATTAGCATGTTCAAACATAAATGGCCTGCCCAAAATCAAAGAGGCTCGGTCGTACTCATCCATGGAACTGGAGAACATCACGGGAGATATGAGCATGTGGCGGAATATCTTACTCAACAGGGATGGACGGTTTATTCGGGGGATTTGCCTGGGTGGGGGCGTACCACAGGACCCAGAGGTCATATTGATTCTTTTTCACAGTACATAGAAACCGTTCGCATCTGGACAGAAGAAGCGCTGGAAGAAGCAAAAGGCGTGTATCCGGTGTTTATAATGGGACACAGTCTGGGAGGGCTGATCGCTACGAGGTTTGTCCAGATTTTTGAACGCCGGCCGGAACTGGCTGGGCTGATTTTAACTTCGCCATGTATGCAGCTAAGGCTTGTTGTGCCAGAGTGGAAAGCGCAGGTGGCACGCTGGTTAGATCGCGTGTGGCCGACCTTAGCCATTCCGAATGGTATTACTCCAGAGATGGTTTCGCGAGATCACATGGTGCAAGCAGCCTATAAAAGTGACCCGCTCAATTATCCAAAGGTGAGTGTTAGATGGTTTCAGGAGCTAGAGCGAGCGATGGCACATGCTTGGGAAGAGAGAGGGAGGCTGGACATTCCTGCTCTGATCTTGCAGGCGGGAGACGATACGATTATCGACGCCGATGCTGTGGAGCGCTTCGCGGTTGAAATGGGGAGCCATGTCACGTTCCAGCGTTTTCCGGGCTTGCGCCATGAGATTTTGAATGAGCCGGAACGAGATCAAGTCCTGCACCAGATAGGAGCTTGGATGGGTGAAAAGGACCGAATGTGACATACTAATTGATAAACAATGAGTAAAATTACCGTATTGACTCCCAATAGTGTGTCATATTAATATGTATATAACATCACATTACCGAGAATATGACCATCACACACTGCTATAGGCGAGTGGATGCGGAGGGAACATAAATGGGAACCATCGTGTGCCAATCTTGTGGGACGATTATCGAACATTTTGAATGTAATCAGGTGAAAACGCTTTATGCTGTTTGCAGCTGTGAATGTCGCCCCCATGAAAAACAGGAAAAAGAATAGGTTGCAAAGATATCAGGCCCAGCTTTTGGGCCTGTTTTTTTTGACAACCTTTTCAAGTTGGGTGATAATGGAGAAGTGTATAAATCGTAGCAAAAGGAGGAATAGTTTCATGAAGCGAAAACCCATCCAGGGTTTGCTGGCCGCTGCTCTTTTGGTCACTTCCCTGTGGAGCGGGACGCCGGCATTTGCATACAGTATTGGCGAAGAAGTGAATTTAAGCGGTAGTCAACCAGAAATTTCACAAGCCGGGTTCGACATAGGAAAAAATTATGCGGTATGGATTAATCAGGGTGAGAAAGCAATTACCCTATACGACCTGGCAAAAAATAAAGAAACGAAGATTGGAAATAACAACTCGACGAAAACAAAACCCAAGGTAGATGGGGATTATGTGGTTTGGATTGATTCTCGTGGTTCAGGTACAGACATATACATGTACGATATTTCCAACGAAGAAGAAACAAAAATCGCTACGGGGTCTACAAACGTAGAAGAGGTTGAAATCGCAGGCAACAATATTGTGTGGTCGGATGGTAACACTAGAAGCTCAGATATTTACTTGTATAATATTGCAACGGGCGAAGAAGAAAAGGTATCAACGAGTGGAAAAGCTATTCATCCTACGGTTAGCGAGTCGTATGTAGCTTGGGAAGACAGCCGAGATGGCAATCCTGATATTTATTACTACGACATTAAAGCAAGGGAAGAAAAAGCTGCTGTCAAAACACGAGGTAGTCAAGTTAATCCAAAAATTTTTGAAGATAAAATTGCTTATGAAAATCGAGCTTCAGATAATACTGAGATATATCTGTACACGATAAATACTGAGAGAAACAAGCAATTGACTGAAGGGTCGGATGATCAAACATCGGTACATATTCACAAGAATAAATACGTATATCTAGAGGGAAGAACTTTGATGGTTGGGGATGTAAGCAAATCAACCACCTCCGCCAAAAAAGTTGAATCCTCCGTTTTTGACGGTAACGATCCGCGTATTTTTGGAGACTATGTTCTGTATGCGAAGCGAGATAACGATAGAAAACTCCATCTATTTTTATACGACATTGATGCAAAAGAAAAGGTACCGATGAGTGCAGTAGCAGGAGAACCCAGCTCCCCAGACGGCGATGACCGCTACGTGGTGTATTTATCCGAGTCCAAAAAGTCGAATTCCGTGGTACTGTTTGATACGGAAAAATTAACGAGTAAAGTCATTAGTAAAGCGAAGGCAGATCCGATTCGACCGCTTGTGAGTGGGCGATACGTCGTTTGGTATGACAATTACGCCAAAGCCCTCGTTTCTTATGATATTCGCAAGGGTGTAGAAAAACAGCTGACTGACCAAGATGAAAAACTAGAACCAAATAAAGAAATGTATGAATTGGATGGTAAACATTTGCTCTGGCTCAATGAAGGTAGAAGAATGGAGCTTATGCTGACCGATCTTTCAACCGGAAAGCATACTAATTTGATCACTTTAAAAAATGATCCGCTTAGTATTGATATTTATGATAACTACGCTTCTTGGGTAATTGAACAAAGTAGAAATAAAGCAACGATCAGTTTGTATGAAATTGACAGAGACAGAGTATCCGATATTCGTAAAAATGTTCAAATAGAAGAAGCAAAGCTTGGAGATAATATCGTCGTTTGGAGTGAATATACTAATGGTTCAAATCCGAGCTGGGATTTGTACTATTACAATATCAAGCGTGGAAAGATTGATACTCTGACAAGATATACAGAGTTAGATCAAAAAAATCCACAGGTCTCTCATAATATGGTTTTGTTCAAGGACAATCGTTTATCACGTAATTCCAAAGATTTTTATTATGAATTGTATGATGCTGAAAGTGGATCCTACGTTGATCTCTCATGGAGTGATAAAGCAGAGGCATCCGAAGTGCGTATAGGTGGCAACCGAGTCGTCTGGATTGATGACCGAGATGATACACCACAAGTATTTACAATGGCAATTGCGAGTCCGCGCGATGATGACGATGACAACGAACCAGAAGAGCCAACAAATCCTGGTGAAACCAAAGAGTATAATTTTTCAGATTTACTGGATGATGGAACGTTGGCCCAGAAGATAAAGGGAGTTCCTTTTGAGAATTTCTTTTATGTATTTTATGCGAACACGAGCGGCGAGGTAGCGATTTCCTTAGATGAAGCGCTTGATGACTCTAGTAAACTACTAAAATACTTCCGACAGGTTCCGTTTGAAGAAATCGTGATCCGTATTAAGAAGTAGGAAAAAGGCAGACGATGGATGATCCATCTGTCTGCTTTTTTCGTGGCGATCTGCTAAACTTTTTTTGTGCATAAAAATGGTCGCGTCAATACCAGCCCAGTCAAAAACAGCAAAGCTGCGACATAAGCAGGAAACAGATGCAGAAAATCTACATATCCAACAGCAAAATGAATACCGATCCCGGACACAAACCCAGGAATCCCGGCGAGCAGCAATGTCCACCATACCCAGCTCGCTCCTCGTCGAAAGCCCCAGAGGCTAATCAGGAGGACAGCAATGCCATCAGATACGAGTGCACCGCCAAATCCCGCCCGATCATGGGCGATCAGCGGAATCAAGCGATCATTATAGGCTTGCAACGCTTCAGCAGAAGCACAGAGGAAGACCAGATCTGACGGGACAAACACGCCTGTCACGCCAATAATCGATATGATGATGCCTGCACCAGTTAACCCACATCCTATAATGACAAAAAGGAGCTGCCCCCATAAGGCATTCTTCCAGTCGCGATTATTGGTCAGATCGATTGGGAGAGGGAGTAGCTGATTGTTTACGGGCTCACGTATCGCCAGCAGAAACAGTGGAAACAGCACCAGGGCCAAAATAGCATGCAAGTAGTCAAAGTAACCATAGCCAACAAACAAAAAGAAGCTGGCAAATCCGACTGCTCCAGAAGCGAGTAAAACAGTGCGCGCCCAATGCAGGCCATTTTTCAAGCCGTGACGTGACAGCTGGAAGTAAATCACGCCGATGGAGAGCATAGTGCCAGCAAGGCTGATCCGATCGTGAGACATAAATGAAAGGAGCTGGGCGTTTACCAGTTCTAATTCTGTGGCGCGTACCCCTAAAAAACGTTCGTCATAAGGCAGCATCACGTTGGTTGCAGCAATCCACCAGGCCAGCCCGCCGCCAATCAGCATGCCGATTCCAAGTAAAATCCCCCAAACCCAGGCGGGGAAGAGCAAGTGCTTTGTGTGAGTGGGAGGGACACAAGACATCCAGTCAGGAGCTGTCTGAGCACAGCTTGCTTGCCAAATCGCCTCGTTAATTCGTTTCGGTAAGCCGGGACCTGAATAAACCAATCCGCTATGCAATTGAACAACATCTGCTCCTGCGTCTAAAAAGGCGAGGGCATCTGCAGGCTGTTGTATACCTCCTGAACCTACGATCGTGGCATCTGGCCATTTAGACCGTATTATTCTGCACATTTGTAGGGCGTGTTCAAAAGAAGGGGCACCTGTCAGGCGAGTATTATCTTGATGCACGCTTTCGATCTGATGCTTGACGCCACCTGCTATGACGAGACCGTCCAAGCCAACTGTGTGTGCTATGGTCAGTAGTCTTAACGCTTCTTGCTCTGGCAAGTCAGGTGGAATGACAAGCAGAAACGGATGATCGGTCACTCCTCTCAAAGTGGCAAGATGCTGGTGCCAGCCGTCAAGGTCCTCGTGAGGCTGATTATCGTGTGAAAACGTATCGAGTGTAAAAAAAGAGCAGTAAGGCTCCAATCGCTCAATCAATTCAGTACGTTCGGCTGTAGCATTCTGAAGACTTGCATCTTGGGGGAAGCCGAGTCTGGCTCCAATAGGAACATCGAGCTGCTGCATTTTCTGTAACCGTTCCACATATTTGTCCATTCCTGGATTGGCCACTGTTTCGGAATAATAAATCGCTTTCCTGTCTGCAGCTCGCCATACCACTTCAGGATTTGAGCAGGGCTGGAGCGTGACAGGGCCTATTTCGATGTAGCCAAAGCCAAAGCGGGAGAGTGCCTCTGTTGCTTTCAAATCTGTATCCAAGCCGGCCCCCAGTCCTACAGGGCTGGTTAGCGAAAGTTTAGCAAGAGGACGAGACAACGAAGCAGGAGGCTTCATATGACCCATGATCTCGATGATGAGCGAACCGCCAGGAATTTTGCCCAACATGCCGATGGAGGACAGTGTCAGGCTGCGTGCCTGTTTGGCAGGCAAGAGAAAGAGAAGTGGTCGAAATAACGTTTGGTACGACCAATCTGGCATAACGTTAGCACCCTTCCTATTATTTCCTAAATTCCATCTTATATGAAACCTCTATCGAGGTCTACGCATGGAAGTACGACCCCGTTTTAGCAGAAAGCAAGAAAGCTGCTGTCTCGTGTGAAGAGGCAGCAGCTTTCTTTTGCTTCCTATTGAATTATCCCGAAATAGCGGTTTGTCTTTTTACTACTTTAATCGTTTTTAATGTCTCATCCTCAGGACCTTGGACTGGCAAGCCGACTCGAATATTTTCGAGAATGTAGGCAATGTTTTCTTCTGTAATGACTTCACCAGGCAAAAAGATCGGGATTCCTGGAGGGTATACCATGATAAATTCCGTAATGACTCGACCTGCTGCTTCCACGAGAGGAATCGTTTCTGTCTCCGAATAAAAAGCATTGCGTGGTGTGGTGGAGAGCATCGGAATGTTTGGCAGTGAAATGGTTGGTTTGTCTTCAGCTTGTGCGTGGGCAAATTCAACAGACAGCTCACGTAGCGCATTGACCAAGGTTCTGATGGACTCTTCGGTGTCGCCTGCTGTGATGAAGCAGAGGATATTATAAAGATCGCTCATTTCCACTTCGATATTGTACTTATCGCGAAGCCAATTTTCGACTTCCCATCCGGTAATGCCAAGGTCACGTACGTGAATCAAAAGCTTGGTCGGGTCCATCGCAAATGTAGCAGGTGTTCCCAAAATTTCTTTGCCAACGCAGTGGATGCGTGGAATCTCATTGATCATGTCTCGTGCCTTGTTTGCCAGCTGCATGGCTTGCTGCGCGAGCAGATGTCCGTTCAGCGCCAAATGCTGGCGTGCCATATCCAATGATGCCAGGAAGATGTAGGAGGTCGAGGTCGTAGTCAGCATGCTCATGACAGTCTTTACACGATCGACATCCACTAAACCTTCACGAACGTTCAAGATGGAGGTTTGCGTCAGGGAGCCGCCCAGCTTGTGTACACTGGTTGCTGCCATATCTGCACCTGCTTGCATTGCGGATATAGGCAATTCCTCATGGAAATGAATGTGAACACCGTGAGCTTCATCCACCAGTACCGGAATCTCGTAGTTATGCGCTGTACGTACGATCTCGCGCAGGTCGCCTGCGATCCCGAAATAGGTCGGATTGATTACTAATAGGGCAGCGGCATCAGGATGGGTTTCCAGTGCTTTTTGCACGGCTTTCACTGTAATCCCATGAGAGATACCTAAGCGCTCGTCCATCGCTGGGTGGATAAAAATAGGAACGGCGCCTGCAAAAATAATGGCGGACATGATAGATTTATGCACGTTTCGTGGCACGATAATTTTGTCGCCAGGGCTGCAGGTTGCCATAATCATAGCCATGATGGCACCACTCGTCCCTTGCACTGAAAAAAATGTATGGTCAGCGCCGAAAGCCTCGGCGGCTAAAACTTGGGCTTCCTTGATCATCGCCTTCGGGTGATGCAGGTCATCCAGAGGCGCAATGTTAATGAGGTCTATCGAGAGAGCGTTCTCCCCGATGAACTCGCGAAATGCCGGATGCATACCCATACCCTTCTTATGGCCCGGAATGTGAAATTGAATCGGGTTCCGGTTGGCGTGCTCCAACAACCCGCTGAACAAAGGAGTTTTCATTTGTCTCACTTACGATCGCCTCGCTTTACTAATCCAGAATAAATAGGGAAAAAACAAACAAATTGAGTATAGCAAAATAGGGGGGGAAAGCAAGCGAATTTTTATTCAATATTGCTGTTAACAGCAGGAGTTTGGGAACACGGACGAGAAGCTTTACAAAAATGAGGTGATTAAGGATGAAAACAAGAGTAACTGAACTGCTTCAGATTGACTATCCAGTTGTTCAAGGGGGATTAGCCTATCTAGCATATGCAGATTTGGCTGCCGCGGTGTCAAATGCTGGGGGGCTCGGACAAATTACAGCGATGTCTTTGCCGTCCGCAGATGCACTAAGGGAAGAAATTCGCAAGGTTCGACTCATGACTGACAAGCCATTCGGAGTGAATTTTGCTATTGGTCAATATAATCGTCCGTATGAAGAATTGCTTGATGTCGCCATTGAAGAAGGCGTGAGAGCAATCTCTGTTACCGGAGGCAATCCTGAGCCGCTGATCCGGAGGTTGGATGGACACGATGTGAAAAAGCTGGTGCTGGTCGCCTCCGTTCGCCAAGCCCAAAAAGCAGAAGCGATTGGCGCGGATGCTGTCATGGCGGTGGGACAAGAAGGTGGCGGCCACCTGGGACGGGATGACATCGGGACGTTTGTGCTGATCCCTCGCGTAGTCGACTCGGTAAAAATTCCGGTACTGGCAAGCGGCGGTATTGGGGATGGACGAGGAATACTCGCTGCTTTCGCTCTGGGAGCTGAAGGTGTGGAGATGGGAACACGATTTATTGCCACCAAAGAATGTGTACACGCCCATGCAGCTTATAAAGAAGCCATTCTAAAAGGAACGGAGCAGGACACAGCGGTTATCAAGAAAACCTTGGGGGCGCCAGCACGAGTCGTTCGGACTCCTGGATCCGATCATATTCTCCAGCTTGAGCAAGAAGGCGCTGGCTATGAGCAATTAAAGCCGTTCATCAGCGGAGAAAATAACCGCACCTTTATTTATGACGGAGATGAACAAAAAGGATTTGGCTGGGCTGGTCAAGTCATAGGCCTGATTCAAGATGTTCCTTCTGTACAAGAGCTATTCACGCGCATGTTCACTGATTTAAGCGATACGTGGGGCCGCATCGAGCAGTACCAAAAACGATAGCATTGCTTGTTTACGGGATAGGGTTCCCTGCACGGCCATCGTTATCAAAAACAAAAGAACAGGCTGACGCTTTTCGTTAGAAAGCGGACCTGTTCTTTTGCATATATCTTAACGTATAGATAGCTACTGTGTGAATTAGCCTCGATAGAGGTTTGCAAAAAACCTATCGGGAGGCGAAATATGTACCGGAGTTGCTAAGGTTGTACAGCTTGGTCAAGACGGCAAAGGTTTCTTCCAGTCGGGTCAAGAGTGCATCCCCGTCAGTCAGTATCGGGTCACCTGAGTCAATCGTTATTCCGCACAAGAGCTCCGCTTTTTTCACATCACCCAGTCGATTTACCAGCTTCAAAACGCCTTCTTTGCCTAACTCTTGCGAAGATGTGCTGGCAGGCTGGGTATGGTCAGGAGACCAGTGAAAATAATTCGGAACCAGAGCCAAAATGTCATCCAGCTGCTTCTTCATTGCATGGCTGATGTCTGCCTTTGCGGGTGCTTCATAAATCACTGCGTACCATACGAACAGGTGAGTGCCCCACAAACCGATCTGAAAGTGCGGATGCTTTTTGTATCCCCGCTTATCAGCGGCCCAGGCAACCCATGTATCAGCAGGAGGATTGACTGTGCGACGAGCATGTTTGGCCACGTGGTAAAACATCTCGTTTTCGCAAGACACGGAAAGTAGGGGAGCAAAATGTTGGCCGAGTGCCTCCAGTTTAGGGCGAATGATGGATTTGATTGCATCCATGCGTTGATCTAATCCTTCGATGGTAAAAACGTCGAAATCTTCTTGCGTGAAACCACGGAACGCTGACATGAAACGAACACCTCTTTTTAAGACATCATCGCGCCAAAGGGAAGAAATGGGCGAAAGTCCCTGTCAAGGGAGCTTGGAATCCTCCATATGATATCATACCACGTAGGAAAAAAATACATGCCGGGATATGAATAGCAAAACCTTCGCCTGAATAATATGATATACCACTCACTCCCTTACAGCGATAATGATAACTGAGTATTCTGTTAAAGGGAGGAGCCTTGATGAATCTCGGCACTGAGTTGGAGTATTTCAATCTGGCCGTATGGTTTGACCGCAAGACGTTGCATGCGATGTTGCAGGCCCTGGTGGAAGCAGGGGTGAGCGTCAAGTGGAAGGAGTCTCCCGAGCAGTTTCACCTCCTCGTGAACACCACAGATGGTAAGTCCGCTTGGAAAATGCAGCGAGTGAATGGTTCCTACAAGTTGCATTTGGCAGGTATTCCTGTCTATGACAAACGTGTGGCCCAAGTGTTGGAGAAGTTTGTTCTGCAAGCCCAGGGGCATGCCATCATTAGAACAATCTTTGATGACAGGGTCCAACTGAAGCATATCCGGTACGGAGAAGCCGTCAGAATAGTGGAAATAAAAGGAGCTGAGAAAAAAGTGATCTACGAAAAATCCTTTAACGTGACTATGGATCAGGTAATTGCCGCTTTGAAACGCCGTGATTTGGAAGAGCGTATTCCTGTTTTGCGTCTGGAACTGGACTATGAGCTGGCTACCTTGTACGATGCGATGCAAGCAGAAGATAATACGCAAATGAAACAATCCAAAGAACGCTTAAAACAGCTCCGCCGAGAAATGCTGCTCCTGGAAGCGTAAGGTAGACTGGAGGATAACCAAAGGACGATGAGCTTAGCACATAGGCATACGGAATGAAAAAAGCGACATCTCGTACATGAGGGTGTCGCTTTTTTTGGTTTGGGAAAAGACTATGTTTGAATGGGCGACGTGACCAAGGTACAATATAAAAGGATTGAAGTGACTATGTACCCAAGTAACAGAAAGGAAGAAAATGTTTTGGAACCATTCCTATCAGAAATCTCCAATGTGGGGATTCTACTTTTGGCTGTCATCGCTTTAAATGTGGTCTTGCTCCTCGTATGCATCATGCAGTCGCTTCGGATTAGCCGGCTGCGCAAATCCATCAACCGTTTTATGACAGGAGCGGGCGGTGCAAATCTGGAGGAAGGGATGCATCGATTGCTTGACCAAGTCGATGAAGTGAAAAAGTTTCAAAATGACCAGCAATTTATTGTGAATCGTCTTTCACAACGAATCGCGGCACAGTGTGGGAAGGTCGCTGTTATCCGTTACAATGCTTTTGGTGACGTCGGAAGTGATTTGAGCTTCTCTCTGGCAATCGTAGATGATGCTCAAAACGGAGTCGTCATTACAAGCATTTTTGGACGAGAAGAATCACGCGTATACGCAAAGCCGCTAGAAGCAGGTACTTCTGCGTATCACTTGTCAGAAGAAGAGCAGGCTGCGATTCGCAAAGCGATGAATCAACAGGTTGGTGCCTAAATAGCAGTGAATTTCTTTGAAATCGCAAGCATATGTATGAATGAGAGAGTTCTTTCCTCCTCCAAGCGGTTAAAACCCGATATTGAGCCTTTTTGCGAGAATTCATCTGCTTTTTACTCAAGACTTTTGGGTGCGTTTGATGTATAATAAGAAGTGTCAAGGAAGGTTTTTTCGTTAAATACAAAAAGTAGGTGATCCGCCTTCATTACCCAAATCGATTATCGATTCCCGGGGCAAGGCCAGGTTCTACAGCGTTCGTTCGTTGACACTTAGCGTATCTCCTCTCAATTGGATCATTGTTCGGTCAAGTTTGGCCAATGCAAACCAAAAGAATTGAGGAGATATTTATGGCACAGCGTTTAGCAACCAATTACGCCAAGGCCTATTTTACGGTGAATGAAGAAGAGCTGAACCAATTCGTCTCGCTCTTCACCAACGAACACATTTCAGTCGATGTAAAAGTATGTGACAATGGTGACCGTGACGTTATTCTGACCGATAAGAACGGAGAAATTCAGTTGAGTTTCTTGCGTGTCGGAAATCGCTTCTCGTGTGACAGCTCTTATCTCATCCGGGATCGACAGCTGGCAAATGCAATGCGTAAAGCAATGAAAACGTTCCGGGGCTATGGTATTGTCCATCGGATTTATGATGGATTTACGGTCGTGTATCATTACGATCAAGGGTCTGTCGTAAGTATTCAAGAACTCTCCGGTGACGAGGAAACATCCATTTTTGAGAACTCCTCGCCTAGTATAACCAATGAATTGGAATCGCTATTCCAGCAAGTGGGAAGCGAACAGGAAATAGAGTCTCTTCGTCTGGAAACAGATCGTTGGCTGGATTTGCGGAACTGGGCAAAGCAATCGGCCCCTGAAAAGCTGTCGGCAATCGATGCTAGACTGGCTACTCTATCGCAGCGTCTATTTGAATTAGAAGTGTAAAACGAGAGAAAATGGGTGCGAAAGCAGCCCATTTTTTTATTTGTACGATATTCTTGGAAAAAAGTATTGTCAAACTAGGCCAATGCATGGTATGGTTGTTTTCGTTGGAAACAGGATTAGGAACCAGGATTCACTTTAAAGGGTGGATAACAAGAGGGAAACCGCCCCCGTTAGTGAATGACGCAGGTCCTAGCGATGTTTAACATTACACTCGTTAGGAAGGGGGAACCGAAAGATGGAATATTCGACTTTCGGAAGACACGTTGCTGTTGACACATGGGGAGTTCAGTTTGACTTGTTGAACGACGCAGAGTTTTTGAAAAAGGAAATGATTGAAGCTGCTGAGGCATGTGGTGCTACAGTATTAAGCGTACAAGCAAAGCAGTTTTCTCCTCAGGGTGCTACCGTACTGGTTCTTCTCTCGGAAAGCCACCTGTCCATTCACACGTATCCTGAGCGTGGATTCGCAGCTCTGGATTGCTACACGTGTGGTGAGACGGTTGACCCGCAAGTTGCCATTGACTATTTGGTATCCGTGCTGAAGCCGGAGAAAACCTACGCGAAGAAACTGGTTCGCGGCACAGGTGAACTGCAAGTAGTTGAGCCAGAAATCAAAGTGGCTGAATTGGCAAGTAAGTAACAAATGTAAGTATTCAAGAGGTGCGGATAGAGTCCGCACCTCTTTTACGTGGGGCATCGCACAAGTTTACAAGCTCCCCCTTGATTAACGGGTTGGGGTAAGGCCAATAGTCCCCATGTCGTGAAGCAGCTCACGAAACTCCGTGGAAGTATTCGTTACTTTATTGGTAGCGTTCGAATCCATGTAAACGTTATGAAGGCGGTTTGTGGATTCGTGATAGATGTCTGCATTGATCGCGCGTATTCGGTTGAACATATTAAAATCCGAGCTTACACGGATATTGTAGGTTGGTGCTACGGAGCGAGCCGCTGCGTGCACCTGCTGCTCAATTACGCGAGCTTGAGGTTCACCCAAATTCGAACGAACACGAATGCCGATAACAGCATCTGTCCCACTCACTGCTACCGTTGCTCGATCCACGCCTGGTACGTCATCAGCGGCTTTCGTTAGCTGCTCGGTCAAGTTTTGATTAAATCCATTGGACGTATACCCATTTTGATAGTTATGGGCATTGATTCCTTTTGCGGCGGGATTTAAACCGAGTGCGTGGGGCTGTGGAGTGGCAGGTGAATTCGGATAAGCTGCATTTTGTGTATGGGGCACTGCACACCCAGCCATGGTTGTAGAAACGGCAATAAGACCAGCAAAGCAAATAAGCCCGTTCAATTTCATGGGTAGACACCTCCATCACTTAGTATGATGAAATTGCGTCACACTACTCTGGAAGTGGCTGCCGTAAAAACTACCCATTGTGCCAAGTTTCACGACCTGTTAATATGAATGGTATGCTTAAACTAGGAGGTTCACATGAAGCGTCTTGACATACGCAACATCGCCATTATTGCCCACGTTGACCACGGGAAAACAACATTGGTTGACAAACTTTTGATTCAATCGGGCACGTTCCGCAGCAACCAGCAGGTAGAGGAGAGAATGATGGACTCCAATGACCTGGAACGCGAACGCGGAATTACCATCTTGGCTAAAACCACGTCGGTAAAATACAAAGAGTTTACAATTAACATTTTAGATACACCTGGTCATGCGGACTTCGGTGGAGAAGTTGAGCGAATCATGAGCATGGTGGACGGCGTTCTGCTGATTGTCGATGCATTTGAAGGCTGTATGCCACAAACCCGTTTCGTTTTGAAAAAAGCTTTGGAAGCAAAAGTAACCCCAATCGTTGTAGTGAACAAAGTAGACCGCGAAAATGCCCGCCCACAAGAAGTAATCAACGAAGTATACGATTTGTTCATTGACCTGGACGCAACAGAAGATCAACTGGAATTCCCAATTGTATATGCTTCTGGACTGCAAGGGATCGCTGGTATGGAGCCAGACAAGCTGGAAGGCGATCTGCGCCCACTTTTTGATACCATTATTGAACACATGCCTGCACCTGACGCAGATGAAAATGCTCCCCTTCAAATGCAAGTAACCATGCTTGATTACAACGACTTCTTGGGTCGTATCGGTATTGGTCGTATTTATCGTGGAACGATGAACCTGAACGAAATGGTTTCCGTTACCACTCGCGATGGTGAAGTAAAGAAAATGCGCATTCAAAAGCTGTTCGGTTTTTCTGGCTTGCAGCGTGTTGAACAAAAAACAGCAAAAGCTGGAGACATCGTAGCGATTGCCGGTTTGGCTGATATTAACGTAGGGGAAACGGTTTGTCATGTGGATCATCCAGATCCATTGCCGCTCCTCAAAATCGATGAGCCTACCCTGCAAATGACATTTTTGGTCAACAACAGCCCGTTTGCCGGTCGCGAAGGTAAGCATGTTACTTCCCGCAAGCTGCGCGATCGCCTGATGGCTGAACTTGAGACGGATGTATCTCTTCGTGTGGAAGAAACCGATTCACCAGATGCATTTGTTGTATCTGGACGCGGCGAATTGCATCTGTCCATCCTGGTGGAAAATATGCGCCGTGAAGGTTTTGAGCTCGGAGTATCCAAGCCAGAAGTAATCGTACGTCTCATCGACGGACAAAAAATGGAACCGGCCGAGTTTTTGGTGATTGACGTTCCAGAAGAATATACAGGTCCTGTCATGGAAACATTGGGACAACGCAAAGCGGAAATGGTAAACATGATCAATAACGGTTTTGGACAAGTTCGTTTGGAATTTATCATTCCATCCCGCGGCTTGATTGGCTACCGTACTGAATTCTTGACCATTACACGCGGATACGGCATTTTGAACCACTCGTTTGACAGCTACCGCCCACTGGTCCAAGGGCCAGTCGGAGGTCGTCACGCAGGTGTTCTGATTTCCCATGAATCCGGTACGGCAACCACATACGGCCTGATGTCCGTGGAAGACCGTGGAATCATGTTTATCCAGGCAGGTACTGAGGTATATGAAGGTATGATCGTTGGGGAGCACAACCGCGATAATGACCTGACTGTAAACGTATGTAAAGAAAAGCATGCAACCAACGTACGTTCTGCAACGAAGGATGAAACGGTTAAGATGAAAACCCCACGTCTCCTGACGCTGGAAGAAGCGTTGGAGTACTTGAATGATGACGAGCTGTGTGAAGTAACTCCTCTGTCCGTTCGTCTGCGCAAAAAGCATCTGAACAAATCAGACCGCGAGCGCTATGAAAAGCAAAGACGCTGGGAAGCACAGCCACAAGCATAATGCTTGCAAGGTATATGAAAAAGCCGCACATCCTGAAGAGGGACTGTGCGGCTTTTTGCTTACAAATAACGAAACGGCGTCTAAACTTAGAGAAGGGCTTCGATATTAGCCACGATTTCCTCGGGCTGGACGCGAGCGCCGATCCGCTTTGCAACCTTCCCGTTTTGATCGACGAGGAATTTAGCGAAGTTCCATTCAATGTCTTCATTTTCTCCGTCAGGTACGTTTGATTTGAGGAATTGATACAGAGGGTGAGTATTTGGTCCGTTTACGTCAATTTTCGCAAAGAGTGGGAAAGTAACCCCGTAGTTTCGATTACAAAAAGCGACGATTTCTTCCGCGGTGCCAGGTTCTTGGCCAGCAAATTGGTTGCAAGGGAAGCCAAGTACGACAAGACCCTTATCATGGAAACGCTCATGCAATTCCTGCAAGCCTTTGTATTGAGGGGTCAATCCGCATTGGCTCGCCGTATTTACGATGAGGAGCACTTTCCCTTTATAGTCTGCCAATGTTTTTTCTTCTCCGGAAATAGTTTTCACGGAAATATCGTACAGGCTCATTTGGTTCCCACCTTTTTCTGTAAGTGACATCATCATAACATGTCCAACTTTCGACGTGCCAGCCTGCAAGTGTCGCTGATCGTACACTTTCCAATTTTGACAGGGCAACGGCCACCTGATAAAGTAAAATGGTAGATATTGATATGCTGCACCGGGCACCAACAGAAGTGTCGCAAAAGGACTGGAAGTCAGGTCCGATAGGCGGTTGCATGGAGAGCGACTGTCTCTTCAGAAAGTGACTATTCGCTTCATTCTGGAAGATCTATACATTTTGTCATGTATATAGTGAACGGGACGAAGAAGGGGAGTGGACAGGCCCTTTTGACTATCCCGCCTTGGGTGCTCTGGTGGAATATTTACGCGGCTTGTGTAAGCAAAGATGAGTCGTGTGCTCAACAGAAAGGGGATATTATGGACTGGGTACAACTTGCTTCTACATATGTACCAGCAAATCCAGATCAGTTGTCTGCTTTTGACAGCTTTCGACTCTGGGCTGATCACAATCGGGCATGGATCTTGTTTGTTCAATTAATTCTTGTTTACTATTTGGGTTTCGCTACTCGGATTCGGATGCCGATCCTCAAGACGATTTTACTGTATGTTCTCTTGTTTGCAGGAGCACTTATTTTCGCTATTTTGGACGTACAGCTACCAGTGAAGAGTGCAATGTTGGTAGCAATCGCGATTCTGGTCATTGTCAAGCTCCGAATCAAGCCAGAGCAACCCCAAAGAAAGTGAGGCATTCACATGAAACGGGAAGACGCCCTGATTAATTGGCTGCAAATCCAAGTGGTTGCAGACGCCAGACCGACAGATCAGTCTGCACTTTCTACGGCTGCTTTTTTTCACCAACTGCTCCAAGAGGATCACTTGTGCCGTGAGCTCGGATATAAAAAAGAGGGCGGCTGGTATGTATTGTTCGGTCTAGCAGAGTCGGGGCCCTGGGAAAGTCGATACCCCGCGGAAATGGTAGAATCCTTACTAATGACTATCGAAAGCGAACCAAGGTTTAATCAATAAGTTCAAAGAAAAGCTCCTCCAGTATTGAGCCAAGCTGCTCAAATTATACTGAGAGGAGCTTTTTTCTGTAGGTACTAAGTCTTGTTTTATCTACCAATGCAACTTTTTCCAACCCTCTGGCGTCAGTAACTGTGCCCA
This sequence comes from Brevibacillus sp. SIMBA_040, assembly GCF_046535075.1. Lineage (NCBI taxonomy): Bacteria > Bacillati > Bacillota > Bacilli > Caryophanales > Paenibacillaceae > Brevibacillus > Brevibacillus sp. SIMBA_040. Next base: position 136,338 of record NZ_JAWRXI010000005.1, read on the forward strand.
AAGCAGCAAAATGATATTGGCAGTATAGAAGGGGGATTCACCAATGAAAAAGTATATGACCAAGCCTGTTTTAGCAGTTGTAGCTGCGGCGACCATTATCGGTGGGGTTACACCATTTTTGGCAAATGCAAGCTCAATTGCTTCGCCAAGCGCCACCAAGGTCGTTATGAACGACGAAGGCAAGCAAGTGACGCGCTACAATCTGAAAGAATTGGCACAGAACGATCCGACCACTCTGAACATGCTCCTGAAAAACCAGGCAGACCATCTGTATATCATTGTGGACAGCATTCATCTGAATACAAAGCTGCAAACGTATATGGAAGAAAACAAGGAAGAATGGGAGCGCATTTACAACCAATACTACAGCGATATTTGGCTGGAAGTGCGATTGGCTGAATCCAAAGAGGAAATTGTCAGTGTAAGCGCCCAGACAAAAGATAACAAGGTATATATTAGAGGAATTGTGACGCCAGAGGTAACCAAGGTAGTAGTTACCAAGCCGGACGGAGGTACCATCGACGTCGTACCTACAAGCGAGCACTCCTTTACCGTTACCTTTGCAGCATTAGACACGGTTACGAAAACGTACGTGACGATCAATGCCTATGAGGGCAAGGCGCTCGTTGACAGTGAAAAGGTAGAGCTTATCCCGCAGGCTGTCGAAGAAGCAGACATGATTATCCATACCGTTTCAGTACTCGATGCGAAAAAAGAAGAGCTGAAGGTTAAGGGTGTAGTGAAGCAAGGTGCAGACAAAGCCTATGTGACTTACAACGGTGAGAAAAAAGAAGCAAACGTCAAGAAGCTGTGGGATGGTGTTGGCAGCTTCTCCGTGACGTTGAAGGATGTAAAGGCAGGACCTAGCCAAGCGCTTGTCGAGCTTTACAAGGACGGCAAAAAAATCGACTCAGCATCTGTAGATGTAGAGATCGTGAATGCTCCTGTGAAAGAAGAAGCAAAAGCTTATACAATCACAGGAACAGCTGTTATTAACCCGAAATATGATAAGGTACAGATCAAAGGCGCTGTAGCAGGCTGGTCCAAAAAAGGGAAAACAAAATTAATCGTGATCGCTCCAGACGGAAAGAAGCAGGAAGTCAAGCCGAATGACAAAGGGGAATTTGATATCGAGCTGTCATTCAAAAATCGCTCCTACAGTGCAAAAACAATTCATTTTGAATTGTATCAGGATGACAAGCTTGTGAAGCAGGCAGACATTTTCCATAGTACAAAAGTAGTCGTCAAGCCGGGCGATCATGATGATGATAACGACGATGATGACAAAGATAAAAAGGACAAAAAAGACAAAAAGGAAAAAGGGAAGCAAAAAGATAATCCTCCCAATGGAAATGCGTATGGATATTGGAAGAAGCATGGCCAGGACTGGAACGATAACGATGACGATGACGATAAGGATCGTGACAAATAAGGAATTTATATGACGCTTATAAATTCCGGAACGCATGGAGACTTTCCGCTAAACGCGGTCACTCCTCATTGAGGAAGCCTCGATAGAGGTTTTCTTACGGCTTTTGATAGGATTGAACATATTCAACCAGCTGTCGAATAAAATCACCGATGATCGGGACAGAAAGAAATTGTGTCAACAGTGAGCCAAGAAGCGTGAGAACAATGGCTGTTCCGATAGTTAAACCAAGACCCCGGGCAAGACCTGCGAGGAAATTAATCCAGAGCAGCTTGCGCGGGGCTGTATAGTTTTGTATGACATCAGCCAATCGGATATCTTCTAAAAACATGGCTATTTTATGCATCCGTTCATTCAATTCGCGAACTTCGTGTAGCTCTCGTAGCATCTGATCAATTTGCGCTAGCATGCGGTCTGTAGGTGACATACGAAAAACCTCCTTATCCGTAATGGGACTTAGGTTTCTACCAGTTTAAGGGAAATGTCCTGCTAGAATCAAGGGACCGAGGTAACGTTTGCCTATCCTCATGCAGGGAGGTACAATAGGTATACAAAACTTTACAAGGAGGGATCGGAATGGCTGAAACTGTTTCCCGATCATTGTCTGAAGAATTATTTGCGCTCTTGCAACAGGAGCGTTTCATTACTTTGGGTACAATTGACCATGAATCGGGTGCACCGTCGCTCAGCTCCTTGTCTTGGACCTATGCGCCGAATGTCGAGTCGATCCGTTTTGCTGTGGACAATCGTTCGCGCATATTGATAAACATTGCGAAGGAACCACAAGTGGTACTCCATCTGATCGGGGCAGGATCTTCGTTTGCGATTAACGGAAAAGCTGTTCTCAAAACAGAGCGTTTAGAAGAGGTTCCCCTCAAGCTTGCGATGGTTGAGATCACGATTGAAACGATTCGAGACATCATGTTTTATGGTTCCCGTATTTCCGTTGAACCCCAATATGAAAAAACGTACGATAAAAATGCGGCGGCAAAGCTGGATAACCAAGTGATGACGGCTCTTAAAAACGCAAAGTAAGTATGAAAAAACCTTGTGGAAAATCTTGTTGACAACAAAGCGGACTATCCGTTAGTATTAAGCAATCAAATTGAATAGCAATCTTCTTATCCAGAGCGGCGGAGGGACTGGCCCGATGATGCCCGGCAACCAATCACCTGTATTCATGATACAGGGAGATAATGGTGCTAATTCCTGCAGAGTTATTCAAACTCTGAAAGATGAGAAGGTCTTGCTTACGGAAACGTAATCAAAGCCTTCTTTCAGAGGAAAGGGGGCTTTTTTCATGCCCCTCGAACACCATTGGAGGGAGAGAAATTAGATGCATTTGGAGACAAAATTAGTTCAGGCAGGCGTAGGAAAAGATGAAATGACTGGGGCGGTGAACTTCCCGGTATATTATGCTACCGCTTATCGCCATCCATCCTTGGGACAGAGTACCGGATACGATTATACCCGTACAGCCAATCCAACCCGCTCTGTTTTGGAGGAAACGATTGCCGAAGCAGAAGCAGGTGATGCCGGCTTCGCGTGTGCATCTGGAATGGCTGCTGTTCATACCGTTATGGGCTTGTTTTCCCAAGGTGACCACCTGATCGTATCGCTCGATTTGTACGGCGGAACCTATCGCTTGTTTGAGCAGCTGCTCTCACGGTATGGGCTGACATTTACGTATGTAGATTTGCGAGACATCCAAAAAGTAGCGGATGCGATTCGTCCGGAAACAAAAGCCATTTTTGTAGAGACGCCTACAAATCCATTGATGCAGATAACAAATATTCGAGAAGTAGTACAGCTGGCAAAGAATCACGAGCTGATGACGATTGTAGACAATACATTCATGACACCCTATTGTCAACGCCCACTCGAATTGGGAGCGGATATCGTGCTTCATAGTGCAACGAAATACTTGGGAGGACATAATGATGTTCTTGCAGGGTTAATTGTAACAAAGGGAGCGGAGTTATCTGAAAAGATGAGGTTTTTGCATAATTCCATTGGAGCTGTGCTCGGACCACAAGATAGCTGGCTTTTGGTTCGCGGAATAAAGACACTTGCTCTGCGCATGGAGCGGCATGAAGCAAATGCGTTTGCTGTAGCAGCCAAGCTCAAAGAGCACCCGGCAGTTGCTGAGGTCTTTTATCCGGGGCTTGCCGAACACCCTGGTCACGACGTGCAAAAAAGTCAAGCAAGCGGGTTTAGTGGCATGGTATCGTTTCGGGTAAGGTCGGTTGAACAGGTAGGACTGTTTTTACAAAATTTACGAATCGTATCTTTTGCAGAGAGCTTGGGCGGGGTAGAGTCGTTGTGTACATATCCTACGACACAGACACACGCGGACATTCCGCAAGAGGTACGGGAATATGTGGGGGTATGCGACAGACTATTGAGACTGTCGGTAGGGATTGAGCATCCGGATGATCTGATTGCTGATCTGACGCAAGCATTGGATGCAAGCCTTGTTGTAGGGGGGGCGCTACGATGAACTTTGCTACCAAGGTATTACATGGTACTTCGTGCTTCGATCCAATCACGGGTGCATCGTCCGTCCCGATTTATCAGGCGTCCACGTTTCATCAGGCAGATCTGGACCAACCGGGAACGTTTGATTATGCGCGCTCGGGCAATCCCACCAGAGCTGCACTTGAAGAAGCGATTGCAGGTCTGGAAGGGGGAGAACGCGGCTTTGCTTTCGCCTCCGGGATGGCTGCGATATCCAGTGTATTCATGCTGTTCTCAGCAGGTGACCATGTGGTAGTGGCAGAGGATGTATACGGGGGGACTTTTCGGTTTTTAACCAGGGTATTATCGAGAATGGGCATCTCCGTGACTTTTGTAGACGCGAGTCAAATAGAAGCAGTCCGTGCGGCGATTATACCAACTACAAAAGGGATTTATCTGGAAACACCTTCCAATCCAACGTTGAAAGTGACAGACATTGCAGCCGTATGCCGGATTGCCAAACAGCATGACGTCCTGGTCATTGTAGACAACACATTCATGACTCCATACTACCAGCGCCCTTTGGAGCTAGGTGCTGACGTTGTCATTCACAGTGCAACCAAGTTCATTGGTGGACATAGCGACGTAGTCGCCGGATTGGCTGTCACTCGTGATGCTGCGCTGGGAGAACAGCTGTACTTTATCCAGAACGGCATGGGAGCCATTCTGGGTGTGCAGGATTGTTGGCTCGTAATGCGAGGACTGAAAACGCTCAAGGCGCGACTGGATGTCAGTACAAACACAGCAGAGCAGCTGGCGAATTGGCTCGCGGCACATCCTGAAATTACGCACGTCTATTATACAGGCTTGAAGGAGCACCCTGGACACCAGGTACAAGCGAGTCAATCCAGCGGGCATGGCGCCGTGCTTTCCTTTGATGTAGGGAGCCGTGAGCGGGCAAAGGCATTGTTTGATCGGGTGAAGCTCCCGATTGTGGCTGTTAGCCTTGGAGCAGTCGAAACAATACTCTCCTATCCTGTGACCATGTCACATGCGGCGATGCCAGCAGAAGAGCGGGCAGCACGTGGAATTACCGATGGATTAATCCGTCTTTCTGCCGGCTTGGAGGACGTCAATGATTTGATTGAAGATTTGAAGCAGGCATTGGAAAATCTGCCGCCGCTCAAACAAATAGAGGAAGTAAAAGAGGCATTCTCCCGGGCTTAGCCTGAGGGGAATGCCTCTTTCTTTTTACGTATAAGAATTTATAAGCACGAGGTTTATAAATTCTGGAGCGCATGACAAGGTACCTCAGCGTCCGCTCCCGGCATTACTTCGGTGAAACTTTCCGCTAAACGCGGTCGCACCCCCTTGAGAAAGCCTCGATAGAGGTTTTCTTACAGGAGCACCCTAGACATCAAGGTGTGGTCCCACGATTAACGTTAATCTTATCATTTCCATGCGGGGTTGCTTTTCCATCCTTGTTCATCCGTTGTTCATTTGTCTTCGTAGTAGGCTCTTCCTTCTTTTGGACATTGCGCGGCAGCTGCGGAATGATGCGACCCACAATATCCGCTAGCTCTTGAGCAAATCCGGAGACAGGGTGTCCCTGGCGAATATCAGCTGACATTTCCTTCAGACGCTGCACAATGTCAATATCAGCGGTGACGATTGCATTTGCGCCCTGAGGATCTTCCTTGAGGGCTTCAGCAACGGAGTATTTGATCACTCCGACTTCTGGGCGATCGAGATGAGCATCTACATCAATCCCGACGACAGCCATTTTCCCAATCACGACAGCGGTAGCGCCATGCACTTTTTTCACGCGAGTGGCCAGCTGTACGAGACGATCAGCTGTCGCTTGAGAAGATTGATTGTATCGCGGCTCAGGGGCAGTCTGTTGTACGCGCTGTGTATGTTGCGCTTGCTGGTTGGGCTGTGGCGCAGCCTGATTCGCCGGTGGTTTATTGCTCGACATGCATGCAGTTAGCAGCAAGCAAGCACCGAGGCAGCCGATTACAATCCGTTTCACAGGCATTCTCCCTTTCCCAAAATTGCCTTCCTTGAACTTCGGAGGGCAGGGTTACAAGTATTGTGTTCCTGCCTGTCTAATTTCATTCTGCCAATGGTCCGTCTATCTGTGGGACACCGAACATAGACTTTAGTACATCACGTCGCCGCATTTGAGCATCCCTCCAAAAATTGCATAGGGTATATAAGATGGGTATTAGGAGGCGAGATTTTGAAGAAAATCTACGTACTGGACACCAACGTACTCCTGCAAGATCCACGGGCGATGTTTTCCTTCGCTGACAACGAGATTGTCATACCCGCTGTGGTGTTGGAAGAAGTCGATTCCAAGAAGAGGTACATGGATGAAATTGGCCGCAACGCTCGGTACGTATCGCGGCTTTTAGACAGCTTTCGGGAATTGGGGCACTTGCATACCGGTATCACGCTGGAGACGGGCGGATTATTCCGGGTAGAGCTGAACCACTCCTCCCTGCACAAGCTGCAAAAGCAATTTACAGAGATGACGAACGACAACCGTATTTTGGCGGTTGCCCTGAATTTGCAGGAAGAAGAGAACTTGGCCCCGCAGCCTCGTCCTGTCATTCTCGTCAGCAAGGACGCATTGATGCGGGTCAAAGCCGATGCCTTGAATATTTCCGCGGAGGATTTTCTTTCCGATCGAGTCGTCGGAGAGCATTCCAGTATTTACACAGGGTATCAAAAAATGATGGTGGCTTCCGAGATCATCAAAACGTATTACACTACAAGAAAACTGCAGTTAGCCTCCTGTTTCCCTCGTTACCGTTTTTATCCCCATCAATTTCTGGTGCTAAAAGATGAGTTAAACCCGTCCATATCGGCAATCGGCAAGGTAGACAATGATGGGAAGACATTGGAGATGCTGCTGTCAGATGATGATCCGATTTGGGGAATTCGAGCCCGCAACGTGCAGCAGCGCATGGCTACAGAATTATTACTTCGGGATGACATTCCGCTCGTCACCATGACGGGCAAGGCCGGAACAGGAAAAACCCTGCTGGCATTGGCCGCAGGTTTACTGCAAATCGAGGATCAGCAAAAATACAAAAAACTGCTGGTGGCACGTCCTATCGTTCCATTAGGAAAAGACATCGGTTATTTGCCCGGCGAAAAAGAAGAGAAGCTGCGGCCGTGGATGCAACCGATTTATGATAATTTGGAATATTTATTCAACACAAAGCGTCCTGGCGATCTGGATAAAATACTTGCGGGAATGGGGAGCTTGCAGGTAGAGGCTTTGACCTATATACGTGGACGCTCCATTCCAGGTCAATTCATCATCATCGATGAAGCGCAAAATCTGACCAAGCATGAGGTCAAAACGATTTTGACTCGAGTAGGCGACGGGTCAAAAATCGTCTTGATGGGCGACCCGGAGCAGATCGACCATCCGTATTTGGACGAAAGCAACAACGGGTTGACATACGTCGTCGAAGTGTTCAAGGACCAAAAGCTAGCCGGTCATATCCGGCTGGAAAAAGGGGAGCGCAGCGTACTCGCACAGCTCGCTGCAGATTTATTGTAAGCGAGGTGTATATATTTATAAAAAGGGTTCATACTAATTTTTGTCGAGCCCGATGATTCATGTTAAACCGGCGCAAAGCCTTGCAGGAGGCGAAGATCCGTGGATAACGATGATCAAGCAGTCGACGAAAGTCGCTATGGCGAAAACCGATTCCTTTAGATAACTTTTCTCTACTATGGAGGTTGAAGTGCTAAAGAGAATAACCGGTAGGACCCCATAAAAGCAATTGGGCTCGACAAAGGACCGCTCCCTTCTTGGGGGCGGTTTTCCGTTTTGCAAGGCTTTGGTATCAAAAAAAGAACGCGGGAGCTGTTTCCCACGTTCTGAGCTAATCTATTTGGAACCGGCTGCGATTCCTTTGCGTAATCCGGAAATACATCCCATATGCATGCCTTCATGGAATAGTGTGAAAGTCAGCATTTCGCCATAGGTGTAAATGGTGCCTTTATCGCCCAATTGAAATGGTTGTGGCAACGGCTCATTCAATCGATCTTGCAATGCTTCCTTGATGCGAGATGGCTGTTCCTTCAATTGAGCACCTAATGTCTCCAAGGAAGGAATATCCCCTTGCCAATTGGCGGGTTTGGTGGCAGGAGCGAACAAGGCACCGTAGGCTGGTGGCAGCTGTACTCCGGCAGGGCCAAATAACAGGAAATCTTGACATAGAAGGATATGTCCCAGGTTCCAGCGGATGTTATTGTGAAAATTTTCCGGAATGATATCTGCAGTTTCTTCGCCGATGCTTGCGAGTGTAGCCAGCGTCATACCACGAATCAAATCGTACTGATTCCAAATGAAAGCTTGATCTTGCATGGAAAATGACCACCTTTCCTTTATGTAGAATACCATTCTCATGTTACAGCAAAACAGGCTAGTCGGGAACAGGATGTAGTTACTTTTTAGAAAATTCGCACCAGGAATAAATGCAGCCATGTTTTCTAAGCAAGTTGTCCTCGTCTCTCCATATATATGATGATAGGGGAGGGGAAAGGATGGTCACTCTGGATTCTTCTATCGCATTTTTAATTTATATTACAGCTGTATCAAGTGCTGCCGCAGGAGTAACAGAAGCCTGCAAGTCTGTCATCCCTTTTTTATCTACGGATTATGAAGCGAGAAACGACTGCTGGGAAGATCACAATCACGCCGCGAGACTCATGCATCACAAACGATTTTTCAATCTGCTTATTTCTGTTTTAGCAGCGAGCGGAATATTTGGGATGCTCGGCTTGGATCCGGCCATGATCCTGACGGGTGCCGCTTCTGCCTATGTGGAAAACTCCTGGCAAGTCGGTACGTGGCTCTGGGGAATTGTAGCGGTTTTTGGCTCTCCGTTTTTTGCCTCTTTGTTGAAGATTTTAGAGGGCTTCAAACAAAACGTAAGCAACAATCAGCCTCCCAATCGCCCACGCCAAAAGGTAAGCGGCCCTCGAGAATAAGACTCTCCTTGCTCCTAGCTGACGGGTAAGGTAAGATAATCGGTGTATATACCGGGCTAGAGTAGGTGAGCACTATGAATAGTAGAAAAATGCTTCGCATAATGGCAATTTTCGCATTAGCCGTCATGATGCTGGTAGCTTGTTCCTCGCAGAATGGGACGGCAGACTCTTTTGATCCTGAGAATCAAAAGGAGTATGGCATCAACGGAATTTATGTAGGTCAAAACATCAAAGAAGCGATGGAGCTGCTAAAGCCAAACAAGGCTGATTTCATGGACATGGTATCAAGAGAGAGCTACACCGTTGACCAGATGGCATCGGGATCGGGTGAAGCAGTGATGGGCATGCTGCTTGTGAATCGCACCCAAGTGATCGTTAAAGTGAAAAAAGGCGTGCTTCAATCGATTATGCTAGGTGGCGTTGCACAGGAAGACGCAGACGTACTAAAGACCAATCGAGGCTTGGCGATGTACGCCAGCAGCGACGAAATGAAAAAGCTGTATGGCGATGCAGCCGGAGAAAAGGAAGTCGTGTACAAAGGCAGCAAGTACATGGCCAACTTTGGTATTGCCGATAATAAGGTTGTCTGGTTCCGATTTGATCATCTGTAATTCCAGACCGTCTTCTTTTCCGTGAAATGGAGGAAGGCGGTTTTTTTTGCTAAGTATTGACTGTTGGCGATGTTTTTTATAAAATGAGTCAAGTGCAAATAATTCATACTAAACAACTAGGTATTATGTGAATTTCTGTATGCACCCTACTTGAATAGATGGGGCTGACCCGACAACGGGAAGCAAACTGATCGAGGTTTGTTTCTTGTTGTCTTTTTTTACGTATAAGAATTTTTAAGCATGAAGCTGATAAATTCTGGAGCGCATGGAAACTTTCCGCTAAGACGCGGTCGCTCCTCCTTGAGAAAGCCTTGATAGAGGTTTTCTTATGAATTCATTTGGAGGTTGTCGTATGGCATATATCAACACGGGGCGAATTGCAGAGGAGAAGCTGAAAACAACAAGCGCTATGGGCGTTCGATACCGGATTGGCCGTACCTATGAAAAGATGTTGAAAAATCAGCTCTACAAAATACTCCTTTTCGTTTCCGGATTACCAATCAACCTGGTTGTGGCGGCTGTCTTTTTCATTCAAAGGCGATCCGATCCCTTTCTCAAATGGAGAGAGGAGACCAAGCTTCGTTTACGCAAAGAAGGAGTAGAAAACCAGCTTACTGCGGATATACGCTATGAGCTCACAACCAAATACATCTTTTTCAATAAAGAGGTAAACGAAAGCAAGCTGCAAGCAGAAACGAAAAAGCTGGCAGCGAGGGTGTTTCAAGAAGAGGTGACAAAAAAAGTCGATGACGCGATGAGAGCTGCCGGGATCAGCAAAGTTACATATGGCAGTACGTTTTCCAAGCTGATTAATCATCCGTTGTTTTTTGCAGCGTCCATGATCCCCGGAGTCTTGATGTATTTGTTCATTTACATCTATAGCAAGCCGTATTTGAAATATGTGTTTGATCGACTAGTCATGATGGTCTTTGTTATTTTTGGAGTTACCTTTCTGGTGTTTACGATTTTGTATTTATCCCCCTTGGACCCTGCGGCGAACATTTTGGGGCAAACCGCCACACCAGAACAGCTACGGCACTTTAATCAGGTTTATGGACTGGATCAGCCTTATCTCGTCCAGCTATGGAATTCCTTTAAAGGGCTCGTCACGTTTGATCTGGGCAAATCGTTTGCTGGCAATGAAATGGTATCGACAGAAATTATTCGCAAGCTGCCGATTACGCTTCAACTGACAGTGATTTCATTGATCATCGCTATTTTGATGGCGATACCGTCCGGACTTATTTCAGCGACAAGACAGTATTCTTTCTTCGATTACGGTTTTATGGTACTTGTGCTGCTCGGATTATCGATCCCTGATTTTTGGCAGGGGCTGGTCGCCATCTTGTATTTTTCAATCAAGGTACAGTGGCTCCCGGCTACTTTTAATCCGGACAACTGGTTGTCTGTCATCAATCCAGCGATCGTGTTAGGGACGGGACTGGCAGCCTCGGTTGCTCGAATGACGAGGTCCTCTACCCTTGAGGTGATTCATCAGGATTACATCGTGACAGCCAAAGCAAAAGGACTGAGTGAGAGAAAAGTCATCCTCAAGCACGCTTTGGGCAATGCGCTAATACCAATCGTTACCGTAATCGGCTTGCAATTCGGCGGTATGCTTGGCGGGGCTGCCGTAACGGAAAAAGTATTTAATATCAACGGGATCGGCAGCTACATCGTCGATAAACAATTTATCCCGGATATTCCGGGGATTTTGGCGGGTGTGATCTATGTGGCCGTGACCATTTCAATTGTGAACCTGATTGTCGATTTGCTGTACGCCTTTCTTGATCCCCGAATTCGTTCCAAAATAAGTGATTACTAAAGCAGGTGCATGGATGAGAACACACTATGAAAAACGAGCTACCAAACGCAAGCTAAAAGCTTTTCAGGAATACAAGCTTTCGAATTTTGCCGCATCGGCATCAATCGTTTTGGCCATTTTGTTTGGATTTAGTGGCTATGACCTTTTTGAGCGGACGGTATCAACACCTTTTCTTGTATTGGCAGGCATTTATCTCTTGTTCGGAATGCTACAGCTACTCGTCTCAGCAAAAATCCGAAGCGATATTTTACAGCGAAATACGATTCAAGCAACGACCAGGATCTTTGGCTTTTCGCTTATAATCGCCTTGCTGACAGGAAATATTTTTGTTGCGATTGCTGCACTCGACATCATCAAAAAAGAAAAATCAATTGAGTACATGCTAGCCATCTACATGGCGCTGACGAACTTTTGTATTATCCTGATCTCGGCATTGAATCTGTTCAAGCCATATGTTGCGGATCTGTTCCTCTTGGGCATGGGTATTCTTCTTTCGGTCAGTATACTGCACATCGCTGCCATGATACTAATCGGTCTTTTTTTGAAAAATGGCGGTGTATCTAGGAATTTGCTGCCACTTGCGTACCTGTTGATTCTGACTGCGGTCACAGGCAATGTATTCTCGCTGCTGCTAGGACTTATGTTGTTGCACAAAATCAAGCACGGCAACAAGGAAGTGCTCGTCACTTGGGTGGATATTGTCCGAAGACTGTTTCGAAACGCGATGGCGGTACTTGGTCTTCTCTTTATTACCGTTTTGCTGTCGCTATCGATTTGCAGCTATTTCACTTTTGAATATTCGCTTGCCGTAGAGAACAACTATTCAACCTTGTTGCTTTCGCCAAGCCTGGAGTATCCGTTTGGAACCGATGATTTTGGCAGATGCGTATTTTCTCGAATCGTCTTCGGTGGGCGAATTTCTCTGCTTGTGGGTATTTTGACGACGTTAATCCCAGTAATCATAGGTGGATTATTGGGTACGATATCCGGCTTTTATGGCAAGTACGTTGATAACTTCATCATGAGAGCGCTGGATATTTTATATGCGGTTCCAGGCATGCTGCTCGCCATTGCGATTGTGGCTGCCTTTGGAGCGAATACAACCAATTTGATTATCGCACTCAGCATCGGATACATCCCTACTTATGCGAGGACGATGCGGGCAACGGTACTAAGCGTGTCCAACTTCGAGTTTATCGAGGCAGCGAGAGCTTGTGGGGCAAAGGACCACGCGATCATCTTCAAGCATATCATCCCGAATTCGTTGGCGCCGATCATCGTCAAAGCGACCTTGACTATCGGGATAGCTGTCATCTCCACAAGCAGCCTCAGCTACTTGGGACTTGGTGTGGAGCCCCACATTCCGGAGTGGGGAAACATCTTGAAAATCGGAAGCGCGTATCTCGAATCGAAATCATACCTGGCCGTTTATCCAGGCATCGCAATTATTTTAATGGTGCTATCGTTTAACTTTTTTGGGGATGGACTGAGAGATGCCTTGGATCCAAAGCTGAAATAGAAGATGGGTGAGACAGTGGAAAACATACTCGAAATCAAAAATCTCCATGTCCATTACGTGACAGAAGACAGTGTAGTAAAAGCAGTGAATGGCGTGAACCTGAAGCTCCAAAAAGGAGACAGCCTAGGAATTGTCGGTGAAACGGGAGCGGGCAAAACGACAACAGCGCTTTCCTTGATCCAGCTCATTCCTGACCCGCCGGGGATCATTGTGGACGGCGAGATTTTGTACAAAGGGAAAAACTTGATCCACAACACAGAAAAAGAAAACAAGCAGCTGCGCGGCAATGGCATCTCTATGATTTTTCAGGATTCCATGACGGCACTCAACCCGATCATGCGTGTCGGTGACCAGCTGACGGAAGCAGTCATGACCCATAAAAAAGGGAGCAGGGCGGAAGCGAAAAGGCAGGTCATCGAGCTACTAGAAACCGTCGGGGTAAAAGCGGATCGTTACAGTGATTACCCGCACCAATTTTCCGGGGGGATGAAGCAGAGGGTGCTGATCACGATGGCTCTGCTATGCAATCCCGAGCTGTTGATCGCAGACGAGCCTACGACTGCTTTGGATGTAACGATTCAGGCGCAGGTGCTCGAGCTGATGAAGCAGCTGCGAGAGCAATACAGCATGTCCATGATATTGATCAGCCATGATTTGGGAGTAGTCGCCCAGACTTGCAATCGGGTAGCGATCATGTACGCGGGGGAAATCGTTGAAATTGGCACTGTTGAAGAGGTGTATACCAATCCGAAGCACCCGTATACGATTGGGCTGTTCGAATCGATACCCAAGCTGGAGGATGACCAGGAGATGCTTTATCAGATCGAAGGAAGTATGGCCAATCCCGCTGCATTGCCCACAGGCTGCTTCTTTCATCCCCGGTGCAAATACAAAATGGACATTTGCGAAACGATTTCACCAGTGATGCAGGGAGAGGCGCATCTGAGTAAATGTCATTTCCAGGTACTAGATGAGGTGAAAGCATGAGCTCACAAAATTTACTGGAGATCAAGCATGTAAAAAAGCTCTTTGCGGTTCCAAAAGGCATGCTGCATGCCGTAGATGACGTGTCATTTAGCGTGAAACAAGGGGAGACGCTCGGGATTGTCGGGGAATCCGGCTGCGGAAAGAGTACACTCGGACGCGTCATACTGCGACTTCATGAGCCGACAGCAGGCAAAATCTTATTTAAAGGAATGGACATCACAACCTTTTCGAAAGAGGAAATGCGGCAAATGAGGCAGCATATGCAGATTATTTTCCAGGACCCATATGCTTCGCTGAATCCGAGAATGACCGTTTCCCAAATTATCGAGGAACCGTTGACCTTCTTTCGCATCTACAAGTCAGACAAGGAGCGAAGGGCAAAAGTAGCCGAGCTGATGGAGTTGATTGGACTGTCGCAGAGTGCCAGCAATTCGTATCCACATGAATTTGACGGGGGACGCAGGCAGCGGATCGTCATTGCCAGAGCACTTGCGATCAACCCCAGCTTCATTGTGTGTGATGAGCCTGTCAGCGCGTTGGACGTATCTATTCAAGCACAAATCCTCAATTTGATGGTGAAGCTGCAAAAACAGCTTGGACTGACTTATATGTTCATTTCGCACGATCTGTCGGTCGTCAAGCACATCTCAGATCATGTGGGTGTCATGTATTTGGGACAGCTCATTGAGAAGGCAACGAAATCGACTTTTTTCAAGCGGCCGCTTCATCCATACAGTATGGCACTCTTGTCAGCGATCCCTTCAGTCAACGTGCTGGAGAAGAAAAACAAAATCATTTTGAAAGGGGAGATTTCATCGCCAATCAATCCACAGCAAGGCTGCCGATTCGCTCCAAGGTGTCCTTTTGCGCAGGGCATTTGCCTGGAAAAAGATCCAGAATGGAAGGAAGTCGAGGCAGAGCATTTTGTCGCATGCCATCGTGTGGAAGAGCTGGCACAAGGACTGATTCACTATCATTAATAATACGGTCAGGGAGGATTTCAGATGAAAAAGAGAGGGCTTTCCGCACTATTGCTCAGTACCTTGCTAGTGATTGGGGGTTGCGAGGTTGCTACGAAGAAGGATGTAGTCAAGGAGGATAGCAAGGAGCCGAGTGTGCAAAAGCTAGTTGAGATCGTGCTACTGACGCAGAGCAGAGACGAAACAGATGCCAACGTCATTCGCGATCAGCTATCCAAATCAGGATTTAACGTAAAGCTGAATTTGCAACCCGATTTCGGCAGCTACACGGCTCAGGAAAAGGCAGGGAACTATGACGTGGCAATATCCAGCTGGACGACAGTAACAGGCAATCCCGACTATGCGGTCAGATCGTTGTTTAAAACAGGAGGCGACTATAACAAGGGACCGATCAGCGATCCTGAGATTGACGAGCTGATTGATAAAGCAGCCTCGCAAACAGCTGAGGAGTATAAAGAGACGTATGAAAAATTGGAACAGCGCCTCGTTTTTGATAAAGCGTATATTGCTCCACTCTATGTTTCGTTAAAAAGCCAGGGCTTAAATCATAACCTGCTGAAAGAGAGCAGTGTCCGTTTGTCCAAATCCAGATCGATGGTGTGGGAAGCGGTTGATTTTGTCGATGAATCGAAGCGGGATAAGGACCCATTAATTTTGCAGCAAGCGATATCGAGCTTGACCTCGCTGGACCCGATCAAAGGCAATGATGGTTCTATCAATATGCTGAATACAAATATGTATGTCCGTTTAGTGAATCTCACCGATGATGACAAGATCACATCTGAGGGTGCCCTATCTCACAATTATGCGATTGCTGAGGGGAATTCGGACTATTACTTCCTGCTGCGCGACGACATTAGCTTCGCCAAGATCAAGGATAAGCTAGCCGTTGATTCCGGGGAGCGAGTAGGGGCAGAGGATGTTATTTTCTCCCTGAACCGCGCGAAAAACAAGGATGCAGTTCCCGACCATCGCACGTACAGCCTGCACGAGCATATTCAAAATGTCGAGCTCGTTACAGATCCAAGCGTCCTGTCCACAGTAAAACAATCCGGTGCTAGTGGTACGATCAAAGAAGCGCTTGATAAAGGATTAAAAGCGCCGATTAATGAACTTACAAGCAATAAAGCGGATGTGAACAATCAATCAGGGAAATACCAGGTAATCAAGCTTACGACGACAAAGCCATTCCCGCAGGTGTTGAACTATTTGGCGCATCAATCGGCAGGCATCGTTTCAAAGAAGCAGGTAGAGAGTATCAATACATTTGACGTGGCAAAATATGATGTGAACAAAGATATTTCCTACGGGGATCAGTCGACAGTAACAGAAGGGGCTACCTATAACAATGCACTTGCTGCAAGCGGACCGTACATCCTTTCTTATAAAAATGACTACGAAGCGGTCTTTTATAAAAACCCTGGGTATCGAAAGGGGACTGAATTCGAACCGAAAATTTCGAAGGTGGTCGTTCGCTTCATTAAAGACGCAGACAGTGCACTCGCAGCACTTCGCAGTGGCGAAATTCATGTGTACTACGGCATACCTGAAACGAAGTTTGATTTAGTGCAAAATGACAGCAAGCTCAAGCTGCAAACGCTCGAAAGCAACGGAGTAGCCTATCTTTTGTTCAACCTGGAGAACAGAGAGGTATCCAAAAGCGAAGATTTGAGAAAAGCTGTTCTGTATGCGATCAATCAGGAGGAATTGATTAAAACGTATAATGACAATAAATTCAAAGCATCCTCTACCTTGACGCCATTAGTCAAAACGGGACTGGAGCTGCAAGCAGATTCAAACAAAGTGAAGGAATACTTGAAAAAATATGCTGAGAGCAAGTAAGAAATAGCAGCTACTCAAAAACGCCTACCCCTATTGATAAGGGAGGAGGCGTTTTTCCTCTGCCAAAATGGAGAAGCTCACGATTCACAATGCAACCAGGTAAGGCTTATCTGATAAGCACGTGCGATGCCATCTGCCAGCTCTGTCAAGCTGCTGTCAATCAAGTATACAGGGGCCTCATCAGCCGTTTGGGGGATTGTTCCGAGTACATGCTCCTGCAACTGCTCAGAGGCAGCCCATCGATCTTGCTCAGAGCCAGAGCCTGTAGTAATAGTGAATAAAGCGACGTGCTCAGCGTAGATATACAGATGTTCATTTTGACTGACAAACCCGAAATCGTCCAGCTGTTTCAGTTGCGTGGATGAGGGAAGCTGCAGGAGAGGAAAAACATCGCCCAGCATCGAGGATTTCGTTAAAATGGCTTCCAGCTTTTCGCACTCTTTCTCATTCTCGACGATAAAAAGTAGTTTATCCCGGTCGAAAACATTGACATGATCACCGATTTTATGTATGACTTGAGCATAGAAGCCCGGAAGTTTGCCAGCCGGAACTTGCAGCTCCACACCGTACATATGGCGCATATACGTTTCACCTCGTACAATCGAAATTTACTCTATCGTATCAAAAAATCAGGGAGGTTCCTATGAGCGACCAACAACTTACCATTCAATCCTTTGCACTTGGAGGATTTCAAACGAATGCGTATGTCATAACGAATCCGAATACAAATGAGACGATTGTCCTCGATCCCGGGATGGAACCAGCGAGTTTGTTACAAGCACTTGCAGGAAAGCAGGTAGTAGCTATTTTGCTAACACACGCCCATCTCGACCATATCGGTGGCCTCAATCAAGTAAGAGAGCTGACAAAAGCACCTGTCTACATTCATCCGCTGGAGCAAGAGTGGTTGACCAATCCGGATTTGAACGGTTCTAGTCGCTGGAATTTGCCACAACCAATCGTCTGTGAGCGTGCCGAGCATGAGCTACGTGATGAGCAAACCCTTGAGATGGCAGGCTTTACGATTCGTGTTTTGCACACGCCAGGCCATTCACCAGGAAGCTGCTCGTTTGTAATCGGGCAGCATTGCTTTGGTGGTGACGTGCTGTTTGCCCAAAGCATTGGACGTACTGATTTACCCGGAGGAGACTACGAAACCTTGATGATGAGCATTCAGGACAAACTGTTTGAGCTGGACGACGAGACGATTGTATATCCGGGGCATGGACCTAAAACGACGATCGATCACGAAAAGACGTTTAATCCGTTTGTGACAGGGCTGTTACGCTAGTTCTTATGAGGGGATTCTTTTGAGGTAGGAAGAGGATATCGCAGATAGGTGGCGAAGAGGAAGGGGTCACAACAAAAAAGGAGCTACGAGTTATGAAGACAAAATGGTGTTTATGGGCGCTAGTTGTTGCGCTTGGGTGCACCAGTGCAGTTGGGTGTGTCCCGCCCGTTGCCAAACAGGAACAGCTCTCCACAGCTCCTGCTCAAAACGTAGTACCATCTTCAGAGCCCGCCCCATCTGCGCAGTCTAATCAGCAGGCAGCACAGGTCGTTCCTCCTTCCCGTTTTCCTGAACAGCGAATCACGGTCATGGCCGTTGGCGATATCATGGTACATCAGGAGCAAATGGACGCAGCCTGGAATCCCGCTACGAAAGCGTATGATTTCAGACCTTTTTTTACCCATGTGGAGCCGTTGTTTAAAGAAGCGGACTGGGTTATTGGGAATTTGGAAACAACCATGAGTGGAAGTGGAGTGGGATATACTGGATACCCAATGTTTAATTCGCCAGAATCACTTGCCCCGACTTTGAAAGAGGTAGGATTTACGGCTGTATCCACTGCGAATAACCACTCGCTGGATCGAAAAGAGCAGGGCGTCCTCCAGACAATCAAGTATCTGGATCAAGCCGGTATCTTGCACACAGGGACATTTGCAAGTCCCGAAGAGCGTGACGAACCATTGCTTATCCATAAAGATGGTTTTACGCTAGGGCTCGTCTCCTACACGTATGGGACAAACGGGATTCCGATTCCACAGGGCAAGGACTATCTTATTAACTTGATTTCACCGGAGATGATCAAGAGAGACATTGCAAGGGCACGGGAAAAAGGTGCCGATCTCGTTGCTGTTGCCCTTCATTTCGGGGAAGAGTATCAACGCTTCCCGAACGAGGCTCAAAAGAAGACAGCGGAGCTATGTCTCACCTATGGTGCTGATCTGATTTTAGGTGCGCATCCTCATGTCGTTCAGCCGTATGAGTGGAAAACGGTCACGCTGGAGGATGGACGCCAGCATAAAGGCTTGATTACTTACTCACTGGGTAATTTCATTTCGGCACAAAGATGGGATTACAAAGACGTTGGAGCAATTCTGAAGCTTACCTTGCACAAAAGCGAGGCGGGCGAAGCGAGCATTGAAGAGGCTGAAATGATCCCGACCTATGTTCATTTTTATCGCAAGAACGGCAAACGCAATTATGTCATTTATCCCGTACCGCAAACACTCGAAAGGCTTCAGAATAATGAGAAGTTTCCTACCTTGACAAAGGAAGCTATCAACTACATGAAGCAGCTGCAAAAAGAAATGCCTCTGCACGTAAACACGATTGTTTCCAAGAAAAAAGCCAGCTGACAAATGAGCTGGCCTTATTTCTTTCCAAATCCAAATGGAAGATTCAGTTTTAGCTGTAGTTTTAATTCCTCGTTGAGCATCGTGATTCCCTCTACTTGAATGTTCGGGGAGATCAGCTCGGGGTAGAAACCAAGATCATACGCCTTTTCCATTTCTTCGATGGTGGATGGTGGCAGGGCGAATCCGTCGAAGGCTAGCTCCGTAATGTGAAATTTCAACTGAGTAGGGGAGACGAGCTCGTATTGTCCGACGAGGCGAAGCTCCATATGGTCGTACGTACCTTCGACGATCAATTTGTTTTCTTCAAAAGAAAAGCGCGATTGCTTAAATAGCTCGTCTTTGGCAACCAAAAACTGGTTAAAATCATCCTGCTTGATGGTCAAGGTGTGTGAAAATAGACCGTCAGACTGGATGCGGTCTGGTGTAGCGAGCTCTGGAACCTGAACCATGACTTTTGCCAGCATACCGAAGAAGGTTTGGAAGGCGGGCAAGCCGCGTTTTTCCCAATCGGCAATGAGATGGTCCATGAGTGCCTCTACCGTAGTCGGGTCGTCCAGCTTTTGCACATTTTTTTCTTTTTCAGCCTGAATCGCAAGCATTTCCGCTAATTGTGTTTCGTATTTTTTGCGAGTATCCCGTAAGAGGGTTAAGCGGCCCTGCTTGTCAACCTGGAGCGCAGTCAATTTTGTACGTTCTGCTTGGTATGCTTCCAGCCGATTCATATCATGCTCGTATAAGATCTGGATAAAATCAAACATAAGCAGAAACTCATTGAAATTTTCTGCATTTAACAATAGGGTCAGAAGATTGGCACGTTCACCTGTGTAATAGGCTCTGGCCACTTCACCTGCGTGGCGCTGCATGGCTTCAATGACAAGCTTTTGGCGCTGCAGATCAAGATCAATCCGTGCGATCTCCCCGTATGTCCGCGTTTCTTCTGCCTTGATCAGCGTAAGTGTTCGTTCCAGCTCTTTTTGAGTGAAATGCTGCTGCAAGATCAGCTGCTCCAATGGAATGGACGTCTCTTCCTGAGCGAAAACGGTCAACGGACAAACAAGAAGCAACAGGATGAGCAGAAATTTGCGCATATTTTCACCTTTTGCCTTCATGATGGGAACCGTTCGAGAACCCCTTATCTCTTTATCTCTTTCACATTGTATGACTTCTTTTCGTATTATAGCCTTAATAGCTTGAATTTGGATAGCAGGAGAAGAGCCTAATGGACTTGAATACGCTGATTCGAGAGGAAATACAGAAGCAACCAGGGCAAGCCATTCCATTTTCGCGATATATGGACCTGGCTCTCTATCACCCTACCTATGGGTACTACATGTCGGACAAGCCGAAGGTCGGCAAAGACGGGGACTTTTATACAAGTGCGTCGGTACACCCTGTATTTGCTGAAACCTTGGCAGATGCCGTCATACATATGTGGCAAGCAAGTAACATGACTGCGCCGACTCTTGTAGAAATCGGTGGGGGGACAGGATCGCAATGCAGGCACATGCTGGATCGTATCCGTGACATCGTGCCAGAGCTGTACGAGACCCTGACGGTCATCATGATTGAGGCGAGTCCCTATCATCGTAAGGTCCAAAAAGAAGCGCTTGAAAATCATCCGGTTACGAAAAAGTGGTATTCATCTTTGGCAGATGCAGCACGAACGGAACAAATAGAAGGTGTTGTTTTGTCCAATGAATGGCTGGATGCTTTTCCGGTTCATATTGCCGAGAAGAAAAAGACAGGCTGGCAGGAAGTGTGGGTGACGGAGCACCAGGACCAATTTATTGAGGAATGTAGAGAGGTCACTCCTGAGCTGGGGCGGTATTTGGAAGCATTGGAGATGAAGCTACCCGCAGGAATGCGAATCGAGGTCAATCTGGAGCTGGAAAAGGCTGCGGAGGATGTTTCACGACTGCTGAAAAAAGGGTTTGTGGTTACTATCGATTACGGTGATCTGCAGGAGGATTTGTATCATCAAAGCCGTAAGCAAGGAACACTGATGTGTTATTATCGTCATCAGGCACATGGAAATCCATACATTCATATAGGAGAACAAGACATTACGACACACATCAACTTTTCAGACTGGAGCAAGTATGGCGAGAAGGTTGGACTCCGGGAGTGGGCCTACATGCGACAGGATCGTTTTTTGATGCGCAATGGGCTGCTGGAAAAGGCCGTGTCTCACATGGATACCGATCCATTCAGAAGCCCGGCAATGAAACGAAACCGCGCTATCCAGCAATTGATTGACCCTGCAGGCTTAGGGGGGAGATTTCGCGTCATGGTCCAAGCCAAGGAAGTGGACGAGAGCGTTGTTCTACGATTCCGGTAAAGGAAAGAGCTATACAAAAAAGATGCTCCGTAAAAGAGCATCTTTTTTCTTTACAAGATCATTTGCAAGAAAGCGTGTTCTTGTGATCCAACAGGCATCAAGAAGAACGTATAATACGTGAATCCTACGAAAGACACGAACATGAAGCCGAAGAAGATGTTTAAGTACGTTCTTTCAGTCAAGCTCATGTAGCTGAGTGCTACGAAGAAAGCAGTCAGACCGAAGAAGATGAGCGACATTGGGTACAAACCGCCCCAGAACGCCATCAGCGCGATTACGATGGTCCAGAAACCAAGAACGCGATACATACGATCCATTTTTGTCCCCCCTTTTTGCATAGAACGGTAAGATTTACAAGATTCCTACCCCATTATATAGGACGGGCGAATGTGTGTAAACGGTTAAGGTATGACGTATTTTTGTCACCTGACAAGCTATGACGTCTTTTTTGTCTTCCTTATCAGTATTGAATCACCGTATAGTTGCATGACCTGCATCCACCAAGCATGGACTCGTCCTCATGTAATTCAATTTTCCCCAAGTACGTTTCGAATATTCCCATCAAAAGGGCGTTGTGCATATGGCATACAGAACTTGTATATTTTTTGGCTGAATCAGAAAACGTGCAGTTGTTTACACGGAAACGTAGTACGCCATCTGATAATACCTCGATGTCGGGTTTCAATCCTTGTGCAACGACAAGGCGGTGAATCAAACTCAGCTTTTCATCCATAGTGGCCGTTTTTAACTGAATTCCGCTTTGGGCAACCGCCCGTTTTGCCATCTCTGTACCGATACGATGTCCCATATTAATCAAAGCGGCTTTACCCGCTTCGCCTAGCGAGAGCAGACTTTCAATCGCGATGTCGGCCAGCAGCTGATAGTCACGGGGTGGAAACTGTAGGCTCACGACTTGGTCAGACAGTGAGTACAATCGACTGGGTCGTCCACCTTTGCCACTTTTGTCCGTAACGGCTGTAAGCAAATGGACATCCTCCAGTTTGGTTAAATGCAGCCTTGCCACGTTAGGATGGATCGAAAAGTGGTCAGCTACTTCCTGGACAGTGATTGGGTCTTTGCTGTATGCGACGAATTGGTAAATGGAAAAACGGGTGGGGTCAGCTAAAGCACTGGTCAACTTATGCGCATCATAATCCATGCTGTTACCCCCTTCTTTAGACAAATCATAATAAGTGTATCCGATTTTCCTAAGATTGTTAAGGTTATAGTGTGCTAGAGGTACATATATAAGTAATTTTCGCCTAGTTTTTAGATTAACTACTATTGACATAGTGTTAATGACGGATTTATAATCCGAATTAAGGAAGGTTTTTTTATTAGCTAACTTTTTGCAAGTGTTTGCTTCCAACATAAGGATTCGTTTTTAGCAACACCTGTAATCGTTCAAACGAGATTGTATAGATGAGATGGAGGGGTAACCGATGGCAGTTGCTGAGCGTACACATACTCAAAAATTAACGTTTTTCACGTATCCGAGCTGCACTTCCTGTCGGAAAGCCAAAGCATGGCTGGCAGAGAACGGTGTGAATTACGAAGAGCGTCACTTGTTTAAAAATCCACCAACAGCAGAAGAGCTGCTTGATATTATCAAAATGACCTCAAATGGACTGGATGAGATTTTGTCCACGAGAAGCCAGCGTTTTAAAAACCTGGATGTGGACATTAACGACATGTCCGTAAAAGAGCTGTTGGAAATGCTGAGTGAAGAGCCACAGCTTCTCAAACGCCCGATTCTCACGGACGGCGAAAACTTGATTGTTGGCTTCAATTCATCTGCAATGAAAAATTTACTGTCGTAAAGAAGAGGGGGCTTTTGGCCTCCTCTTTTTTTCTTACTAACTCAGAAAGTATAAACGTTCCGTATCTGCACCCTGATTTAGCAAGAATAACCTTCCGCTAAAACGCGGTCGCTCTTCCTTGAGGAGGCCTCGATCAAGGTTTTCTTAACGTATAGGAATTTATAAGCGCATGCTTATGAATTCCGGAGCGCATGAAAACTTTCCGCTAAAACGCGGTCGCACTCCTTGAGGAGGCCTCGATCAAGGTTTTCTTATGATTTTGTCCCATTTGGCGGTAAAATAAAGGCAAATCAGATGGATGAAAAGGTTGGGGGGCCATAATGGAAACGTTACGAATAACCAAGCATGAGGGGATCGCTACAATTACGCTAAATCGGCCAGAGGTACATAATGCAATCAGTATGGAGTTAGTCGATGAACTGCTTGCTACCTTACAGGATTGCGCTGAAGATGAAAGCGTCAAAGTCCTCATTATTACCGGCACAGGGAGAAGCTTTGTATCGGGGGGAGACTTGAACCAGTTTATTGCAGCCAGAGGATATGAGCAGGCGCATCCACTTTTAAGCAAGGTGGGGGCATTGCTAAGTACAATTGATCAATTCACGAAGCCAGTTATCGCGATGATCAATGGGGCTGCTGTTGGCGGAGGCTGTGAATTCGCAGGAGCCTGTCATTTTCGTTTTGCCAGCGATCAGGCATTGTTTGGATTTGTTCAAATCGGCATGCATATTACGACGGGATGGGGCGGGGGAAGCCGTCTATTGGATGCATTACCCGAGTCCAAAGCATTGGCCTTGCTATTAACCGGTGAGCGCTTGTCTGCAGAGGAAGCCAAAACATTTGGATTCGTGGACGAAGTATATTCTGCGAATGATCTAGCGGAGCATGTCCTTCGTTTTGCCCGTAAGATTGCAGCACAGCCGCTCGTCGGAATAGAGGCGTATATGCGAATACTGCAGTGGAAACGAGCAGGCTTGCCACAGTCGGTGCGGATCGCTAAAGAAATTGAGCAATGCGCGGGAATATGGGGCAGTGATGCACATGTAGCAGTAGTGGAAAAGTTTCTTACAAAAAGGTAGGTACTGACCATGTAAGGTTTCTCCCGTTTAAACATTTATTTGCTTGGACATACTTTTTCTAGTAGAAAGCGATTCTACAAGAGTAGGAAAAAGCATAGGATGAACTACATCATCCTTTTTAAAGGTAACGGGAGGGACTCATATGGTAGCTTCCAGACAAGACGCATGGACCGAAGATGACGATCTAGTGTTGGCGGAAGTCACCTTGCGCCACATACGCGAGGGCGGCACGCAGCTTGCCGCATTTGAAGAAGTAGGTCAAAGGCTAGGGAGGACAGCAGCTGCTTGCGGCTTCCGGTGGAACAGCTGCGTCCGCAAGCGTTATGATGCGGCGATATCCATTGCCAAAAGCCAAAGACAACAATTGAAAAAGATGGGTCGGGTGGCTCCGGCGCAGGGCACTGCCGAAGTAGAGGTTTTTGCGTTGCCTCCTAAGCGGCAAGTACCTGTCACGCAGGAAGTGTCCAAACAAGCAGATGATGAAGAGCAGCAAATCGAATCGGTTATTCGGATGTTGGTCAACCAAAAAGAGTTGTCCCGTCGCTTGAGACAGCTGGAACAAGAGTTGGAAGGAAAAGAATTAGAAATAAAAGAATTGACAGAAGCCCATGCAAAAGCGAGACGAGAGCTGGAGCAGGTACGAGGGGTTAATGATGACTATCGTGCGCTGGTACAGATTATGGAGCGAGCTCGCAAGCTAGCCTTTTTACAAGAAGAAGATTCGTCCAAAGCGATTTTTAAAATGGATGAAAACGGGAATCTGGAGCGAGTGGAAAAGTAGAGGGCGCATTTGCTTACATAAAAAAGAAGCGGTATTTGCCGCTTCTTTTTTGTCTTTTCATATAAGTGGTGCGCTAGTCTTGCAGTCCAACGTTTTCAGGCAACCAAACGTATGGATTTTCTCCACGATCGCGCATAGGGTTGTACTTTACAGGCGTGAAGCCCATATTCAACCAAAATTGGTCAGCGCGGCAGCGCGAGTTTGTTTTGATCGGTGCACCAAAGCTTTTCGCGTGGTTAACCAGAGCTGTTCCGTAATCTTTTTTACGGTAATCAGGCAGGACTTCAAGCTTCCACAGCTCGTAATAATCCTGTGTAGGCTGGAAATAGCGGTCGTATTTCCCGTCGATTTTGTAGAGGCTCATACGTGCTACCAAAAGATCGTTGTCATAAATTCCATAAAAAGGAGATTCCGAATCGTTTTCCACGATGTTCGCCTCCAGGTCTTCCTTCATTGAAAGCTCCT
This sequence comes from Brevibacillus sp. SIMBA_040, assembly GCF_046535075.1. NCBI lineage: Bacteria > Bacillati > Bacillota > Bacilli > Caryophanales > Paenibacillaceae > Brevibacillus > Brevibacillus sp. SIMBA_040. Next base: position 162,130 of record NZ_JAWRXI010000005.1, read on the forward strand.
CCAGGCCAAATTCGCGAAACTTCTGGAATTCCTCCAGCGTCTTGTAGTTGATTTGCAAACGTCTTACCTCAAACATAGGTTAGCCACTCCTCTCACAGCTCTTTAGCTGGCCACCTTTTGGCCACTCGTACTTATTATACACCATAAAAGATACAATCCGTAGAGTTTTTATTAAATAGGATGTTCAAATGCAATGGGGACGCGGTTATCATGAAATATTTTTGGTTTCATGGGAAAATTTAAAAATTTCAGCCTAGAACTCTTTTCAATCTCATGGCACAATAGGAAGTAGCAAAAAATACATGCCGCAAACTGGTCATCAATTTGAAAACGCTTTCGATTGTGTTCCAGGTTTGTGAAAGAGGGGAGCGTTGCCATGCTTAAGGTACTAATTGCAAACCGCGGTGAGATTGCCAGACGAATTATTCGCACCTGCAAGATGAAGGGAGTCGCTACAGTAGCAGTTTACTCTGATGCTGACAAGGACTTGCCGTACGTGAGAGAAGCGGATGAAGCTGTGCATATCGGTCCACCTCCTGTCCCACACAGCTATTTGAATGTGGAGGCAATTATTGCAGCAGCGAAGAGTACAAATGCTGATGCAATTCATCCTGGGTACGGTCTTTTATCCGAAAATGAAGCTTTTGCCCGGCGCGTTGGCGAAGAGGGCATCGTATTCATAGGACCTGCACCAAAAGTAATCGGTCAGATGGGCGACAAGCTGACTGCCCGTCATATTATGCAGGCAGCAGGCGTACCAGTAGTTCCAGGGTGCGAAGCGCCGGTCGAAACACCGGACGAAGCAGCAGAAATTGCAGCGGCGATTGGATATCCGGTCATGCTAAAGGCAAGTGCTGGGGGCGGCGGAATCGGCATGCAAATTTGTCGGGACGAGCAGGAAATGCGTCAGGCCTATCAATCAGCCAAAGGTCGTGCAAAAGCATACTTTGGTAATGACGCCATGTATGTGGAAAAATATGTGGAGCGTCCCCATCATATCGAAGTGCAGATCGCAGCGGACGAACACGGAGAAGTCATCCATCTGTTGGAGCGCGAGTGCTCGATACAGCGCCGTCATCAAAAAGTGCTGGAAGAAAGTCCATCGCCATTTCTTGATCAGGCAACACGCGAAGAGCTTTGCCAGGCAGCTGTGCTGGCAGCCAAGGCAGTTGGCTATACGGGTGTAGGTACTGTAGAGTTCATCGTTGATGAAAACAAAAACTTTTACTTTTTGGAAATGAATACGCGCCTTCAAGTAGAGCATCCAGTGACAGAAGAAATGACAGGGCTAGATCTGGTAGCGATGCAGCTTGAGATTGCAAAAGGAAACCCGCTGGGAATCGCTCAGGAAGATGTAAAAGCATTGCGACACGCAATTGAGCTGCGCGTTTATGCGGAGGATCCGTCAACCTTTTTACCTTCTCCAGGTACGATTACCCTCTACCAACCTCCGGTACAAGAGTTCGTTCGAATTGATGACGGGGTAGAAGCAGGTACACAAGTGACACCTTTTTACGACCCGATGATTGCCAAAGTGATCGTGTCCGGTGCGACTAGAGAAGAGGCCGTGCAGCGAGCAAAAGAAGCGATTGAAAAATTTCTGATTACTGGAATTAAAACGAACATTCCGTTTTTGCAAGAGGTTTTGGTGGACGAACGTTTCCGTGCTGGCGAATATACCACCTGGTTTGTGCAAGAGCGTATTTCAAAATAAACACAGAAGAAAAACAAATGAAGAGGAGTGGACATTCTATGAAACAAGTAGCAGCGACAATGGCAGGAACAGTAATTCAAGTGCTTGTACAAGCAGGAGATCAAGTAAGCGACGGGCAAGATGTAATCGTTTTGGAATCCATGAAGATGGAAGTACCAGTGCAAGCACAAGCAGCAGGCAAGGTTGTTGAGGTAAAAGTGAACATTGGCGACTTTGTCAATGATGGGGATATCATCATCGAACTAGAATAGTATTAGAATGATTACAAACTGAGCGCCCGCTAGGAAAGGAGGAGAAGCATATGAACAAGGTGCAAATCGTAGAAGTAGGGCCGCGGGACGGCCTGCAAAATGAAAAAGAGATCGTACCTGTAGCAGCTAAAATTCAGCTGATTGATAAACTTGTCGCAGCAGGTTTGAAACGCGTGGAGGCGAGCTCTTTTGTGAATCCGAAGTGGATTCCGCAGTTAGCAGATGCCGAGGAGGTCCTGCGGGGGATCGCTCGCCCAAAGGATGTGACGTTTAGTGCTCTCGTCCCCAATCTTCGCGGATTGGATCGTGCGGCAGCTTGCGGAATAACGGAAGTGGCTTTGTTCATGTCCGCCTCCGAATCACACAATCAAAAAAACATCAACAAAAGCATAGAAGAAACATTTCCAGTATTGCAGGAGGTGGCCCGCGAGGCTCAGGCTCTCGGTCTTCGCGTTCGCGGCTATGTTTCAACGGTGTTTGGATGCCCTTATGAAGGGAGAGTTCCGCTGGACAACAGTCGGCGCGTGACGAATGCGCTTCTTGAGATGGGCGTGTTCGAAGTCTCGCTCGGGGATACGATCGGTGTGGCTACGCCCAAGCAGGTCCACGAAAGAATCGGAGCGCTTGTGAAGGATGTTACGACCGAGCGCTTGGCCGGTCACTTCCATGATACCAGGGGTACGGGGCTGGCGAATGTTGTAGCTGCTCTTAGCGAAGGGCTGCGTACCTTTGATAGCTCGATTGGCGGTCTTGGAGGCTGTCCGTATGCGCCGGGAGCAGCCGGAAACATTGCCACCGAGGATTTAGTTTACATGCTGCATGGGATGGACTATGAAACGGGTGTGGATCTTGAGCGCTTGACAGAGGCTGGAGCGTTCATCCAGCAGGAATTAGGGCGTGAGCTAACCTCCAAAGTTTTGAAGGCATCTCTTTCATGCGAGTCTGTGTAGTATCGAATTTATCCTGGAGGGAAGCGGCATGACAGTTTCTTTGCATAAAGAAGGCTTGATTGGCGTACTTACTCTTGATCGGCCTGATGTTTTCAACTGCCTCAACCTGGACACCCTGATCACTTTGCGGCGCTTGATCACTGAGATCGCTCTGGACAATGAGATCCGGGTGGTTATTGTGACGGGAGCAGGCGACAAAGCGTTTTGTTCAGGGGCAGATCTGAAGGAACGTAGGACGATGCCGCAGGAGCAGGTTCAGCAATACATCAAGACCATTCGCGATACGTTTAGCGACCTGGAAAAATTGCCGAAGCCCGTCATAGCAGCGATCAACGGCTTGGCTTTGGGAGGCGGTACCGAGCTGGCACTCGCTTGCGACATCCGTGTGATGAGCGAGACAGCTCAGATGGGGCTGACGGAAACTGCGTTGGGGATCATCCCGGGTGCAGGAGGGACGCAGCGGCTCCCTCGTCTTGTTGGAAAAGGGATCGCCAAAGAGCTGATCTTTACAGCTAGGCGTGTGAAGCCTGACGAAGCTCTGGCCATCGGTTTGGTCAATCGGGTCGTTTCCCCAGATGTGCTGATAGAAACAGCGCTTCAGATGGCGCATGACATTTCTGCTAATGCACCGCTGGCTCTCGCTCAGGCGAAGTTTGCGATTGATTGTGGAATGGAAGTTGACTTGGCATCTGGTCTGCAGGTGGAGAGCAACGCCTATCAGTTGCTCGTACCAACGAAGGATCGCCTGGAAGGCTTGCAAGCATTTCAAGAAAAAAGAAAGCCGGTATATCGCGGAGAGTAAAGGGGAGGTCGCCGATGAATAAGCAGCTGGAAGAGACACTACGAGAGAAAATCGCCAAGGTCGAACAGGGGGGCGAAGCCAAATATCACGAAAAGCTGAAAGAGCAAAATAAGCTTTTTGTGCGTGATCGACTGAAGATGCTGTTTGATGACGAGTTCATGGTAGAGGATGGTCTATTTGCAAATGTCATGGCGGGCGATCTACCTGCCGATGGTGTCGTGACAGCGATTGGGAAAGTCAACGGCCAAACCGTTTGCGTAATGGCGAATGACTCGACTGTAAAAGCAGGCTCTTGGGGATCACGAACGGTTGAAAAAATCATTCGGATTCAGGAAACCGCTGAAAAAATGCGCGTGCCGCTCATTTATTTGGTTGACTCCGCAGGAGCGCGTATTACGGATCAGTTAGAAATGTTCCCGGGACGCAGAGGGGCAGGACGCATCTTTTACAATCAGGTGAAGCTCTCAGGGAAAATTCCACAGGTGTGCATCTTGTTTGGCCCATCTGCTGCAGGCGGAGCGTACATTCCTGCTTTTTGTGACATCGTGATCATGGTAGAGAAAAACGCCAGCATGTACTTGGGATCACCTCGCATGGCCGAAATGGTCATCGGTGAAAAAGTGTCCCTGGAGGAGTTGGGCGGTGCACGGATGCATTGCTCTGTCAGTGGATGCGGTGACGTACTTGCTGCAAACGAAGAAGAAGCCATTCAGTCAGCACGGACCTACCTTGGCTACTTCCCGGCGAACTATACAAGCGAGCCGCCTCAGGCCCCTGCAAAGGCACCGAGTGAGACAGCCAAGGAAATTACAAGTATTGTACCGGAGAATCAGAACGCTGCTTTTAACATGCACGATTTGATTACGGCTTTGGTCGACGACGACTCCTTTTTTGAAATCAAAAAGCTATTTGCTCAAGAGCTGGTTACTGGGCTGGCACGACTGGACGGCAAACCGGTTGGGATCATTGCCAATCAGCCGCGTGTAAAAGGTGGAGTTTTGTTCGTTGATTCCGCAGACAAGGCTGCTCGCTTCATTACACTGTGCGATGCGTTTCAAATACCGCTGCTGTTCCTCGCTGACGTACCTGGTTTCATGATCGGTACAGCAGTAGAGCGTGCGGGAATTATTCGTCATGGTGCCAAGATGATCTCGGCTATGGCAGAAGCGACAGTGCCAAAGATTTCAGTCATCGTGCGCAAGGCATACGGGGCAGGTCTGTATGCAATGGCGAGCTCGGCATTTGAACCGGATGCATGCCTCGCTCTTCCGAATGCGCAAATCGCGGTAATGGGACCCGAGGCAGCGATCAATGCCGTCTACAGCAATAAAATTCAAGCGATCGAAGACCCGCAGGAGCGCCAGGCATTCATTGCTGAGAAGCGCAAGGAGTACCAGGAAGACATCGATCTGTATTTGCTCGCCTCCAACCTGATTGTAGATGGGATTGTGCCTCCGAGTGATCTGCGCCAGGAGCTGATTGGCCGTTTCGAGGTATACAAAGGCAAACGCCAGGTTTTCTCGGATCGAAAGCATCCCGTTTATCCTGTTTAAATTACAGCGAAGACTGTCACGTATCAGGTGGCAGTCTCTTTTCTCTTCATAAGAGCAAAAAACGAGTAATTTTTCGATAATTTTGATCTTTTTTGTTCCAATCAATTGAAGAATCTCCTAAACTCTGTTATTCTAAAAATAAGTAATGATTAATGTAGGTGAACAAATGCAGTCACAGACTAAGGTGCTTCATACTGTTGTGGTTGGCGGTGGCTCAGTAGGGTTGCTGTATGCGGCAAGGCTGGCACTCGCTGGTCAAACCGTTACAGTGGTCACACGTAGTTCACTCCAGGCAAATCAGCTGACGCAAAGCGGGATTAGCTACACGCACTTAGATGGGGGAAAAACTGTTGTTCCCATCCGAGCTTGTTCCATTGAGCAGGGACTGCCTGAGGGGGACTTGTATTTGTTAACCGTCAAGCAGATAGATTTACCCGCATTATTGCCAGCGCTTCGTCTTATACACAGTACGGCACGAGTCATCGCGCTGCAAAACGGTATGGGCCATCATGAGCTTTTACATGGAATACTATCCGAGGGACGCAGCTTCTTTGCCATCAATACAGAAGGGGCAAGACGCTTGTCTAGAACGGAAGTGGTGCATACAGGGAGTGGCATTCTACGTGTCGGAACATGGGAGAGCGTGAGGGACAGTGATCCTGTCATTTGTTCTTTTGTGGAATGGGCGACGTCTATTGGCATACATGCTGTACTCGAAAAATCGATCAAGCCATATGCGTGGCGTAAGCTGATGGCCAATGCCCTGATCAATCCGTTAACCGCGCTTTTTGAAATTCCAAACGGCGCTCTTCTAGAGAATCCGCATACAGAAAAGCTGATGCGAGAGCTTTTTCAAGAAGCTCGTACTGTAGCAGAATATGCCGGACAAAAAATAGAGGAGGCGGACTGGCAGGAAATTGTCACCATATGCCGAAATACTTCCCGAAATCTTTCCTCCATGCTGCAGGATGTGAAGCGACACAGGCAAACAGAAGTGGAGTCAATCAACGGCTATATCGTGAGACAAGGTAAGGTTGCCGGGATTCCAACTCCATTACATGAAACTCTGCTTCGGGTGATCACCCTGAAGTCAGCTATGGGAATGGGGAAGGAGGGAGGCGACAGTAAATGACCGTGCTGGCAAATATCTGGGCCTATTTATGGGGTACGTTAACGGTTGTGCCATTTCTTGGATTTCCTCTCATCTATCTGATTCTATATGGGTGCAAGAGGGACAAGCGATTGGCTGGCCGTTGGGCGATAAATATCACGAATTTTTTGGTGATTCGTTCAGCCGTTTCCGCGTATGGACTCATCTGGCCAGAGGCTTTGTCCGCCTGGTGGTGGGTGACCGGTTTCTTCCTAGTGACCATCGTGTTGTTAGGGTGGATTCAGGTGAAGTGGAAAGGGAAGCTCTCCCTGCGAAAGGTTGGATTTTCCGCATGGCGTTTGTCGTTTCTCATGTTTGGACTTGTATATATAGTGCTGTTTACGACCGGAATTATCAAAACGATGGGTGTCGTGTAACGCACTGGAAATACATATCGTATTTATTCCGATAAGAAAGAAGGTTGGAACTTATGCGACTTCCCATCGAGACCATCGGACACAAGATTCGTATGATTCGGAAAGAGCGTGGCTATACACTGGAGATTATGGCTGGCAAAACTGGTTTAAGCAAAGGGTTGCTCAGTCAAGTGGAGAGAGGAATTTCACAGCCTTCACTAGATTCCCTGTGGAAAATCACCAAAGCTCTCGAGTCACCCATCATTCATTTTTTTGAAGATATTGACCAGAAACAGGTTCATGTGACTCGCTTGCAAAAGCGTAGACAGCTAGTTTTTCCAGAATCGACAGGTACGTATTCGTTGCTCTCAATGGGAGGCAGTGCCAAGCTGGGTATGCTTGAAGTACGTCTGGCCCCAGGGGAAATGGTAGTAGATAAGTTCGTTCAGACCGACGGTGAAGAGTGCTTTACTGTTATCAAAGGAACGGTGACTGCTCGATTTAATGATGAGGAGCACGTCCTGGAGACAGGTGACAGCATATCGTTTGATAGCAGTAAAACACATTCGATTGAAAATTCAGGGGAAGAAGAGGTCGTTTTGATCTGGTCTGTAACCCCTCCGCAATTTTAAAGAGAGCTTGTCCTACACTTTGACAACCCATTAAAGCGGGTTGTCTTGTTTTTTGTGGCTGTAGAGCATGGTATAATTTGCAGTGACCATGGCCCGCAAAAAGTTTCGATCGAGGCCTGTTCACCGAGGAGCGACCGCGTTTTAGCGGAAGATTTTACCGAAGTGATGCCGGAAGCAGACGCTGAGGCACCTTGTTATGCCTTCCGGAAAGTTTAGCATGGATGCTTTCGCACGGTGGAATGGTTAAACTTTCCTACATGTTAAGAAAGGTGAGCTTGCATGAGAGTTGAATGTCTTGCGCTTCCATTGGCAAATCAGCTGGCACAGGAATACCAGCAGCAAAATGCCTCTGCGCTACAGTTTTTCGCACATAATCCCTATCATATTCAGTCGTACCAGGACAGGTTGGAGTATCTTCGAGGCAGGTCTTACTCCCATCGGGAACAGCTGGCGGAGGGCTTATATACGTTTAATCAAAAAATCGGTAATCATCAAGAGGCACTACAGCGAATCGAAGCGCTGAAACGCCCTGACACGTATGTTGTGATCGGGGGACAGCAAGCAGGAGTAATGGCAGGTCCGCTCTACACGATTCACAAAGCGGTTCATTTGATTCAGACAGCCAAAAAGCTCTCGAATGAACTGCAAGCAGAGGTTGTCCCTGTGTTTTGGATCGCTGGCGAAGATCATGACATCGATGAAATTGATCATGTGTACTGGTTGACCGACAGAGAAACAAGACTACACAAAGAGCGCATGAGGCTAAATAAAAAAGGTCGCGTATCTGCGAGCAGTCTTCCTTTGGATGAGGAAGCATGTAGGCAGTTTCTAGACAGCTTTTTCCATGGGCAAACGGAGACGGGTGAGACTCATGAGATTCGTGAACTGCTCATGCAAACAGCTGCCTCCTCGCAAAACATGGCCGAGTGGTTTGCGAGGCTGATGGCCAGCATGTTTGGAAAGCACGGTCTGATTTTTGTTGAGTCCTCACTGCCATTTGTAAGGGAATTGGAGCGGCCTGTGCTTGAGCGTGTTATTGAGAAAAATGAGCAGGTTGCCGACCTGCTGTTAAAAGCAGCTGACCGAATTGCTACTGCAGGTTACCCATTGCAGCTACAGGTAGAAGAACATCAAGCCAATTTATTTCTTTATGAAGGGCAGGATCGGCTGCTTCTGGAACGTCATGGAGACCGTTTTGTAAACCGGAGGGCTTCCTACAGCAGAGAAGAGCTGTTGAAGCTTGCTGCAGACCATCCAGAGCGCTTCAGTACGAATGTAGTTTCACGAGGACTTATGCAGGAGCATCTTTTTCCTACTCTGGCCTTTATTGGCGGTCCCGGAGAAATATCGTACTGGGCGTATTATCGGGAAGTATTTGAGTTGTTCAATATGCAAATGCCGATCGTGCTACCACGGATGTCTGTGACCTTGGTAGAGGGAGCGCAGCAAAGACTGCTGGAAGGGCTCGATCTGCCCCTGGAGCAGGTACTGAGCGGTTTTGCAGACTGGAAAAGGGACTGGGAAGCAAAGCAAGAACCGCATCCCCTACAAGAGCAGTTTGCAGCTACTCGCGAACAGCTGCTAGCAATATATCAGCCGCTTGTTGATGAAGTTGTCCGATTGGATGGGGGACTACGAGGGCTGGCTGAAAAGAACACGAGAATGCTGCTGGAACAAGTTACCTTTTTAGAAGATCGCTTGGTTCGATCTCTGGAGCAGCAAGACGATGTGGAGCATGTGAGGATTAAACGGATTGAGGCTTCCTTGTTGCCTGATGGCGGATTACAGGAACGCAAGCTGTCCTTCTTCCCGTTTGCCAATAAATACGGTTTATCCCTCGTTGATCGACTCGTGGAAGCACCATTCGCTCACGATGGGACACACCAGCTCTTCTTCGTATGAGCAGGTACAGTGTACTAGGTATGGAATAGGTGAAAACAACCGGCCAATCGATTATGCGGATGGTCGGTTGTTCTTTTTTGGTAACATTTTTAGCAAACTATGCTGAAACTTTTACGACAATATCTGCGTCCTAGTAATAGAATTGCTGTAGTGAAAGGTGGTACTCGGGATGCAGAAGAAATGGCGACTAATAGGGAAAAAAACCACCGCTCTGGCACTTTCCCTGTCGTTTTTGATGACAGGAATTGCTACAGGCGGCTTACCAAAGGCTGATGCGCGTGAAGAGTGGGGCGTTTCACCTACTGTTTCCTTTACCGACATTAAAGGACATTGGGCGGCCAAAGACATCACGAATGCGGCGAAAAGTGGCATGATTCAAGGCTATCCAGATGGGACCTTCCGACCAGAGCAAACAATCACGCAAGAACAGTTTCTGACTCTGGTGGAACGAATTATTCCGAAATTTCCGGGACATGAGCCTGACGCCTTTATCCAAGAAACGTATTTAGCAGAGGCAAAGGGGCGCTGGTCTGAGAAAACATATCGTCACTTGGTTGCAGCAGGAATTATGCCGACTGGAAAACCAGCAGAAGGTCTGGATCGCTTGGAAGCAGCGCGTGTGCTTCTGGCGGCTTTGGGGCACCAATCCGAAGGGGAAAAATATCGTGGAACCAAGTCTGTCTTCTTTTCTGATCTGTCTATAGCAAATGCAGATCAAGTGATGACGGTCTATCCTGCCTACAAAATGGGGATTATGGCTGGTTACCCAGATGGAACCTTTCGCCCACAGGAAAGTATCAGCAGAGCCCAGGCTGTTGTATTACTGACGCGCTTGGATCATAAAATAGAAGAGCTGTTTCCAGGGAACGTAACCGATGATGAGAAAAAAGGGATGACGCAGGCAGTTTCTTCGTTCGTGCGAGAAGTAATGGACCAGCAGAGAATCCGACGATTTGATGACCTGCAAACCTATGTGAAAAATAAGAAGCTTCCCGTCAGCGAATCTTTTTTGCGTGAACATTTTTCATTCATGCAATACGAAGTATACGATTACATCCGCTTCCCGCGGTTTAATGAGCTGATGTATTTTGCGAAGATCGGAAATAGCAAATACAGAATGACCGTGCAATATTACGCGGGGGAGCTGGGAGGAAGCATCGACAAAACCTTCTACCTGTCCTCCCGTGATGGCAAAACGTTTCAAATGATCGGAAAAGACGAATAGAGATAAGAAAAAGGCGTGCAAATGATGCGCGCCTTTTTTCTGTTTAGACGGTTTGATTCCGTCCAGCTCCGATTCCTGCGAAGATGAGCAGTATGCTTACGATCATAAGCGTGATGATCGGTAGTGTCCACGAATGTGTCAGGTCAAAAACAAAGCCGATGAAAAGCGGGCCGAGTGCTGCCAGTAAATAGCCAACCGATTGTGCCATGCCAGACAATTCTGCCGCTTGGCGCACATTTTCGGAACGGATCACGATAAAAGTAAGGGCCAAGCTAATACTCGCACCTTGTGCCAAGCCGAGGAAAATCAGGCAAAGCATGAGTACAATCATGTTTCCATTTATAAGTAATCCGCTGCAACCAAGCAATGACAAAAGGGCAATTACGACGCTCATCAGGCGTTGATCACGAAAACGAGATGCCAGAACAGGGGCTAAAAAGCTGGCTGGCAAACTGATGACCTGCACAAGCGATAACAGCCAACCAGCGTTTGTCGAGCTAATTCCGTTCTGCTGCAAAATAGCAGGGAGCCAGGCGATAGTGCAATAAAACAGAAACGATTGCAGCCCCATAAACAACGTGACCTGCCAGGCGAGAGCTGACCGCCAGAGCCCTTTTTTGGGAGTGTTCACCTTGGTTGAGGCAGATGTATTGCCCGCTGCGCGAAGCTGAGGAAGCCAAACAGAAATGGCGATAAGAACGACAATCGCCCAAAAGCCGAGTGAGCCTTGCCAACCGAGATTGGCTCCCTGTGCAAGTGGAATGCTGACTCCCGATGCAATAGCAGCGCACATGGACATCGTTGTCGTGTAGACACTTGTCAATAGTCCTGCCTTTTGCGGGAAACGCTGCTTGACGAGCCCTGGGATAAGCACGTTACATATAGCAATTCCCGCGCCGATAAAAGCAGTTCCGACGAACAAGGTAAAAACGAATCCTGTAGATCGCAATAGGATACCCATAAGTACAGTGATCAGACCGGCAAACAAAGTGCGCTCGGTTCCCAGTCGATGTCCGATACTAGGTGCCAAAGGCGAGAGCAAGGCAAAAGCTAGCAGGGGAACGGTAGTGAGTAATCCGGACATCCCATTGGATAAGCCAAGATCTTCACGTATGGAGCCAACCAATGGTCCGACAGAAGTGATCGGGGAGCGCATCGTAAAAGTGATCAAAATAATTCCGGCTATGATGAGCATGGGATTTGGTGTGACTGGCTGAGCCTGTGATTTGGATGCTGCAGCCATGGCTTGTGAGTTCATATTTGAATACTTCCTTCCTTGATCAGCTGCGTGAGAGCTGTCTTGCTCACCTGGATCAGGCTGCTAGCGGCTTCCTCGGCGGCACTCTCGTCTTGCATCGAGATTGCCTCAACAAGAGCGATGTGGTGCTTGGACAGAGTGTCTGTCATATTTACCAGCTCCTGTGTGCCGCTAATGGAGTAATGCAGGGACTCCGACATGTTTTTATAAAGGTCAATCATGACGCCGTTGTAAGTAGCGGAAGCGATCGCCATGTGAAAATCGAGATCAGCGAGCGTGTTTGCTTCGGCGTCATGTCGAACGGCTTGCGACTGTGCCAGCTTTTCACGAATCAACGCCAAGTCCTCATCTGTTCTGCGAGCGGCGGCGAGTCTCGCTATCTCCCTTTCCAGGCCATGCCGGACCTCGAGAATTTCAATGACAGTGGAGCGTTGCAAGCGGCGCTGCATCGCTGCACCAAATTCGCTGGAAGAGAGAACGTAGGTCCCATCTCCTTGTCTGGCTTCAAGCATGCCGTTATGAATCAAGGCCTGTACGGCTTCGCGCAGAGTATTGCGACTTACCCCCAGCTGTTCTACCAGCTCCGGTTCAGGGGGAATCCGTTCTCCGACTCCCCATGAGCCTGTTTCAATACGTTGTACCAACTGGTCCACGACTTGTTTTACCAAGGAGGAACGGGTGGTTTTTTGTAATGCCATCATTAAACCTCCAAACATCCGATGATTGGGAATGTGCCTATCATATCAGAGAATTTGGCGATTGCCAATACCAATTAGTTAGGAAAGTGTATGGGGATACGTAGGACGATCTCAGGAGAGGAGATAAAAAAACTGCACAGCCACGAGTTAGAAGGCTAACAGGTGGGGTGCAGTTTTTTTAAAGCTGGCTTTATCGGTTCATTGAATGACTCTGTTTAATCTGCCTGGGTTTGTATTCTGTTTCGCTTTTGCCACAAGAAGAGAATCGCTGCAATCACGATCGGATACAGAGCGGACCAGCCAAGGAACGGATAGAGACCTACCGTGAAGACAAGAGAGATCCAGGCTGCCAGCCGTCCAACGCGGCTATCGTGCAAGAGCCGAACCCCTGCCAAACAACCGCCGATATACGTAGCAAAAAACGTAGCATTGGGCAAAACAATCAGCTCGGAAAGACCAATCAAGCCAAAATACAAGGCGCTGAGGACAACGACAAAACAGAGGGATAGGAAGAGCAGACCGCCTATCGGTGTGCGATATTTTTCATGCAGGATGCCAAACCAGCGTGGAGCTATCTTCTCTGTTGCTAGCGAGTAGGCGATCCGTGAGGCAGCTCCGACGTATGCATTGGCTGTAGCGATGCATATAAACAAGGCTGTAATGGCAACGATCCAGCCTCCGACAGGTCCAAGGGATAGCTGCACCATAATACTTAGTGACGCTGCGGAGATTCCTGCTCCATAACTGTGAGTAGCGACAGTCATGAAAGCAACCGCCAAATATAACAGAGCGACGATGCCTGCACTCCATAATACGCCGCGGATCGCATTTTTCCGCGGATCGACAAACTCTTCTGACAGGTGTGTGACCGCTTCCCAGCCGATAAAGCACCAGAACAACAGGCCAGCAGCTGAAACGACACTCATCCAGCCATTAGGCACAAAAGGAGTGAAATGGGTCAAGGACGCATGAGGCAGCGAGGCAACTACGGCAAGAATCAGGATCGTAATAATGAGGGCAACGACGATGGTTTGTACCCGAGCGGCTACGTGCAATCCGAATACATTCATTAGCACAACCGTAACTAAGATGAGAGCCGCAGCAACATAGATTTGCAGGTCTCCCCAATTCAGCAGGATAGCCAAATAGTTTGCTCCAGTCACACTGAGGATGGGAGCACCAATCGGAACGGACAAAAGGAAAAACCATCCTACGATGTTCCCGGAACTATCACCATATGCCTTCCGTACAAAAGTAGAGACCCCGCCGGAGCTTGGATAGCGAGCAGATAATAGGCCCATTGTAATCGCCATCGGTAATACAAGTACAGACATGAGCAACCAAGCGAGAATGGAGGCTGGTCCGGCTTTTTCAGCGGCTAATCCCGGAATGAGCAAAATTCCTGAACCAATAACGGCTCCAATGTACAGAGCGACGATTTGCGGTAGCCCCAGTGATTTGACCAGACCGGGTGCGTTAGCATGTGCAGAAGCTTTACTCACATAAATCCCTCTCTTTTCCAGTTCAATGACTTTGTAACCGTAGTGTAGCATAGACTTTACTATCGGAGTTATCTATAATATCTGATAAATGGAATCGGATTTTCCGATGCAAAAGGAGATGAGCGATGGATACCCGTTATTTACAAACCTTTCGTGAAGTTGCGAAATGGAATAGCTTTACACGTGCCGCGGAAGTGTTGGGTTATGCTCAATCCAGCGTAACGACGCAGATTCAAAATTTGGAGACAGAATTTGGTGTGACCTTGTTTGAGCGATGGGGGCGGAAAATCAGGCTAACACATGCAGGTGAAGTGCTTATAGGGTATAGCGAGCAGCTGCTGGCGATATTGGACGAGACCAGAGCCATTCTTTCTGAGCAAGCCGAGCTGGCTGGAACATTAACGGTTGGAACAGTAGAATCTCTCGCGGCATTTTATCTACCTCCATTTTTGCAAAAATTTCGTCAGGAGCAGCCGAGGATGCGTATATCCTTGCATCCCGGCATTTGTCAGGACCTTAGGTTAGGGGTAAAGGAAGGCAAGTATGACTTTGCTTTTGTCCTCGATTGGCTGCAGGATCATCCAGATCTAACGAACATCAATTTAGGAGAGGAAAAATTAGTTGTTGTGGCAGCGCCCACAAATCCACTGGCACAGAAGGAAACAATTGAGGCGCAAGATTTTTCCGGAGCCAACTGGATTTTTACAGAAGCGGGCTGTAGCTATCGCTCCATTTTGGAGGCTGTTCTGCGCGATGCGGGTGCGACGATTGTGACTTCGTTTGAATTTGGCAGCCTGGAGGCAATTAAGCAGTGTGTGGCGTACGACCTGGGGATCGCTCTTGTTCCTTATATTGCAGTCGCCGAGGAAGTGAAAAGCGGTGCTTTGGTTATTTTACCTTTTTCCCATCCGGATGTACGGGTTTATCGCCAGTTAGTGTATCATAAGAAGAAGTGGATGCCCCAAGCGCTACTGCGATTTTTAGAAATTTTGACAGCGGGAGCACCAGGGGGAAAAAAGGCTACTTACGAAGGAGGTACATCTGATCAAATAAATTCGGGCAGGTAGAATATGCCGTTATTAGGAAAAACAGATGATGGCAGTAACTGCGTATGATATGATAGATTCGATTGTTTTTGAGATGAAGGAGGCCCATCCATACATGAACATGATTTCTGAGAGCATTGTAAAAGACATGTCGTTGGCACACAACGGCCATTTGAAAATTGACTGGGTAAAAGAGCATATGCCAGTTCTGAACCGCATTCGCGAGCGCTTTGAAAAAGAGCAGCCGTTTGCTGGTTTGAAAGTGGCGATCTCCCTGCACTTGGAAGCAAAGACCGCTTATCTGGCAAAGGTAGTACAAGCGGGTGGCGCTGAAGTAACAATCACAGGCTCTAACCCACTCTCTACGCAAGACGACATTTGCGCTGCGCTTGTCGAAGATGGCATTCGTGTTTTCGCGAAATACAATCCAGATCCGGCAGAATATAAAGAGCACATGATCAAAACGTTGGAAACTCGCCCTGACCTGATCATCGATGACGGTGGCGACCTGGTGACGATCCTGCACAGCGAGCGTCGCGATCTGCTGTCCCAAGTACGCGGCGGTGCTGAAGAAACAACTACAGGTATCCTACGCCTGAAAGCATTGGAAAAAGAAGGCAAGCTGGAATTCCCGATGGTTGCCGTAAACGATGCATTCTGCAAATACTTGTTCGATAACCGCTATGGTACAGGCCAATCCGTATGGGATGGCATCAACCGTACTACAAACCTGGTTGTTGCAGGTAAAACCGTTGTTGTAGCTGGCTATGGCTGGTGCGGTAAAGGTGTTGCTATGCGTGCAAAAGGTCTGGGTGCGAAAGTTATCGTAACGGAAATTGACGCGATTAAAGCGGTAGAAGCATACATGGATGGCTTCGAAGTAATGCCGATGCTCGAAGCAGCAAAACGTGGTGATTACTTCGTTACTGTAACAGGTAACCGCGACGTAATTCGCAAAGAGCACTTCGAAGTGATGAAAGATGGCGCAATCTTGTCCAACGCTGGTCACTTTGATGTCGAAGTAAACAAGGTAGAGCTTAATGCATTGTCGACGTCTACGCGTATTGTGCGTAAAGATATTGAAGAATTTGTCATGGCTGATGGTCGAAAAGTGTACCTCTTGGCAGAAGGCCGTCTGGTTAACCTCGCTGCAGGTGACGGACATCCGGCAGAAATCATGGATATGACGTTTGCTCTGCAAGCTGTTTCCTTGGCTTATGTGAACGAGCAATACAAAAACATCGGAAAAAGCGTCCTGAACGTACCTTATGAGCTGGATGCAATGGTTGCAGAGTACAAATTGGAAGCTTTGCAAATGGGAATCGACAAATTGACTGACGAGCAAAAATCCTACCTCGATAGCTGGGTCGAATAGTCCCCTCGAAAACCGTCCTTTCCCGGCAAAAAAATATGCGAAAAAATCCTGCTTACAAATGCAGGATTTTTTTTTATAATAGCTTTAGGCATTCAAGTGGGGAAAAGTGGGGGGAAGTGGAGCCCTCAGGTAGGAAAGTGGGGGAACTGGGCGTGTTCATGGGGGAATTCCAGCATAGCATCGATGAAAAAGGCCGCCTGACCATACCTGCCAAATTCCGTGAAGGATTGGGAGCTTCCTTTGTTATTACCCGTGGACTGGACCAGTGCTTGTTTGCTTATCCGATGGAAGAATGGAAACAATTAGAGGAGAAGCTGAAAACTCTCCCCTTTACCAAAGCCGATGCACGTGCTTTTACGCGCTTTTTCTTTTCGGGTGCAACCGAATGTGAGTGGGACAAGCAGGGAAGGGTAAATATACCACTTAACCTGCGCGACCATGCGGGCATGCAAAAGGAATGTGTCATTATTGGCGTATCGAACCGTGTGGAGGTTTGGAGCAAAGAACGCTGGGAAGATTATTTTGCCCAGTCGGAAGGCTCGTTCGGGGAGATTGCTGAAAAACTTGTGGACTTTAATTTGTAGCAGCAAGAAGAACGGGAGTGACGATCTTGTCGTTTCATCATGTAACTGTATTGCGGGAAGAGGCTGTTACTGGGTTAAACATCCGCCCTGGTGGCATCTATGTAGATTGCACATTGGGTGGGGCCGGACACAGCAGCTTGATCGCTTCGCACCTGACAGAGGGTGGTCGATTGATCGCCATCGATCAGGATGACTGGGCACTGGACAATGCCCGTGAGAGATTGTCTTCCTTTTTGGATAGAGTAACGCTGGTTAAAAGTAATTTTCGCCATCTCAAAGACGTGATTCGCGATTTGGGACTAGCAGGTGTGGACGGAATTTTGTTTGACCTGGGTGTTTCTTCGCCGCAATTGGACGAGGGCGAGCGTGGCTTTAGTTACAATGCCGATGCACCGCTGGACATGCGTATGGACCAGCAAGCGGCGCTGTCTGCCTATGACATCATCAATGAGTGGGACGAAGAAGAGATCGCGAGTATCATCTGGCAATATGGTGAAGAAAAATTTTCCCGGCGAATTGCCCGGCAAATTGTTCAGCAGCGTCAAAAGAAGCCAATCGAGACGACGGGTGAGCTGGTGGAATTGATCAAGGAAGGAATTCCGGCAGCAGCACGGCGCACGGGCCCCCATCCTGCGAAGCGCACGTTCCAGGCGATCCGTATTGCGGTAAATGATGAGCTGGATGCTTTTAAAGAGGCTATTGTCGATGCGGTTGATGTACTGAATCCAGCAGGCAGAGTAAGCGTCATTACTTTCCACTCATTGGAAGATCGGATTTGCAAGCAGGTGTATCAGGATTTAGCAAAAGGCTGCACATGCCCGCCATCCTTTCCGATTTGTGCATGTGGGAATGAACCGATTGTAAAGGTTATTACTCGCAAGCCGATTTTACCTTCTGAGGAAGAATTGGAAGCGAATCCACGCGCACGTTCGGCAAAGCTGAGGGTAGCGGAGAAGCTGTAGGATCTTATAGAACAACGAAGAGAAGGAGAGGAAGCGATGAGCTACTACTACCGCGGAAACCTGGCTGTGGAGTTGGAACAACAGCCGCGCTCCGTAACGAAAACAACAAAGCGTACGATCCGAATCAAGCCGACCATACCGACAGGAGAGAAGCTGCTCTACCTTTTGTTTATTTCCCTGACCGTGATAGGTCTGGGATTGGTAGGCGTCCGCTACTCGCAAATTTCCCAATACAACTACGACATACAGAGTACCAAAAAAGAGAATCGTATCGTAAATGAGAAAAATACGTCATTGCAGCTGCAGATTGAGCAGCTGAGCAACGGGAATCGCATTCTGCAGGAAGCTGAGCGGCAAGGCATGACATACAATGCAAATGCTGTACATACGATAGGCCAGGCAAAAGTACAGACAAGCTCGATTCCACAGACACAAAAGAGTCAAACGACACAACGTTAACGAATGTTACTGCCGATATGTGCGGTAACATTTTTTCTTAACGTATCAGAAAGTTTAAACGCTTCACCGTGCGAAAGCGTCATTGCTTAAATTTTCTGGAACGCATAAAAACCAACCGCTAAAGCGCGGTCGCTCATCTTTTAATAGTCCTCGATAGAGGTTTTTTTAAGCGGTGAACATAGACTTAATGGAGTGAATGGATGATGGAAACGAAAAGAAGAATGAACTTGCGGATCCTGATGGTCGCTCTATGTACCATCTTGATCTTTACAGGGTTAAGCTTTCGAATCTATTGGATTCAGTCAGTCGATGCCGCCAAAATCATGGAGCATGCACAAGGACAGTGGGATCGGGAGCGGACACTGAAGCCTAAACGCGGATCTATCAAGGATCGTAACGGTGAGATCCTCGCCTACGAAGGAAAAGGGTACACTGTAAACGCAAGGCTGATAGGGCGAGATGACAAGGATACAGACGTTGTGCGAGATCCTTACTTTACTGCAACGAGTCTTGCGCCAATCTTGAATGCTCCTGTACCTGAATTAGTGAAGTTTTTGACCAAGCAATCAAAAGTGGTGGAGCTTGGCCGTTATGGACAAAAAATTACTGAGGATCAGAAGAATCGGATTTTAGCCTTGCAGTATCCAAAGCTGCCAAGTGGAGAGCAGGTAGAGAAAAATCAACTGCCGGGCATCTTTTTGGACGAAACCTCACGCCGCTTTTATCCCAACAACAGCTTTGCCTCCCACGTCATCGGGTATATGGATCTTTATGATGAGCCGAAGATGGGGATCGAGCTGCAACTAAACAATGAGCTCAAAGGAGAAAAAGGGCAGATGCAGTTCCAGAAGGACGGTGCTGGTTACCAGCTCCCTGATGGAGAGGGCCAATACATCCCTGCCAAGGATGGCTATGACGTCTATCTGACCATTGACCGCCAGATTCAGGATTACGTAGAGCAAGCGATGGACAAGGTTGTTCAGCAGTACAATCCAAAGGGGATGACGGTAGTCGTATCCGATCCGCAGACGGGTGAAATTTTGGCGATGGGAAACCGATCCCAGTTTAACCCGAATACGTATTACCAAGGAATTACGAATTATACGAACCAGGCTGTAACTACCATGTTTGAACCGGGTTCGACGTTCAAAATCATTACGCTGGCAGCCGCGATCGAAGAAGGGTTGTTCAATCCAAATGAACAATACGATTCAGGAAAATATACGATCAAGGGTCAAATTCCGATCCGTGACCACAACAATGGGAACGGTTGGGGAAGAATTAGCTTTCTGGAAGGGGTACAACGCTCCAGTAACGTTATATTTGTCAAATTGGGGTATGAGCGTTTAAAGCTAGAAAAGCTCAGAGATTACTTCAAAAAGTTCGGGATGGGTTCTCTTACTGAAATTGAACTGCCTTATGAAACAGAAGGGAACCTGATCAACCTCGAAAAGCCGAGGTCTCCACGGGACTGGGCGTCAACTACATTCGGGCAAGGGGTAACGGTAACCGCAATCCAGCAGATCGCAGCGGTAGGAGCGATTGCGAACGGTGGAGAATTGTTGAAGCCGCATATCGTCAAGGAATTGCGTGATCCACATACAGGAGCTGTAGTAAAGCGAAGCGGCCGTGATGTTGTCAGACGTGTCGTTAGCGAAGCGACCGCAAAACAGACAAGAGATATCTTGGAGACAGTAGTCACAGCCGATGCGGGAACCGGTAAGCAGTATAAAATTGACGGATACCATGTTGCAGGTAAGACCGGGACCGCACAAAAATACGATCCGAATACGGGCAAAATCATGGAAGGGCGCTATATTGCTTCCTTCATCGGATTTGCACCAAAAGACAATCCGCGACTATTGGTCTACGTTGTGATTGACGACCCGGCTACAGATGAATGGTATGGATATTGGGGAAGGACGATGATTGCACCGGCGTTTAAAAGCATTATGGAACGCAGTCTGCAATATTTGCAGCAGCAACCGGACTTGAATTCCGTGAACGCGGCCAAGGCTGCGAGCAGCAGTGCTGGCCAAAAGGCCCAATCTGTACAAGCTGCGACGCCCCTGGTAGAGGTGACGCTGCCCAAATTTGAGGGCATGTCCACCACCGCAGCTCAGCTGCGTGCCAAGCAGGACAATTTGACGGTTACTGTGATCGGTACAGGGACCAAAATTGTGGAGCAGTACCCAGCGCCTTTGGAGAAGGTAGTGACAGGCAAGCAAATCCTCTTGGTTACAGACAGGGTAAAGGGAGCGAAAATGCCTGACTTCAAGGGTAAGTCAATACGGGATGTAATGGAATTCAGTTCCTTGTTAAACATTCCTGTGCAGTCGACAGGAACAGGCTTTGTTGTGCAGCAAAGCATCCCGCCTGGAACGGTCTTGGCCGGAACGGAAAAGCTGCAGGTGACTCTGCAATCAGAGTCTGAGCCACCAGCACCTGTGCAGACGAATCCAGTAGGGACAGAAGGAGGACAGGGTGGTGTCGCCCCGCCAGGAAATACACCGCAGACCGGAATGCCAGCTGCAGGAACAACGACGCCTCAAGGGTCATCACAGCCTCAGGGCGCAACACCACCTACAGGTACGACTCCTCCAGTGACCCCGACTGGACAAGGAACAGATGCGGGGCAGGCGGTGCCATCTAACGAGTCGCCGCCAGCGGATAACCAGCAAGGACAAACGAGCACAAGCCCATAGTTCTAACCCGTCCCCCCGACGAATATGGTAAAAGGAGACAACCTATTCGAGGGGGGACTCGCTTTGCGGGTATCCAATGCAACTGTACGCCGCCGGATTTTTGTGGTTTTAATCATTGGGATTGTGCTGTATTCTGCGCTCATTACCCGTCTAGGGTACGTGCAATTAGTTGAAGGACCAGGGCTTGCTCGGATGGCAGATGAACTTTTAAACCGAGAGATTGACTTCAAGCCGAATCGAGGGCGTATTCTCGATCGAAATGGGAACGAACTCGTTTCCAATATGAGTGTGCCGACGATTGTGGCTGTACCTGCGCAAATTAAAGACCCCAAAGAGACAGCCAAACAGCTCTCTGTGATCCTGGAACAAAAAGAAGAAGACGTCTACAAAGCCATTACGAAAAGAGCCATGAGCAATAACCAGATACCCGGAGGAAAAAAGATTTCGGTCGACAAGGCTAAAAAGATACAAGAGCTGAATATGCCTGGAATCTACCTAGCTGGCGACACGAAGAGATTTTATCCGAACGGGACGATGGCTGCGCACATTTTGGGCTTCACCGGGATTGATAATCAAGGCTTGACTGGCCTGGAGAAAATTTATGACCCTTTCCTGAACGGAACGAAAGGACATATTTCGTATCCATCTGATGCCAAAGGACGTGTGATGCCAGGTGGTTCCGAAGACTATGTAGCCCCAGTCAACGGCATGGATATGTATTTAACGCTCGATTCTACCATACAGTCCTTTATTGAACGCGAGCTGGATCAAGCGGTAGTTGCCTATCAGCCAGATGATGTACTGGCGATCGCCATGAATCCAAAGACGGGTGAGATTTTGGGGATGGGCAGTCGCCCTACGTTTCAACCTGATCAATACAGGAACTACCCGATTGAGGTATACAACCGCAATTTGCCCATTTGGAAAACGTATGAGCCTGGTTCTACCTTTAAGATTGTAACCTTGGCTGCAGCGCTCAATGAGAGTGTCATTACCCTGAATGAAGGCTTCTACGATCCCGGGTTTATCAACGTTGCAGGCAAGCGATTGCGCTGCTGGAAGCGGCAGGGACACGGTCAGGAGACGATGCTTGAGGTTGTAGAGAACTCGTGTAACCCAGGCTTTGTGACGATGGGACAACGACTACAAAAAGAGCGCTTGTTTGAATACATCAAGAAATTTGGCTTTGGACAAAAGACAGGCATTGACCTCATAGGTGAAGAAAATGGCTTGTTATTCAATCTGAATCGTGTGGGTCCCGTGGAATTAGGCACGACATCATTTGGGCAGGGGGTTTCGGTTACCCCGATCCAGCAGATGGCTGCCGTGGCTGCAGCGATCAACGGTGGCAAGCTGATGAAGCCTTATGTAGCCAAAGAGTGGCGTGATGGCATTACCCATGACGTCATAGGCATGACGGTCCCGACAGAAGTACGCCAAGTCATTACGGAAGAAACGTCAGCCAAGGTCCGTTATGCACTGGAGAGTGTTGTCGCCCGGGGAACAGGTAACAAGGCCTATATTGAAGGCTATCGCGTAGGCGGAAAGACAGGTACGGCGCAAAAAGTAAAGAACGGGCGCTATATGGACGGAGAGTATATCGTTTCGTTTATTGGCTTTGCCCCAGCAGATGATCCGCAGATCCTCGTCTATTTTGCCGTCGATAATCCGAAGGCTCTCGCATTTGGTGGCTTGATCGCAGCTCCAAGCGTGAAAAGCATCATTGAGTCCTCTTTGCAGCATTTGGATGTTCCTAAGCGCAAGGACGGTATTTCCAAGGAGATTAACAAGGCACTTGGTGAAAAAGAACCGATAGAGGTGCCCAATATGGTAGGTCAAACCATGAAGGATGTCGTCACAACGTACGAAACGCTCCCTCTGGTTGTATCGGGAAAAGGAAAGTACGTCATCGCACAATCGCCTGCTGCTGGTGTAAAAATCGAAGAGGGCGGAAAAATTCGTATCCATCTTGGTGACAAATTGAACAATTAGCTATAAAATGAGATTTCGAAGGCGGAGGGAAGTAGGCTTGTCTACGGACGCTCTGTCTTTGTGCTTGTACAAATTGGTTAATTTTTGTCTATACTAGTTGGAGAATGGGGTGCCTGTTTCATGTTTCTACGGGATCTGCTCATGCCGCTGTTGCCATATCAGGTTACAGGGGATGACAGCATGGAGATTACTGGTTTGACAGCAGACTCGCGCCAGGTTAAACCCGGCTTCTTGTTTGTTTGTCTGACTGGGTATACCGTGGATGGACATACGTTTGCGGCTCAAGCGGTTAACAACGGAGCCGTTGCTGTGCTATCCGAAAAAGATCTGGACGTGCCAGCAACCATTGTCAAAGTGCCGGATACTCGGCGGGCAATGGCGATGCTGGCTGATCGTATTTTCGGTTCTCCCACACGTGAATTGAAAGTGATTGGTGTGACTGGGACTAATGGAAAGACGACCACCACTCATCTGATCGACAAGATTTTGCGTGATCAGCGCAAACAAACAGGGTTGATTGGTACGATTCACATGCGGATTGGTGATGTCACAGAAGAAGTAAAAAATACGACTCCTGATGCTTGCGACCTGCAGCGAAGCTTCCGTCGCATGTGCGATGTGAACACAGACTACGCGATAATCGAGGTGTCCTCACATGCTCTTGAGCTGGGGCGTGTACGCGGCTGCAACATCCATACTGCCGTGTTTACGAACCTGACACAGGACCATCTGGATTACCACAAAACGATGGATAACTATCGCTATGCAAAATCTCTGCTCTTTTCTCAGCTCGGGAATACGTATGATCCCGATCGCATCAAGACGGCAGTATTAAACGCAGATGACGCTGCTTCAGAGCTGTATGCGACTGTTACTTCTGCCAGAGTCATCACTTATGGAATTGATCGAGCGGCTGATGTGCGGGCTACTGATATTGAAATTACGAGCAAGGGTACTTCCTTTACAGCCCATACGTTTGCTGGCAGCGTTCGTTTTAAGCTGCGGATGATGGGGAAGTTCAATGTATATAACGCACTTGCAGCAATTGCGGTTACATTGGCTGAAGGAATCAAATTGGAGGAAATCAAAGCCAGTCTGGAAGCTGTAGCTGGTGTAAACGGTCGATTTGAGGCTGTTGAAGCAGGTCAGCCGTTTGCCGTACTGGTCGATTATTCACATACACCAGACAGCCTGGAAAACGCTCTGATGACCATAAAGGAATTTGCCAAGGGGCGGATTTTCTGCGTAGTAGGCTGCGGTGGGGATCGTGATCGTACCAAGCGCCCAATTATGGCGCAGATTGCAACAAAGTATGCGGATATGACCGTCTTAACATCAGATAATCCCCGCTCTGAGGAGCCGCAGGCGATTATCGAAGATATGCTGGCAGGCCTTACTGCAGTATCAAAAGACAGCTATACATCTGTTGTTGACAGACGTGAGGCTATTAGTCACGCAGTTTCGCTAGCAAAAGCTGAGGATGTCATCCTGATCGCAGGAAAAGGTCATGAAACGTACCAGATTATTAAATCGGAAGTATTGCCCTTCGACGATCGTGAGGTAGCACGTGAAGCGATCGCCCGGTACAACCAAGAATAAAGACAGATGCATTCAAATAGCATCGAAAGAAAGGAGGTTCGGGCATGTTCGCTGACAACGTACTCATCGTCACGATCGTCGCCGCGTTTCTCATCGCTGTACTTATCGGACCACTATTTATCCCGTTCCTTCGCCGTCTGAAGTTTGGGCAGGCAATCCGGGAAGAAGGACCAGAGTCCCATTATAAGAAGGCAGGAACCCCTACGATGGGGGGAACCATCATTCTTTTGGCACTCATTTTTACGGTACTGAAATTTGCCAATGTGGGAATGAAAGTGTATTTTTTGCTTTTGGTGACACTTGGTTACGGTTTGATCGGATTTTTGGATGACTATATTAAAATCAGAAAGAAACGCAATCTGGGTTTGACGGCAAAGCAAAAATTCGCAGGTCAAATTTTGCTCGGTGTTGGTGCCTATATTCTGTTGTACTTGATGGGACATGATACATCGCTGCATTTTCCAGGCACGGAATGGAAGCTTGAGCTTGGCTATTTTTACTTCCCGTTCCTCTTATTCCTTCTCGTGGGTACGACCAATGCTGTCAACATTACCGACGGCTTGGACGGATTGCTCGCGGGGACAGGCGCGATTGCCTTTGGCGCGTATGCGATTATTGCCTGGTTTGGACAGGATTACGATACGGCTATTTTTAGTAGCGCCGTGGTCGGTGCGGTTTTAGGGTTTCTCGTCTTCAACGCTCATCCAGCGCGCGTATTCATGGGCGATACAGGCTCATTGGGGCTGGGTGGTGCTTTGGCAGCAATCGCGATTATGACAAAAACCGAGCTGCTTTTAGCGATCATTGGTGGTGTGTTTGTTGTTGAGACGCTTTCTGTAATCATTCAGGTCATTTCTTTTAAAACGAGAGGAAAGCGGATTTTCCGCATGAGTCCTCTTCATCACCATTTCGAACTCACAGGCTGGTCTGAGTGGCGAGTCGTTGTGACTTTTTGGCTGGTGGGAATCTTTTTTGCTGGACTGGGTGTATACCTTGAGGTGGTGACAATCAGATGATGGACTATCAGGATAAACAAGTTGTCGTCTTAGGAATGGCTAAAAGCGGTGTAGCAGTGGCAAAGCTGTTACACCGCTTTGGTGCGCATGTCGTCGTCAATGACCGTAAGCCGCGCGAAGAATCGCCAGGAGCCGAAGAGCTGGAGGCGCTTGGCATCACCGTAATTTGCGGTTATCATCCGGACGATCTCGTACATTCGGGATTGTCTCTTCTAGTCAAAAACCCGGGGATACCCTATGAAGCAGCGCCGGTAGCTCGTGCGCTTGAGCTGGGGATTCCGGTAGTTACCGAGGTGGAGCTTGCGTACAAAATTGCGAAAGCACCGATCATCGGGATTACCGGCTCCAACGGAAAGACTACGACAACGACTCTAGTTGGTCTCATTTTGAAGCAGGCCAATATTTCGTCTATGGTCGGCGGAAACATTGGAACGGTATTGTGTGGGCTTGCGGAAACAGCACAGTCGGATGAATGGCTTGTAGCCGAGCTGAGCAGCTTTCAGTTGATGGGGACAAAAGAGTTCCGTCCGCATATTGGGGTCCTGTTAAATCTGTATCCGGCGCATCTGGACTACCATCACTCCATGAAAGAGTATTTAGATGCAAAGCTGAAGCTGTTTGCGAATCAGACAGAGGAGGATTTCGCCATTCTTCCCTACGATCAGTCTGAGATAGTGAATCAGTGTGGACATTTAGCTGCTCGTACATATTTCTTTAGCAAAACGCAGGAAGTGCCTAGGGGTGCTTACGTAAAAGACGGGATGATGGTGTACGCGGATGGACTGGGACATGTTGAAGACATCATAGCGGTTAAAGACATCACCGTGCCACATGTGGACAATGCGCTGGCTGCGATCCTTGTGACGCTCTTGGCGGGAGCGGACAAGCAATCGATTGTTACCGTTCTTTCTACCTTTGCGGGAGTAGAGCATAGGATGGAGTTTGTGGCATCGATTAAGGGTGTCAACTATTTTAATGATTCAAAGGCAACCAATCCGGAAGCGGCTTCCAGGGCTTTGCAGGCGTGTAAGGAGCCGGTTGTTTGGATATGCGGGGGACTTGATCGGGGAGTAGACTTTCGAGAATTGCTCCCTGTGATCTCTGGCAGGGTCAAAGCAGTAGTCGCGATCGGTGAAACGGCACCTATTTTGCTAGAACGGGCAGAAGAAGCAGGGATTAATGAGCGAATCCATGTCGATACTGTGGACAAAGCCGTTCTTGCTGCTTCGCAATTGGCACAACCGGGGGATGTGGTTTTACTGAGCCCGGCGTGTGCAAGCTGGGACATGTTTCCTTCGTTTGAGGTTAGGGGGAGCATGTTTAAGGACGGCGTGCATAGACTTAAAACAAGCCTAGCATAACGTCCCAACCGCTTCTTTGATAGAACTTATTGATCGGGACGGCGTGAGAAAGGATGACCTGGCACAATGAGCAAGGTACGCTCTGCCCCCGACTTTGTAATTATTTTTGCAACACTTTTTTTATTGGGAATTGGCATCGTGATGGTGTACAGTGCCAGTGCGATTGTGGCTCAAAAGCCGCCTTTTTCCGATCCTTACTTTTTTGCCAAGCGCCAATTGATCTTCGCGCTGCTTGGTATTACGTCCATGTACATTACGATGAACATCGACTACTGGGTTTGGAAGCAGTGGGCCAATGTAGGGTTTATCGCGAGCTTGGGTCTTCTCGTACTGGTTTTAATTATCGGGATTGAAGTGAACGGTTCAAAAAGCTGGCTCGGGTTTGGTGCATTCGGGATTCAGCCTGGTGAATTCGCCAAGCTGGGTGTTGTTGCCTTCCTGGCGAAGTGGCTGTCGGACAACCAAAAACAAGTCGTCCTGTTTCGGAAAGGGCTAGTTCCTGCATTGGGGATTCCGTTCGTCTGTTTCGCGCTAATCATGCTTCAGCCAGACTTGGGAACGGGAACTGTTTTGATCGGGACGGCTGTCATCATGATTTTTGCCTCGGGTGCGAGGGTAAGTCATTTTGTTGGTCTTGGCATGCTGGGCGTAGCCGGTTTTATTGGTTTGATTTTATCGGCTCCCTATCGGATCAGGAGGATTACCTCGTTTGTCGATCCGTGGTCCGATCCGCTTGACACAGGGTATCAAATTATCCAGTCCCTTTACGCAATAGGACCTGGAGGGCTTCTGGGCTTAGGGCTCGGTCAGAGTAGACAAAAGCATCTGTATCTCCCCGAGCCATACAATGATTTTATTTTTTCGATCGTGGCTGAGGAGCTGGGCTTCATCGGCGGGACGTTGATTCTCCTCCTGTTCCTGCTGCTATTGTGGCGGGGGATGAGGACAGCCATTACGGCCCCGGATTTATTTGGGAGTCTCCTTGCTTTAGGTATCATCGGGATGATTGCAATTCAGGTCGTTATCAATATCGGGGTTGTAACCGGTATGTTTCCCGTAACGGGAATAACGCTGCCCTTTTTAAGCTATGGTGGCTCGTCCTTGACACTAATGCTTACAGGTGTCGGAGTC
Source organism: Brevibacillus sp. SIMBA_040 (assembly GCF_046535075.1). Lineage (NCBI taxonomy): Bacteria > Bacillati > Bacillota > Bacilli > Caryophanales > Paenibacillaceae > Brevibacillus > Brevibacillus sp. SIMBA_040. The sequence goes on from NZ_JAWRXI010000005.1 coordinate 190,353, forward strand.
TTGTTAAATATTTCGCGGTTCTCGCGATAAAAAACGCTTATGATGAAGTTAGACTAAGTGACGTAGAGGAACGTTTATGGAAGGTGTGATCGTATGCGCGTCGTCCTAACAGGCGGTGGCACAGGTGGGCATATTTATCCGGCGCTTGCGGTGGCGAGAGAAGTTTCTCGCCAACATCCGCAGGCTGCCTTTTTGTATATCGGCAGTAAGCATGGACTGGAAGCACAGCTTGTTCCACGTACAGAAATTCCGTTTCAGTCCGTCGAGATCAGTGGCCTAAAAAGAAAGCTGACTCTGGATAATTTGAAGACATTATGGAAGTTTTTTCGGGCAGTAGCAGATTCAAAAAAAATGCTGCGCGAGTTTCGTCCAGATGTCGTTATTGGCACTGGTGGCTACGTGTGCGGTCCAGTTGTTTACGCCGCAGCGAAGCTCGGAATTCCAACCATGATTCACGAGCAAAACGTAGTGCCAGGTCTCACAAACAAATTTTTGTCTCGATCGGTAACCAAGGTAGCTGTTTCGTTTTCCGAATCTCTGGCCTTTTTCCCCTCGTCCAAAACGGTGCTGACCGGAAATCCGCGTGCGACAGAGGTCATGCACGGGAATGCAGATGCGGGTCGTAGCTTTTTGGGCGTGGATGCGGGTAAAAAAATCGTATTGATTTTCGGGGGCAGCCGCGGTGCTCGGGCCATCAACGAAGCGGTGGTCGCCATGGCGTTGCAGCTGCGAAATTTTACCGATACTCATTTTGTGTATGTAACAGGGGACGTGCACTACGAGAAGATTTCTGCTGAGCTCGAGCAAATGGACGATATTTCCACGAACATTACTGTGCTTCCTTTCGTCCACAATATGCCGGATGTTTTAGCGGCAACACATATACTGGTAGGACGCGCTGGGGCCTCAACCTTGGCAGAAGTGACGGCTCTTGGGGTTCCGTCGATTTTGATTCCATCTCCTTATGTAACGAATAATCATCAGGAAAAAAATGCCCGTGGCCTGGAAAAAGCGGGAGCGGCGCAAGTCATAGTAGAGAGGGATTTGACCGGAGAGAGTCTGCTGCAAGCATTGTCTGCACTGCTTGGTGATGCAAAGCGATGGGAGCAAATGAAGAAGTCCTCTCTATCTTTAGGAATGCCTCACGCCGCGACAGAGATTGTAGGACAGCTGGCTGCGATTGCTCGCAAGAAATGATCGGATGGGCGATTGTCACGCTATCTGGGCGTATGCATAGTATAGAGCAAACACGTGAGAAGACCTAGGTCCGACCTAGCAATTGTATCAGGAGGTTCACAAGATGAAACAAATCGCAGATGAGTTGAAGAAAGCGGGAATTGAAAAAGTGTGGACTGATGAACCTCTCGCCAATCATACGACTTGGCGGATTGGGGGTCCTGCTGACTTGTTAATCCAGCCCAAGGATAAAGCATCCTTGAAAACAGCCTTGCAGATTCTGCATCGCCATGAAGTTCCTTGGAATGTAATCGGGCGCGGTTCCAACCTTCTGGTGAGGGACGGAGGGATTCGAGGAGCCGTGCTCAAGGTGGCAGAGGGACTTAGCCACTGTGAGTTCAAGGGCGAAGAGGTGTGTGTGGGTGCCGGATATTCCATGATCCGCCTGGCGGTGGAGACAGGCAAGATGGGATTAACAGGTATGGAGTTTGCAGGAGGGATTCCTGGTACAGTAGGCGGTGCCGTCTACATGAATGCTGGGGCACACGGATCTGATCTTTCACGTATTCTTATTGAAGCCGAGATCCTCTTCGAAAACGGGGAATGTAAGGTGTTGACGAACGAAGAACTGAGCTATAGCTATCGGACGTCCTTGCTGCAAAAGCAAAAAGGGATCGTGCTGGAAGCCCGGTTTCAATTGCGCGCTGGTGATCGCAAGGAGATTGCCGCAACACTCGCTGCAAACAAAGACAGACGGCGCCTAACACAGCCACTGCAAATGCCGTGTGCCGGCAGCGTGTTTCGCAATCCGCCTGGGGACCATGCAGGACGCCTGATTGAAGCAGCAGGACTCAAAGGATACCGCATTGGAGGGGCTCAGGTTTCGGAAAAACATTCTAACTTCATCGTGAATTGTGGGGGAGCCACGGCTACCGACGTCCTCACCTTGATCAACTATGTACGGAGCACGATCCTCGAGAAAAACGGGGTTGACCTGCACCCGGAAGTCCTGGTGGTGGGCGAGGGGTAACACGGAGGTGAAAGTTTGGAGACTTTTGCGATCGAAGGCGGAAGACCTCTGTCCGGTTCGCTTCGGATCCAAGGAGCTAAGAACGCTGCTCTTCCTATACTTGCAGCCGCTGTGCTGGCGGAAGGGCAATTCTATATCTATGACGTTCCCCATCTAAAAGATATTAAGGTCATGCTGGAGATCCTCACGTCGCTGGGGGCGAAAACGAAGCATGAGGACAGTTGTGTTGATCTTGATACGTCGTCTGTCTCCGTCCCGCTAATACCAGATAACCTGATGAGCCAAATGCGATCTTCTATTTTTTTGGCAGGACCTCTCTTGGCTAGATTGGGTGAGGTAACCATTTCCAGACCAGGTGGGTGCGACATAGGAGAGCGCAGAATCGATCTGCATCTATCGGGCTTAACTGCGCTCGGAGCCAAGATTGAAGAATCGGAAGGCTACATTACATTTCGGGCGAAGCAATTACGCGGGACCAATATCTTTCTTTCCTTCCCCAGTGTGGGCGCAACGGAAAACATTATGATGGCAGCAGTGCTGGCAAAAGGCACAACTCGCATATGTAATGCTGCGCGAGAGCCGGAGATTATCGATCTGCAAAACTTTTTGAATGCGATGGGTGCCCGTATCCGCGGTGCGGGTACAGACACGATAGAAATAAGCGGCGTACCCAGGCTTCGATCAGTGAGCTATCGGATTATTCCGGATCGTATTGTTACAGGAACCTACTTATTGGCAGTCGGCGTCTCGCAAGGGCATGTCGAGCTGACGAACACACTTCCTGAACATCTAACAGCATTGATTGAGGTTGCTCGTAGCTGCGGTGTTGAAATCAAGACCCGCCATGATATAATGGAAATCAAATGCACCTCGCGTCCACGTGCCTACGACCGGATCATCACCTCGCCATTTCCTGGGTTTCCCACTGATTTACAGGCGCAGCTGATGGTGTTTTTGTCACAGGCGAGGGGAACGAGTGTCATTAAAGAAACGATTTTTGAAGGAAGATTCAAACATGTGAATGAATTGGCGCGAATGGGCGCCTCCATATACGTTGATCTGGGCTCCGCTATTATACGTGGCGTTGGCAAATTGACGGCTACGAATGTGGAAGCGACGGATCTTCGAGCAGGAGCAGCTTTAGTTCTTGCGGGACTTGCAGCAGAAGGGACTACTACGGTGAATCAGATCCACCATATCGACCGGGGATATGAACGCTTGGAACAGCAATTGAGTCAACTAGGTGCCGATATTTCACGGGTGTCGATATAACCGAGGGTAGATAAGCGGCATACTGCTATGCCGCTTTCCCTGTTTTGTATAATTACATTTTTTTCCATTCTGTCAGATTTTTGTACAAGCATCAGAGGTAGTCCGTGATAATCTTGCAGGCGCAAAGCCTAGTATGAACGAGGAAGGTACGGCCATGGCGGTAATTGAGGAACGAATTCCGCAAGTCAAACAGCAACGCCCCCGAAGAAGGGGAAACCGCAAACTGGTCTTTTTGCTTCTCTTATTTTTTCTTACCGTTCTTATTATTGTTTTTATTCGATCGCCCTACAGCAAAGTACAGGAAATTCAGGTGTTCGGGAATGACATTTATTCCACAGAACAAATTATTAGGCAATCGGGCTTAACCAAGGATATGCAATTTCTCAATGTGTGGGAGAGTAGCGTACAGAGCAGCCTGAAACCTTTGGCGGGAATCAAAGAAGTAACCATTAGCCGATCCTTTCCGGGAGTGATTATGCTACATGTGACAGAAAGTAAGCGAGTCGCTTTTTGGAATGGTCAGGATGGGGCGCGTTACCCTCTATTGGAGACAGGATTCGTGCTCAAGGAAGTCAATTTTGCTGACCGTGTAGTGGACAGGCCCTTAATCAGCTACTGGCCATCTCCTGAGCTGCTTCCAAACCTTGCCAAATCACTGTCAAACCTCACTCCGTCAGTGCTCGGTGAGATTTCCGATATTACGCTGACGCCAACGATTCACGATAAACAGCGTGTTACCTTGTATATGCGAGATGGGAATGAGGTGCGCAGTGTTTTGTACAAGCTAGACAAGATGTTGAACTGGTATCCGGCGATTGCGAAGGAGCTGCCTGCGAATACAAAAGGAGTGCTCTCTTTGTTTGAGCAGCCCTGGTTTGTTCCATACGGGGCAACGGGTGAAGCCATTCCGCTGAAAAACGGAGAAGAGCAAACGCAAAAACCGCAGTAAATAGCTTGATCGAGGTATGCACGCGGAGAAGCGCTTGGACTTGCCTATATTTAAAAAGGGGAAAGCAGACATGAGTCGTCGCCGTAAGTTTCATCTTTATTTAACTGTTGTGACGTTTTGTACCGGCTTTCTGGTGGCCACCTCGATTGAAACCACGAAGCTAACGCGCAAGGAGCGAATCAATGATCAGCTGTTCCAGCAAGAAACACAGTTGAATGACCGGATTCTGTCAGAGAAAGAACAAAACAGGCATCTGGAAAATCAATTGATTGACTTGCAGCGTCAAGTTGGCAAGGTGGAGGAGGCGATGGCTGAGCGTAAATCAGAGGCAGCTGACACACTCAGCCAATTGGAAGCAGCTCGTATGCTTTCAGGAGTGGTTGCCGTTGAGGGACCAGGAATTGTCATCACCATGCAGGATAGTCAGAATGCCGCAAACAGTGCTGACATCGCCAATTACATTGTCCATGAGCAGGATGTGCGCCTCGTTGTCAATGAGCTGCGAGCAGCAGGGGCGGAAGCAATCAGCATCAACGGTCAGAGATTGGTTAGCAATTCATCGATTCGCTGTGTTGGACCTACCATTATTGTCAACGGCATCAAATCAGCTGCGCCATTTGTCGTTACTGCCATCGGGGACCCTGGTACCATGGAGAGCGCATTGAATCTTCCAGGGGGGGTGCTGCATTCCTTGCAGGACTTTGTGCAAATCGACGTAGCCAAAAAGGACCGGGTCCAATTACCTGCTTTTGTCGGTGACGCCAAAACCAAACACTCCTAATTAAAGGATGCGTTTACCTATGTTACAAAAAAGCCGTAAAATCACATTTATTCTTGCCATTATTAGTGCTATCATAGGTGTGATGTTGACTGTTCAGTTGCGAAGCAGTTTACATCCTGTGCATAAGGAATCTAGGAGCATTGCAGAGCTTCGAACGACGCTGCAAAAGGAACTGGAAAAGCATAAAAATTTGCTGGCAGACATTTCGAAGTACAATCAGTTGTATTACCAGTATGAAACCTCACTCAGCGAAGATGAAAGCATCTCCGTAATGAAAGAGGAGCTGGCACGTAATCGACGGATGGCTGGAATGGTTGGCGTAGAGGGTGAAGGTGTTGTACTGGAAGTAGTCGATGCCCATATCCCTGATGAGCACATCTTAGACGAGCACATGCCTGTACCGGTTGTAGGTGATTACACGATTGATGATGAGGATTTGCGCTGGTTGGTCAATATTTTGTTTGCCAATGGAGCACAAGCCGTCTCAATCAATGGTCATCGCTTAATATCCACTTCCGCTATTCGCAACGTAGGGGACGTGATTCAGATTGATACTAGGACAATCAAGCCTCCGTATGAAATAAAAGCATTGGGGGAACCTGACGTTCTGTTGTCAGCAATGAAGCTGGAAGGCGTGGAGGAAAACTTCCAGCTGGCAAACAAAAAAGTGCTGGCCGAAAAACGGGACAAGCTGATGATTTCCGCCAATAATGAAACACGTTCCATTCAATTTATGAAACCTGTGAAAGAAAAAGGAGATTCGTAACCATGTGGCTCCCGCTTATCGGACTGATTGTCGGTCTCGCTGTCGGCTTTTTGCTGGATTGGCGTGTGCCCCAGGAATATAGTAGCTATCTGTCCATCGCTCTTTTGGCTGGATTAGATACCATTTTTGGAGGGATTCGTTCATTCCTTGAGCGCACTTTTAACGTTCGGATTTTTATGTCCGGATTCTTTTTCAACACGCTCTTTGCAGCAGGCCTTGCTTTTATCGGGGCATTCTTGGGTATCGACCTCTACTTGGCAGCAATCGTAGCTTTTGGTGTGCGTTTGTTCAACAATTTGGCGGTCATTAGGAGAATTGTTCTATCTCGTTGGATAAATCAACAAGAATAGAACGAAGAAATGGGAAGATGGTCATTTTTTTACAAAAATTCATGATGAAAAAAAGGGAATGGTAGTCCTGTGTGGAATAAATTATGCAGGTGTTCTCATCTTAGAAAGACAAAAGACGTAGCAGGGGAGGTGTCACAGGTTTGGTAAGCAATGAACTCATCGTCAGCCTAGACATTGGAACATCCAAAGTCCGCGTCATGATCGGCGAAATCACCAACGGTTCCATCAACATCATCGGCGTCGGCCAATCGCACTCAGAAGGGATTAAGAAGGGTGTGATCGTCGACATCGACCAAACCGTGCATGCCATCCGTGAAGCAGTGGATCATGCTGAACGCATGGTTGATGTTTCGATCGAAGATGTATATGTGGGGATTACTGGAAACCACATTGAGCTGCATGAAACACAAGGGGTTGTCGCTGTATCCAGCGAAGACCGTGAGATACGAGAAGAAGACATCCAACGCGTAATTCAGGCAGCAAAGGTTGTTGCCATTCCACCAGACCGTGAAATCATCGAGGTCGTACCAAAGGAGTACATCGTTGATGGTCAAGGTGGTATAAAAGACCCTCGTGGTATGATCGGTGTCCGACTGGAAATGGAAGGAACCATCGTGACCGGTTTGAAAACGGTCGTACATAACATTGTTCGCTGTACCCAAAGAACTAATTTGCGAGTAGCAGGTATTTTCTTGCAACCACTTGCAGCTAGCACTGTCGCTCTTTCCAAGGATGACAAAAATATGGGTGTCGTTTTAGTCGACATCGGTGCGGGTTCTACCACGATCGGTGTATTCGAACAGGGAAAACTGGCAGCAACCACCGTGATCGGCATCGGTGGCGACCACATTACCAGTGACATTTCATTGGGATTGCGCACACACACGGATGTAGCAGACCGCGTTAAGACGAAAAACGGCTGCGCCTTGATTGACGAGGCATCAGAGGATGTTAAATTCAAGGTAAATCGGATTGGTAGCGAAGTAGAAAAGCAGTTTACGCAAGTGGATTTGGCCAGCATAATTGAGCCGCGTGCTGCGGAAATATTCCAACTAGTGGAGCAGGCTGTCTACAAGCTGGGATATCGCGACGAGATCGCAGGCGGTTATGTACTGACTGGTGGTACAGTGGCGATGCCAGGCATGTTGGAACTGGCAAAGGAAGAATTGGATGCTCCTGTCCGAATCGCGATTCCGGATTATATTGGAGTCCGCGATCCTGCCTACACCACTGGGGTAGGTTTGATTCAGTATGCCTTGCAGTTGATGGAGCGCCGCAGCGTTAGCGTCACCCCCTCATTCAAAGGCAACAAGGGAACCAAGAGCAGCGAGAAGCAAACCGTGTCAAAGCCAAAAGAAGGTGGCGGTTTGATGGAAAAAATGAAAAATTGGTTTAGTGAATTCATTTAAACTGTTTTCCGCAAAATGCGGTAACACACCTATGATGATGCTTCAAGAGAAAGTCTTTACCGTTGCCGCTTTTTAACACCAAATTGGCGATAATCGAGATATTTCGTTTCCCAATAAAAGTGGAGAGGATCAACGGAATGTTTCTACGCTTGTTATTAAAATTTTCGTATCCACGGAGCTTTCTTATGTTGAATTGGGGAGGACTAGCAATATGCTGGAATTTGATATGGATTTGGAATCCTTTGCACGAATTAAAGTAATCGGTTGCGGTGGAGGCGGTAGCAACGCGGTAAACCGTATGATCGCTAGCGGTGTGAAAGGGGTAGAATTTATCACCTTGAACACGGATGCACAGGCACTCCAACTGTCTAGTGCAGACATCAAGCTGCAAATTGGGGAAAAATTAACTCGTGGTCTCGGAGCAGGTGCCAATCCGGAAATCGGAAAAAAAGCTGCAGAAGAAAGCCGCGACTTGATTGAAAACGCCCTGCGTGGTGCGGACATGGTGTTCGTAACGGCTGGTATGGGTGGAGGAACTGGTACTGGTGCCGCACCAGTTGTAGCGGAAATCGCAAAAGAACTGGGTGCTCTCACCGTAGGGGTAGTTACTCGTCCGTTCTCCTTTGAGGGACGCAAGCGTTCCCAGCATGGCGAAGTAGGTATTGCAGCCTTGAAAGAAAAAGTCGATACCTTGATTGTCATTCCGAATGACCGCTTGCTGGAAATTGTAGATAAAAATACGCCTATGCTGGAAGCATTCCGTGAGGCTGACAACATTTTGCGCCAGGGTGTCCAAGGGATTTCCGACCTGATTGCGGTACCTGGACTGATCAACCTGGACTTTGCTGACGTTAAAACCATTATGACGGAGCGTGGCTCTGCTTTGATGGGGATCGGCGTAGGCAGTGGAGAAAACCGTGCAGCAGAAGCAGCTCGCCGTGCAATTTCCAGCCCACTTCTGGAAAACTCCATTGATGGTGCACGTGGTGTTCTCATGAACATCGCTGGTGGTACCAACCTCAGCTTGTATGAAGTAAATGAAGCAGCAGATATCGTTTCTTCTGCGGCTGATCCTGATGTAAACATGATCTTCGGTGCGATCATCAACGAAGATTTGAAAAACGAACTGGTTGTGACTGTAATTGCAACAGGCTTCGAGCAGGCACAGCGTGCGGCTGAGCCACCTCGCCGTCAGCAACAGCCAATTAGTACGTCTGGAAATCGCCCAACCCCAATCTCAAATACAAACAACAGTCGCCCAAAAGAAGAGGAAGACGACAAGTCCTTCTTCTCCATGAGCAACCTGGACAATTTGGATATTCCAGCATTCCTGCGCAACCGTCGACGCAACAAAAAGTAAAGTCGTTAGGCAAGGCCTTGTTCCGTAAAAGGGACAGGGCCTTTTTTATTTTGTATCGGCGAAGCAACGTGGGATGAAGGACAGAAACCAGTCTGCGAAGCCGGAGTCCCAAAAAGGGGACAAGCGAGCAAGCAATTTTGTACGAGGGGGAAAGCAGTTTTATGACAAAAAACGTTCTACAAAAAAACCAAAAAAACACCGTCAAGAATTGACAGACTTTACATACACATTGATATATACTGCATTTACTGATAGGAGGTAGTCCACGAACATACCTGTTCCGGCACAACCAAGCGTGGCATTTCTCGCATATACCCATTCTTCACGTATGCTTGCAAGCCAGGGGAGGGGAAGGACAGGAGGTGAGACAGAAGTGGTTGTGTACCTTGATATCATTCTACTCCTGAATATGGGCATTGATACCTTGTTGCTCTGGTTTACTGCTTATTTTCGCAAAGAGCGCGTGGTATGGTGGAGGATTGCGCTTGCGTCCCTTTTTGGATGCACCTATCTCGCCTTTTTCTTTTTTCCGGCGTTTTCTTCCATGTATCAATGGTCTGTGAAGCTGTTATTTTCTATCGTGATGCTGTGGATTGCCTTTGGTAACAGAAGACTGCTGGCGTTTGCGAACAACCTGATTATTTTTTACTTCGTTGCGTTTGTTTTTGGCGGAGGAGTGTTTGGGCTTCAATACTTTTTGGCTCCTCGAAGTGAAATCGTGAATGGACTGGTGGTGACTCACAACGATGGTTTTGGGATTGGATTCAAACCGACGCTCGCGATTCTCGGCATTGGTTTTGCACTGGTGTTTGTACTCGGAAAAAAGAGCTACCGTGCTATCCAGGAACCGCGCAGAATCGAAGCCTTTCTCGTCGATGTAGTTGTGACCTTGTTTGGTGAAAAAGTGATTTGCCGCGGTCTGGTCGATACCGGTAACCAGCTGCATGAACCGATTACGCGCATTCCCGTTATGATCATGGAAACGAAAATGTTAGCACATCTGCTTCCGCCGTCGCTTCTCCGACAAACCGATGAAAACGGTGGAGTGTGGGAGAAGCTGGACGGATCTTGGGAGGAGCTTCCTCCCCAGTGGCAATCTCGCGTACGTTTGATTCCATACCGAAGTGTATCAAGAGGAATGGATTTTTTGCTCGCAATCAAACCGGACCATGTTTTTGTCATGCAGAACGGTGTTCGCTATGAAACGGAAAAGGTGCTGATCGGACTCAATCCGATTCCGCTTGCAGCTGACGGGAAGTACCAGGCCATCGTCCATCCGGCCATGATGGAAACTGATATGCAAGAACCAACCTTTATTCTCAAACAGGAGGGCTAATCATGTATGTAAAACTTCGCCTACATTTACAATTGACCTGGTACCGTTTCCTGCTATGGATTGGTGCACGCGCTGAAGAAGTCTATTATATCGGCGGGAGTGAAGCATTACCTCCACCTCTGACCAGAGAAGAAGAGGAAGTGCTGCTCGGAAGGTTACCATCGGGGGATCCCGCGGTCCGAGGTATGCTGATTGAGCGAAATCTTCGTCTGGTCGTGTACATTGCTCGCAAGTTTGAGAATACTGGGATCAACATCGAGGACTTGGTCAGTATCGGGACAATAGGCTTGATTAAGGCCGTAAATACGTTTGATCCAGATAAGAACATTAAGCTCGCGACATACGCTTCTCGCTGCATCGAAAATGAAATCTTGATGTATTTGCGTAGAAACAACAAGATTCGCTCCGAAGTCTCTTTTGACGAGCCGCTGAACATCGATTGGGACGGAAATGAGCTGCTTCTCTCTGACGTGTTGGGTACGGAGAATGACACGATCTACAAAAACATCGAGGATCAAGTGGATCGCAAGCTGCTGAAAAAAGCGCTGGATAAACTTTCGGATCGGGAACGAATTATTATGGAGCTGCGTTTCGGATTGGCGGGAGAAGAAGAGAAAACACAGAAGGATGTAGCGGATCTGCTGGGCATTTCACAGTCGTATATTTCTCGTTTGGAAAAGCGAATTATAAAACGGTTGCGAAAAGAATTCAACAAAATGGTCTAACGCATATTTTCCCATCCTGAGGGGATACTGTTCCTAAACCGTGACAGATAGTGGCCCTTTTGCCATTACTTGTCGGCTACGCGTCAGTACGCGGCCTTTCAAGACAACCGGGTTAGGAACTTTTTTCTTGCTTCGAGGAGGGAAAGACGTGACGCGAAATAAAGTCGAGATCTGCGGGGTAGATACCTCCAAGCTTCCGGTATTGACTAACAAAGAAATGCGGGATTTGTTCGAGCGTTTGCAAAGCGGCGAGCTACCTGCACGTGAAAAACTGGTCAACGGAAACTTGCGCTTGGTACTCAGCGTGATCCAGCGTTTCAACAATCGCGGAGAATTTGTAGATGATTTGTTTCAAGTGGGTTGCATTGGATTGATGAAAGCGATCGATAACTTCGATCTCGGACAAAACGTAAAGTTTTCTACGTATGCTGTTCCGATGATAATTGGGGAAATACGACGCTATCTACGGGACAACAATCCGATTCGGGTATCCAGGTCCCTGCGAGATATTGCCTACAAAGCATTGCAGGTACGTGACAACCTGACTAACAAGCACTCGCGAGAGCCCACCATTACAGAGATTTCCCAGGAATTAAACGTGGCAAAGGAAGACGTCGTGTTTGCGCTTGATGCGATTCAGGATCCGGTGTCGTTGTTTGAACCGATTTATCAGGACGGCGGGGACCCTATTTATGTGATGGATCAAATCAGCGACGAAAAAAACAAGGACGTCACTTGGGTAGAGGAAATTGCCCTGCGTGAAGGGATGCAGCGTCTGGGCGACAGGGAAAAAATGATTTTGTCGATGCGCTTTTATGAGGGGAAAACCCAGATGGAGGTTGCAGAGGAAATCGGCATTTCACAAGCGCAGGTATCTCGTCTGGAAAAAGCGGCAATTGCTCATATGCAAAAGCACGTGCAATCGTAAGCTGAACTACATATTCACCCGGCGAGTTACTCCTCGTCGGGTTTTTTTGTTCAAAGTTTTCTAATCCCCACCCAGAACGAAACGGACATATTCTCACGCAGGCTCATATACTGAAAGTAACGGAGAAAAGTAGGTGAGGGAGAATGGTGAAAATCTCTGACTTCCAGACAAAAGAAGTGGTAAATATTCTGGATGGGAAACGGCTGGGCCAAATCTCAGATCTTGAGATTGACCTGCGCCATGGACGTGTGGAGGCCATCGTCATACCGGGACCAGGCAAGTTTCTCGGCTTCTTTTCTTCCGGGAACGACTACGTCATCCCTTGGCGCAATATTGTCAAAATCGGGAAAGATGTGGTGCTGGTACGAATGGAAGAGACATTGAAGGTTGAAGCGAGAACCTCTGGCGGAGATGAATACAGGGACTAGGGAAAGAAAGGCGGAAAAGCGCCTTTTTTTCACGTTTGGCAAAAGGAGCTGCACGAGCCAGCATAGCAGATAAGCCACGTTTCTCTAATCTTCGCGGCTATGGTATGATAAGCCATATGAGGAAGGTGAGATCAACATGAGAGAACCGTTTGTTATGGTAGAGGAGAAGCCATTCTTACGCTTGCTGGAGTGGGAGAGCCGCTTTCCAGGACTTTTGGTCGGGTTTACGATTCGTACGGGCGGGGAAAGTGAACAACCGTACGGGTCTTTTAATATGGGATTGCATGTGGGAGATGATCCAGGGCATGTTGTATCCAACAGACAAAAGCTTGCCAAGCAAGTAGACATGCCTTTTACCGCGTGGACGTGCGCTGATCAGGTGCATGGAAATCAGGTGTGCCAGGTGATGGCAGCCGGAGCGGGCAAAGATAGCCTGGATGACGTGATCAAGGCAACGGATGGCCTGTTTACTGGGCAAAAGGGTGTTCTGCTGACGTCCTTCTATGCAGATTGTGTGCCGTTATATTTCCTTGATCCTGCTTCTGGAGCGATTGGACTCGCTCATGCAGGCTGGAAGGGCACGGTTGGAAGAATTGCCGAGGAAATGGTCAAATCCTTGCAGCATCACTTTCTAGCCAAGCCAGAAGAGCTGCTAGTTGCAATAGGTCCTTCGATTGGCGGATGCTGCTATGAGGTGGATGACCGGATCATTACACAAGTACAAGCGAGTGCAAAAGAGTGGGAAAAAGCAGTCACAGCATCGCAAAATGGTCGCTACATGCTTGATTTGCGGCAATTGAATACGTCCATCCTGCTCGAATTGGGTATTGCTTCTGAGCAAATCATGACAACAGATTGGTGTACAAGCTGCCGCACGGACATGTTTTTCTCCCATCGAAAGGAAGCGGGCACAGCTGGCACTACTGGACGGATGGCATCGTTTATCGGCTGGAAGGATCAACTTTAATAGGAGAGGGGAACAAATCATGACGAATGAGCAACGAGCAATAAAGGATCGGCTGCAAGCCATCGAAGAAAGAATTCAGGCGGCATGTGACCGGGTGAATCGCAAGCGGGAAGAAGTGAAAATTATTGCCGTAACCAAATACATCGATGCCCAAGCGATTGGTGACCTGCTGGATGTAGGGATCATGGACATTGGGGAAAACCGCGTACAGGATGCTCTACCCAAGCATGAGCTGCATGGCGATAGAGGTACATGGCATTTTATTGGACATTTGCAAACAAACAAAGCAAAAGAAGTTGTGGGACGCTTTCCGTACATCCATTCGCTTGATCGTGTACCGCTCGCTCAGGAGCTGAACAAGCGCGGAGAAGCCGTAAATACCGTAGTGAATTGCTTTTTGCAAGTGAATATTTCTGGCGAAGAGACAAAATTTGGGCTTAGTCCCAATGATGTATTGGCTTTTTTGCGTGAAACCAGTAATATGAAACATATAAAGATCATTGGATTAATGACGATGGCGCCTGTTGTCGATAATCAAGAAGAGGCGCGTCAAGTATTCCGTGGGTTATATGAATGGAAAGAACGCATCAACGAGTTGGCGTTCCCACATGCGCATATCGAGGAGCTATCGATGGGCATGTCCAGTGACTTTGAGGTGGCAATCGAAGAAGGAGCTACATATATTCGTCTTGGCTCAGTATTAGTCAAGCCGGAATAACATGCGAATCGCACAAGACTAGCCAGCTAGAGAGGAGGAAGAAAGATGGGTGTCATGAACAAGCTGATGGGGTTTTTAGGTCTGGAGAACGAAGAATACATCGAGGAAACGGTACAAGAGGAACACGAAGACACAGATTCCTCTCATAAGAGACAGCCAGCTAGCCAAAGCCGGACAAACAATGTGGTGCCGTTTCAAGCGCGGGAAAAGGAGGGGATTCGTTTGATCCTCTGTGAGCCCCGTCACTATAGTGATGCACAAGATATCGCGGACAATCTCCGCCATCGCAGACCGGTAGTAGTCAATCTGCATCGCGTGGAAAAGGATCAAGCGAAAAGAATCATCGACTTTTTGAGCGGGACGGTCTATGCATTGAACGGTGATATCCAAAAGGTGGGAGATACTATTTTTGTATGCACCCCCGATCACGTGGACATTCAGGGAACCATCTCCAGCGTATTGGAAGAGTAGTGATTCAACGACGAAAAAAAGGGTGAGCCAATGGGTTACTTGTTGACAGTTATAAATTTTGTTTTTACCGTTTATCAATTCATGATTATTGCATACATACTGATGTCCTGGGTTCCACAAATGCGGAGTACAGGAATTGGGCAGCTATTGGAACGATTGGTTGAGCCGTATTTGGCACCGTTTCGCCGGTTTATTCCTACACTCGGTTTTATCGATATTTCCCCGATCGTAGCCTTGATTACTCTGCGTCTTGCGTACGATGGATTGTATACTATTTTGGGAAAACTGATGTAGGCGAGTGAAAACATGAGTGTATTTGATCATTTTGCAAAAGAAGAACGTCCTTTTGTAGAACGGGCGCTGGAAATGCTGACGCTGGTAGAGCGCAAGCAGGCCATGCGCCTTACTGATTTTGTGGACCCCAGACAGCTTAGCATTTTTCAGAGCCTCTCCTCGCAAGTGCAGGATGTGAGCGTTTCTGCGAGCGGAGGCTATGAAGGAGCAGAGCGCGTCAGAGTCATTCTGCACCCGGACTATCTGATCCCAGACCCTGAGGATTATCGAATCGTACTTTTGGCGATCAAAGCTGATCAGCGATTCCACGCGTTGGAGCATCGTGATGTGATGGGAGCTCTTTTGAATGCAGGGCTAAAACGAGAAAAGTTTGGCGATATGCTCACAGATGCTGACCATTGCTATTCCATCGTGCAAGAGGAAGTGGCGGATTATGTTTGCACACAGGTGACGCAAATTCATCGTACATCCGTCCAGTTCCAGCGGGTTTCGTGGGAGCAATTTCGTCCTCCAGAGCCGCGTTATACCGAAAAAACGATCACCGTTGCTTCTCCACGTATCGACGCCATTCTCGGGGAGGTACATAATTTCTCCAGAGCAAAAGCGCTTGTCCCGATTCGTGCGGGAAAGGTGAAAGTCAACTGGAAAGTCGTCGAAGACCCATCCCATCCGCTACGGACCGGAGATATGGTGTCGATGGCTGGATTTGGGCGATTTAAACTGCTTGAGACAGCGGGGCCAACTCGCAGTGGAAGAATTCGCATGATTGTTGGACTGGTTACATAAGATGCAACAGGACGCAAAAAATTGTAAAATCCGGCAGGAATCAAGGTAAATCCTGTCGAAAATAGAAAGAACGAATTATCGGGAAAAGTGGGGGGTTCATGTGCCATTAACGCCATTGGATATACATAACAAAGAATTCAGCACTGGCTTTCGCGGGTATAACATCGATGAAGTAAACGAATTTCTCGATCAGGTGATCAAGGATTTTGAACTTCTGATCAAAGAAAAAAAAGAGGCAGAAGAGCGCGTCGCGATGTTGAATGAGCGCGTCGATTACTATAAGAGTCTGGAAGAGAATTTGAGCAAATCCATACTCGTTGCCCAAGAGACTGCAGAGGATGTAAAATCCAATGCACGCAAGGAAGCGCAACTAATTTTAAAAGAAGCCGAGAAAAATGCGGATCGAATCGTCAACGAGGCTCTTGCGAAATCCCGCAAAATTGCCATCGAGATTGAGGAGCTGAAAAAACGGGCATCGGTTTACCGCATGCGTTTCCGTACATTGCTCGAAGCACAGCTCGAAATGCTCGAAAATGGCGCTTGGGATGATATCGAGCAGGCAGATTCAGCTGTGGCTGTTGAATAAATCATTGACGTTCGGTTTATGATGATACTATAATGAAAGACAAACTTTTTGGATTACAAATAAACATATGTGGCAGCTGAATACCAGCACAATCAGTTGCTTCAAGTAGACGATGAATGGGAAGAGTAGGCGATGGAGCACTGCTTAGAGAGTCGGGAACAGGTGAAAACCCGGCCAGTTGCAATCGCACGAAAATCACCCGGGAGTCCAATACCCGAAACTCTGTGATCCATCAATAACAGATGGAAGCAGGCGAGTAAGTGAGCGCGTCATTCCCGTTACGAATGAGACAAGTGGAGCGTTTTTTTGTTGGCTTTGCCAACGGATTCGCTCAATCAGGGTGGTACCACGGGAGTCTTCTCTCGTCCCTTTTACAGGGATGAGTGGAGGCTTTTATTTTTATTTATTATGTAGGAGTGAATTAGGCCATGGATTACAGCAAAACCTTATCGCTACCAAAAACAGATTTCCCGATGCGTGGCAATTTGCCGAATCGCGAGCCGCAAATGCAGGCGGCTTGGGAGGAAATGGATATTTATAAGCAAGTTCAGGAGCGGACAGCTGGACGTCCTGCCTTCATTTTGCATGATGGTCCTCCTTATGCGAATGGAGACATTCATATTGGGCATGCCCTGAACAAAATTCTCAAGGACTTCATCGTGCGCTACAAATCGATGGCAGGCTTTTGTGCCCCATACATCCCGGGCTGGGATACACATGGTCTTCCGATTGAGCAGGCAATTGTCAATGCACAAGGCCTGGATCGTCGCAGTATCGAAGTAAACGATTTCCGCAAACGATGTGAAGAGTATGCGTGGTCCTACATCGACAAGCAGCGTGATCAATTCAAGCGTCTCGGCATTCGCGGCGACTGGGAAAACCCTTATGTGACGCTGCTCCCTGAGTACGAAGCCAACCAAATTCGCGTCTTTGGCGAAATGGCGAAAAAAGGCTACATTTACAAAGGTCTGCGTTGCGTATACTGGTCTCCGTCCTCTGAAACCGCATTGGCTGATGCTGAGATCGAATACAAGGACAAGCGCTCACCTTCCATCTATGTCAGCTTCCAAGTAGTAGATGGCAAAGGCAAATTGGATACAGAAACAGGTGTAGTAATCTGGACGACCACTCCTTGGACGTTGCCTGCAAACCTGGCAATCTCCCTGCATCCTGAGCTGGAATACAGCGTAGTAAAAGTTGACGGTCGCAAATTCCTTGTCGCAAGCGGACTGCTTGAAGCCGCTAGTAAAGAAATTGGCTGGGAAAATCCGGAAGTGCTGGCTACCTATAAAGGGCAAGAGCTCGAAGGCGTGCTGACCCAGCATCCATTCTATGATCGTACGTCCCCGCTCATCCTGGGTGAACACGTAACTCTGGACGCAGGTACTGGCTGCGTACATACCGCACCAGGACACGGGGAAGACGACTTCAACGTTGGACAAAAATACAATTTGGGTGTGCTTTGCCCAGTCGATCACGAAGGAAAAATGACCAGTGAAGCTCCTGGCTTCGAAGGTTTGTTCTATGAGGATGCAAACAAAGTAATCACAGAAAAGCTGAAAGAAACCGGTGCTCTCCTGAAGCTGAGCTTCTTTACCCACTCCTATCCGCATGACTGGCGCACCAAAAAACCAGTTATTTACCGTGCGACTGAGCAGTGGTTTGCATCGATTGACGGTTTCCGTGAGCAAATGCTGGAAGCGATCAAAAATGTTAAATGGATTCCGCATTGGGGCGAAACTCGTTTGGCTAACATGATTGCCGATCGTGGCGACTGGTGCATCTCCCGTCAACGCGTATGGGGAGTACCAATTCCAATTTTCTACTGCAAGTCCTGCAACGAGCCAATCATTAACGATTTGACGATTAATCATGTTGCAGACCTGTTCCGCAAAGAAGGCTCTTCTGTCTGGTTCGCTCGCGAAGCCAATGAGCTGATCCCAGAGGGTCTGACATGCAGCAAGTGCGATTGCAAAGACTTCCGCAAAGAAACCGATATTATGGACGTTTGGTTCGACTCTGGCTCCAGCCACCAGGCTGTACTGAGAGAACGCGGACTAAGCTGGCCAGCTGATCTATACCTGGAAGGCTCTGACCAATATCGCGGATGGTTCAACTCTTCCTTGTCAACGAGTGTTGCCGTATATGGAACAGCGCCTTACAAAGGTGTATTGAGCCACGGATTCACTCTGGATGGCGAAGGACGCAAAATGTCCAAGTCGCTTGGAAATACCATCGTTCCACAACAAGTCATCAGCAGCATGGGTGCAGACATTTTGCGTCTGTGGGTAGCGTCTGTTGACTACCAGGCAGATCAACGCATTTCTGATGCGATCCTGAGTCAAATTGCAGAAGTGTATCGGAAAATCCGCAATACGTTCCGTTTCTTGCTCGGAAACCTCGATGGATTCGATCCTGCAAAAGATCGCGTAGCGTATGAACAGTTGGGCGAGCTGGATCGTTATGTGTTGGCGAAAGCTGCGAAAATGGTAAGCCGCGTGCGTAAGGCGTACGACGACTACCAGTTCCATACTGTTTTCCATGCTGTTCGTAACTTCTGCGTCATCGATCTTTCCGCTTTCTATCTTGATATTTGTAAAGACCGTCTGTATGTGGAAGCTCCTGACAGCTTGAAACGCCGCGCAGCTCAAACCGTGATGTACGATTGCCTCGTGAATCTGGTGAAGCTGGTTGCTCCACTTCTGCCACATACCTCAGATGAAGTATGGGCATTCGTGCCAGGTGTTTCTGAAATGAGTGTACAGCTGACAGATATGCCAGAAGCAGATCAACAGCATCTCAGCTTCTCTGCAGATGAAGAAAGAAAATGGGATGCTTTCCTCGAAGTCCGCGATGAAGTCCTCAAAGCGATGGAAGAAGCGCGCCGCAACAAAGTGTTTGGTAACTCAGTAGATGCCAAGCTCGCGCTCTACCCACAAACAGAGGAAGTAGCAAAGACTTTGGCAACTATGGATGATCTGGCTGACCTGTTCATCGTAGCTGATGTGGAGCTTCATGCTCATGGGGTGGCAGCTCCGGCAGAAGCAGCACAGCTGGAAGGTATTTCCGCGGTTGTTTCGGCAGCGGAAGGCGTCAAATGCGAGCGTTGCCGTGTAGTTAAACAAGATGTAGGCTCCCGTGCGTCACATGCGTCTATTTGCGGACGTTGTGCTGATATCGTAGAGGAACACTACGCTCATGTAACCGAATAAGCTTCATTCTTTGCTAACGCCTGCTGTCCTTCAATGGATGGCAGGTTTTTTCTTTTGGACAGATCAGCAGCTGCGTCAAAAAGCATGGCGTTGCAAGCTTTTCCAAGCGGTAGCTCCCGTTTTTCATGAGCCTCTGGTTTCGCGAGTTATTTACGTGGGTGCGAGACATACTACCTGTTGAGGAAACCAAATGAAGGTGGTGGCCGAGCGTGGACCAGAATAAGATCGCTAGCTTCAAGCAAAAGCTGCTTGACCAAAAAAAAGAACTAGAGGATCGTGTGCAGGACCATTATGGCATGAGAGAACCGATGACAACTTCTTTGCAGGAGTTTTCTATGTACGATAACCATCCCGCTGATATCGGTAGTGAAATGTTTGAGCGGGAAAAGGATTTGGCTTTGGACAGTCTGGACAGGGAGACGCTCAAGGAAATTGACCAAGCCTTGACCCGTATGGACGAAGGCCAATACGGAATCTGTACGGTTTGTGGAAAAGAAATTCCAGAAGAAAGACTGGAGGCGTTGCCACAGGCGCAGACGTGCAAGGAGCATGCACCAGCTCCGATGGTCAACGAGTCACGTCCGATTGAGGAAGAGTTTTTACAGCCTCCTTTTGGCCGTACGTCTTTGGATGAAAAGGAAGGGCAGAATGGCTTTGATGGTGAGGATGCGTGGCAAATTGTTGAGGCGTGGGGTACCTCGAGTACACCATTTTCCTATGTAGATAATGACAAGACCGATTACAAGGAAATGTACATCGAGAGCGATGAGCCGGATGGATTTGTGGAGGCGGTTGAAGAAATCGGCTATACCGATATCGAAGGCTATCACGGCCCTGATAGTGTTCATTTCATGCGTAGCGGCACGTATGAGGAATATATGCGCAAAGGCGAGGGGAAAGGGAATTATCTCGATTACGATGACTATGAAGAAGAACGATACGAGCGAGAAGGGCGGAACGATTTGCTGTGACAGGAGGAGTAATGCCTGATATGCAGATCGAACGAGTTGAGACGTACCCGCTCCTCCATCACCTATCCCAAGCGTACGGCGATGCGAATGGATACAAGCGTTATCGGACATCGTATCTCATACGTGTAATCACACGCTCAGGAATAGATGGGTGGGGAGAAGTGATTGATTGGCTCCCTACCTTGGATAAAGGCTTTCGTGAGCGGATTATTCCATACTTATTGGGAAAGCAAGCATCTGGGCGAATAGCGCTTGTTGATGTGATCAGCAAATGGCATCAGCGATCAGCAGCGGGAGTCAGTATGGCCTTGACCGAAATCGCTGCCAAATCGGCAGGCATGTCTGTCTGTCAACTATGGGGTGGCAGAATTCACCCCCATATTCCTGTTTATGCTTCGTTCCAGTCTTATACGGAACGCACAGACTGGATGCAGCTGTCTATACAACGAGTGCTAGAGCAAGTACAATCTGGCTTCCAACAGGTGAAAGTAAAAATCGGCGGAAAAGCATTTCAGGAAGATCAGGCTCACATCGATGCTTTGATGAAAGCATTACCGGTAAACGTGCAGGTAGCGGTAGACGCCAACCAAAGCTACGATTTGGCGACAGCAGCAAAATGGAATCCTCTTTTTGCACGCTATGGGAACTGGATGTGGCTAGAAGAGCCGATGCCCATGGAGAGAACGGGGGAATACGTGAAGCTGCGTACCTCACTATCCATCCCGCTTGCAGGGGGAGAAAATCTGGTTCGCTGTGCCCAATTTCTTCCGCTATACAAAGAGGGGGCCATCGATATCGCTCAGCCAGATTTATTGCATACAGAAGGAATCGAGGCATTTCGACTCCATCAAAATATGGCTCGAGAGTTTGGCTATCGTGTCTCGCCACATTCGTTTGACGGAAGCCTAGCCAGACTGTATACCTTGTTTGCCCAGGCGTGTCTGTTGCCCTGGTCAAAGATGGATGCTGACCAAATTGAGCCTATTGAGTGGGATGTCATGGAGAATCCATTTACGTATTTGTTTCCTGTCCATCTCGTTAATGGAAGTGTGACCATTCCAGATGGAGTCGGGATTGGTGTAGAACCAAATTGGGAGATAATTAACGCGACGCGCTGGGATGGCAGCGCCTATGCGTAGGATGGGGAGTTTCGTATGGCACAAAATGCGAAAAACCTGATAGGACTGACTGGAATTCCACTGGTGATGGTACTTGGCAACTCGATGCTAATACCTGTTTTGCCCACAATGAAAACCAAGCTGCATCTAACATCTTTGCAAACGAGCCTATTAATCACAGCCTTTTCCATTGCAGCAGGAATTGTCATTCCTCTCGCAGGCTATTTGTCAGATCGCTTCAGCAGAAAAATGGTGATTATCGTCGCACTCTCCTTATATGGGGTAGGCGGTTTGCTCGCAGGTCTTGCCGCGCTATGGGTAGACAATCCATACATGATGATTATGGGTGGGCGCGTCTTACAAGGGATTGGAGCAGCTGGTACGGCGCCGATTGCGATGGCTTTGGTTGGGGATTTATTTAACGGAGCATCTGAGAGCAGGGCACTGGGACTCATGGAAACCTCAAATGGACTTGGGAAAGTACTGAGCCCGATATTTGGTTCGTTGCTCGCGCTTATTGCCTGGTATATGGTTTTCCTGGCATTCCCGATCATTTGTGGGGTGATACTCGTCCTCTTCCTGTTTTTGACCAAAGAAAAAAAGCAGGAAAAACAGCCGTTGCCAATCAAGCAGTACGTTCACTCGATTGGAGAAGTTTTCAAGCAGCACGGCAAGTGGCTTGTGCCAGCCTTTTTTATCGGGAGCATCTGTCTGTTTACGTTGTTTGGTGTGCTGTTTTATCTGTCAGATCTACTGGAGGAGAAGTACAAAATTGATGGCGTCTTAAAAGGGGCGTTTTTAGCCATTCCGTTGCTGGTAATGAGCATAGCGGCTTATGTGACTGGGCTGATCATAAAGAAAAAGCTAAGTCTGATGCGGCTGTTTGTTATCGTGGGCATGTTTATGCTTGCGGTTTCGTACGTCCTTGCGAGCTTTGTCAAAGGGGCGTACGCACTGATCGGGATTCTCGTCATCGGCAGCTTGGGAACAGGGCTGATCCTGCCTTGTTTGAACAGCATGATTGTAGGAGCGGTTCAAAAGTCCGAGCGCGGAATGATTACCTCGTTATACAGTGGCGTCAGGTTCATCGGTGTGGCTGTAGGACCGCCGGTTTTCACATGGCTGCTCGGGATTTCTCGCACCGTCATGTTTAGCACGATTGCAGGCTTATCACTGGTGTTTGGGATTATTGCGATCTTCTTTTTAAAACCAAAGCAGGCCGAGAACCAATCCCAAGGGACCGCAGAGCAAACGCAAAAAGAGCAAGAGACACAAGCCTGGCGCCATATTTCTGAGGTGCTTGGCATCGAACCTGAGACAGTGGAAACAAAACACAGGGAGCGAGCTGTGGAAAAGTACGGCTTTGACCCGAATGATCTGATAAAACGGGTATTAACAGGAAACAAGGAAAAGGAAAAAAACTAACAGGCATCCCTGGGACCCGGACACGTGAGCTTGTATAAAGCAACGTGGAAAGGGCGGGGCATGCCTGTTTTTTTTCAAGGCGAGCAAAAATTATGTAGCAGCAAAAGGATGGCGCAACGCCTTTTCCAGTGACAGAGGGTAGACATCGTCACGGAGAATTCGGCTAAAATTGGGATTCCCTTTTAAAGCACGAGGAAGCTCATCAAAATAAAGGGCACCTGCCACATCACTGCCTGTAGGCTGTGGGTTATACGTAAGAGCCCTCGCCACATAAATATCTTTTCTCATGTCGCCGTTGATCGTATATTGTCCAATTCGTTCGAGTCCGTCCAAAATGGCGCCTGTTTCTTCATACACTTCTCGGACAGCAGCGGCCAGACTGCTCTCCCCTGGCTCGATCTTTCCCCCAGGCAATTCGATGCCTCTGGTGCGGTGGCGGGTAAATAGTAGCTTGCCGCGCAAAAAGGCAAAAATCAGGACATGGCGTGCCTCATGCCGCCTAAATTCGTCCGAGTCAAAAGTCAGCGTCACAGGCAAGCCAAAGTCATCTAAAAAAGCATACATGACCTGTTCTCCTTCACTATCGCGGTATTCGTTACTGATAGACTACCTGTTTCATTTGGCCAGCGCAAGAACCTTCCGTCAATCTCTGTGCGACTATCTCGCCATGATTCTACAAATAATCGGCAGAATGTGGTAAAATGGGACAAATGTTTTCCAGAAAAATAAAACAAATCAAAAAAGCAGAATTTGACGCCGTAACGAGAAAAGGAGTGAACCAATAGACGTGCTCTCCAAAAATGAGAAACCCCCTATTCCGTCTAAGCCAATGCGAAAGAAGAAAAAACGCGGACAACGAAGCACACGGATGTACGTGCTTTTGGCAAGTTGTCTCATGCTTTGCTTGCTGGCGATCGGAGTGGGCTATGCCCTCAGCGAAGTCGACAAAACACTTGATATCGTAACAGAAGATCCGTACAAGCTGCCTAATCAGCCTGTCGTGGAACAGCCGTATGAGGAAAAGAAATCTCTTTCTTTCGTCATCGTCGGTGTAGATACACGCAAAAATATCGGAATGCTAAACACAGACGTATTGGTCGTAGCCGTCGCAAATCCAGTCACACAAAAGCTTACGATGGTCTCATTGCCACGTGACACTCGTGTCCAGATTCCAGGTGATCCCGGGTATCACAAGGTCAACGAAGTATTTGCCCTCGGGGAAAATATAAAGAAGCAAGCAGAAAGCAAAGGACTGCCCGAGACAGAGAATGGCATGACGTTGCTCAAGAAAACATTGGATCACATGCTCGGAATTTCTGTTGGTCACTATGTTCAGCTCGATTTTGAGGGCTTTACAGCTGTGATTGACAAGCTAGGCGGGGTTAAAGTCGATGTCGATCGGGATCTCGTCTACGAGCTGCCAAAAGAGGGCGTCTACCGCAATTTGAAAAAAGGAACACAAGTACTGAATGGCGAACAAGCTCTTGGATTTGTACGTCACCGCATAGACAGGCGCGGCGAGGCTTACAATTCCAGTGACTTTGACCGAAATCGCCGCCAGCAGCAAGTGATTCGTGCAGTAGCGGACAAGGTCGTTTCTGTAGATGGCATCTCGAGCTTGACATCCGTAATGGAAGCGGTTGGCAAGCACATTAAAACAGATCTGTCCAAAGATCAGATCAAAGGTCTGGCACTTGATTTTGGCAAGCTGAACTCAGAGAATATGGTTTCGCTAGACAATGGAGCGTTCTGGAGCTCGCCATACTCGCTCTGGCCGCTTGAAAACATGCAAGCTATTCGTAGCACTCTACGCGCAGAGCTCGGCGAGAATGGAGCGGTAGCGTCTGCTCAGCTCAGTAATGCTGCCGTGGCTGAAGTAGCGAAAGCAGAGATGAAGGCGAATCCGAAGCCGTCTACGCAGTCAAAGCCTGCGACAACGGTAAAAGAGCAGCCCAAAACGGATAAGCCCGCAACGCAGAAGCCGGCAACAAAGCCTTCGACACAACCTGCGCCATCTGATATTAACGAAGTACCTGTCGATCAGCAGACACCAAGTGACATGCCGCCTCCTGATATTCTTGCACCGCCTGCACCCGTAACCGACTATACGGACAGCGCCCAAAACGGTGAATAGCAAATAGCTCACCCACCAGGGCATATGTACATATACTGATTGTGAGGTATATGGGATTGGTGTTCCTTGCCAGCAAGCAGGAGCGGAGGGTGATGGTGGTTGAAAAATTTGCGGGAGACCATGAAGCAGCTGCAAAAAACATCGGAGAATCTCTCCAGGTTGAGCATGGACCAAGAGCATCCTTGGAAAGCATTAAGCCAAATGAATCAAATCTTGGACACCAGCTTTTGGGATAATTTGGTCAAACTAAACAATCATTCGATTCAGAATCCACAGGCACAGGCAAACAAAGTTGTTCCTACCATAAAAAAAGCGAAAAACAAAGGCAGGGGCAAAGAAAGACAAACGGAGCCAGAAAGAGAAAGGCATCCCACACCGATCGTACGCGTCAATGAAACCGAATCTTTTCCGACGCTGGATATTTTTCAGACAGATAAGCTTGTCATTCTATGCTGTGAGCTTCCCGGCTTTGCGCGTGACAGCTTGGAAGTGACACTGACGGATCAGCGAGTGCTTGAGCTAAAAGGGGAAATCAAGGAGCCTGCTTATATGCGTTCCAGGGTAATGCTGGAACGGTACTATGGACCTTTCTACCGGGAAGTTGAGCTTCCTGTGCCAGTCAGCGCAAATGGAATGAAGGCCAAGTACGAGGATGGATTGCTGGAATTGATCCTGGCCAGAGATAATACCTTTCGGGAAAGAAAAACTACCTTTAAAGCAAATTTGTAGGGGGGCTGAGGCCCTCTTTTTTTTGTCTTAGAAATAAAAGGATGACTCGTCCAACTCACGGCAAAAACAGTGTTAATGAAGAGCATTAACACTGCATCTTATACGTTCCCAACGAGTGGCTGATCGACGACGCTAGGATCAAGCGTATTCGTAGAGCTGACACCATTAATTGTGTTGACCAGGTTACCAGTATTGCCTCCGCCAGAGCCGGAAAAAGTTTTGGTGGCACTTTTCGGAGAAATGTTCAGGGTGTCGCCAAAATTAACGGTTCCTGAATTGCTGTTTATATTGACTGCACCAATCACTGAGGGCAAAGGATCTCGCCTCCCACTACTTTTGGTTTTTATCCGCGTCCTTCATGATATGTCGAATATTTTTAACTCGTGTTCCCAAACAGATTGATTCGTTCGAGCCGACATGGAGGACTGACGAGGCTGCTAAAAAGTTTACCCTTACCTTGTTTACGCAAATGGCCGAGGTTTCGTGACAGGTGGTTATCTCAAGTGGCTCTGTGATAACGGGGACATCTATCGGTTCGCAAAAAACGAAATAGTCACGAAACAAAAATTCTTTTTCGTAAAAAATCGCTTTTTCGCGTTGGACGGCAAGCACGTCGGAAACAGCATCAAGCTCTTTGGAATCCCCAATTTGTATAACAGATGAGGTATCAACGGAAATGTTGGTCAAGGACTGTACATGACTGGTTCGTTTGGTCATCAGCTTTTAGCTCCTTTGCGTTGCAGAAGGACGTGGAGTAGTGACACCAACGATCAATGTTTCAGGAGGCGTCTCATAAATGGAAGTAAGAGTTACTGTTTTCGTATCCCCTATGAACAGGGAGCTTGCTGTGACGAGAGTCCCAACCTTCAAGTTTCCTACACAAACGTCCCCATTTGTAACCTGATAAAACATGCTAGGAATCGTTCCTCTCACGCGGTAAATTTTGGACGAAGGTCTCGCATGTTCGTTCAATATCGCGTTTTACTTTTTGAATCGTTTTTTGTTCCCATGCATCAATTTGCTCGGGCTCCCATTGGGTAGTGTCAAACTGGTTCAGGTAATGCCGGATACGATGATCAATCTGTTTGCGAATGTCATCCATGATAAAGCCGCGATAGGCATCGTCGAGCGGGTATCCACATTCTTCTTCGATTCTCTCCAGCACACGATAGGCTTCATTGTCGAGATAACAATGAATTTCTTTTTGGACGCGATCAAAAGAATCGGATGCGGCTTTGGGAGGTGAAGGTACATCCATCGACTGGTTGATGGAAAAATCTCCAATGTTCGGATCGGAGCCTTTTGGATTCAAACCGATGTTCAGTGTACCTTCTAATCTCTCCACTTTTAAAAGGTCGAATTTATATTCATTCTTAATCACAGAGGGAACCTGCTTTTCCTTCAGCTCATCAAGGTCCTGTTGCATTTGCTCAAGCATTTGCTTCATGGACTCCATTTTTTGGTTCTGTACATGCAAATAGTCATGTAGTTGCTGAAAATATTGCATCATCTCGGGACTCATGTACATGACGATCATCCTTCTCTTCATCAAGCATAAAGCTGCCTTCTCGCTAGCGCGTCGGCTCAACCAGTGGAACGAGGGGAATGAACTCCTCCCGATCCGTTCGGGGCACTGGCCCGACAGAAGGGGCTGGCTCTGTAAAGCAACCCGTATTGTATAGCTGGGATAAAGGCTTAATGATTCCTGCACTTCCGATTTGGCAAACCGAGGAATTGGAAATGCCATCGATCTTTAAATTGTGAATAACAATATTTTGATGAACAAAAAAGTTCATGTTTGATCTCGCCCCTTGGTCGTGGATTCAGTCATTTCCTCCACAAATACGGGCCAATTTTCTCCTCTTGATTCATTTACATAAATGACGCTCTTCGGAATCTTAAAGGACAGATTGGTTCCTGAATTAAATGATCCGCCACCTGCAAAGGTTTTGGTATAACTGACGGGTGCAATTTTTCGGACATCCCCGACGTTGAAGACACCACTAATGCTGTTGACATTAATTACTCCGACGATGGCAGGCATCTTCTCACATCCTTTTGGAGAAATTCCTTTTTGTATTCTATGTGATTGGTCAGTGGGTGTTCATACCTGTTTTTGAGACAGATCAGAAATGCTAGGCATATCATGCAGAGCATCGTGAATTGTCGATGGCTACTCAAAAGCTAAAGGGGGTTTTTTAAGACGATGAGTTTAAACATGTGCGTCAACAATAAAAAAATTGCTGTTGAAGAAATGGAGGTGGAAGAGGCGACGCAATCCTCTCTTATCTTAATTGGAGATGCGGATGTCATTACGTGCTCTTCGGTATTTGATACGCCAGCAGATTCGCTCCTCATGAACAAAGAGGTGCCAATCAGGCCCCTCGCACGAAGACCCATCCTGACCGAACCGCAAGATTAGGCTTGGTCCTTCATGTATTTATTTTGATAATGACTCAAAGCGAGAAGCGGCCAGATCCAGCGGTAGCTATGATAGGCAAAATACGTTCCGCCAGGACGCCCCCCACCAGTTGGGTAGGAAGTAGTCCAGTCATTTGTGTCGATACTGCTAATTAAAAAACGGACACCTTTTGCAAGCGCTGGGGTCGACTGCGGGAAGACAGTAATCAGGGCATCAACTGCCCACGCTGTCTGCGAGGGGGTGCTTGCTCGAAGCGGGACGTAGTGCTTCTTTTCATCACTCATGCAAGACTCCCCCCAACCCCCGTCGTCATTTTGCTGCCGGATTAGCCACTGTACCGCTTTTTGAACCGCAGGATGCGAGGGTGATACGCCAATCGCCATCATTCCGGTTATTGCCGCCCACGTGCCGTAAATGTAGGAGATGCCCCATCTTCCGTACCAAGAGCCGTCCGTTTCTTGATTTCTGAGAAGGCAGCGCAATGCTTTTTGCATGCGCGAATCGGTCAGCTGCAGACCCGCCAAAGAACCAAGGAACTCCAGCGTTCTGCCAGTCAAGTCTGCTGAGGATGGATCGGTGCTGACGGTATCCGAGCCTTCAATTGGCAATTGGCGAATCAAGGGTGAATTCGTATTTTTCTCAAAGGCTGGCCATCCTCCGTCGTCATTTTGCATCGATAATACCCAATCGAGTCCACGCTTCCAAGCAGCTTGTGCAGTCGCATCCTGCTGAGCCAAAGAATGGAGAGCACGCAGAGCGGCAGTCGAATCGTCGATGTCTGGGTTCATTGTATTGTAGTCAGAAAAGCCCCAGCCGCCGGGACTCGCACCTGGATTTCGAATTTTCCAGTCTCCGTACGTTGTTTGCTGCTTCGATAGCAGGTAGCGGTTGGCACGCTGAATAGCTGGATGCGACGGTGCTATACCACTTTGCTGCAATGTATAGGTCAAAAGAGCCGTATCCCAGACTGCGGAGGTAGCGAGCTGCAGGTGGACGCCAGCCTCCACCTTACATACGGAATCGACGAGTCCCTTCATAGCCTTGCGAATGACAGGATCGTCGGGGGAGTAGCCGCGAGCAAGCAGCGCAAAGATCATAAAATAGGTCGAGGTCGAGTAGTTGTAGAGGGTGCCATCCGGCTCGATCCGTCCAAGCATAAATTGCTCCAGACGGCGAAGGGAAAGCTCGTGCAGCTGTGCTGGCAGAAATGGAAGGCGTTGAACGTACGAGTGAATTGAGGAGAGAAATGATTGTCCTTCTCGAATAAAGCCATCAAGCATGGAATGGCGATAAATGCCAGAAGCGATAGGCGTAGTCGTATACAAATCGGACAAGTCAGGTGTGGTGGGAAGCTTGCGGACGTATTTGCGATCCGCACAAATCATGATAGGGGCGAGGTGAACGCGGGCATAACCGACAAAATCATAAAAGCTGATTGGAAAGCTGGGATGCAGCAAGGTCAACTCGACAGGCACGATAAAATGGGGTGGCCATTGATACTGACCCGTCAGTGATGTTGTAAGCTTGGTCAGCAGGTTGGCCTGCGTGAGGCCTCCTTTTTCACGGATAAAGGCGCGGGCTTGTGCCATTCTCGGATCAGTCTTTGTATAGCGTCCAGCGTACAAGAGGGCAAAATAGCAGTCAATCGTCGTCGACAAATGCCCCTCGTCTTCATCCGGATACAATTTCCACGCACCGTTTTCCTGTTGCTTCGATGCGATATGTTTCGTGAGCTGCTCAATCAAATCCTCATCATCAATCTCAAGCGTACGAAATAGGATGATCATGTGAGCGTCGGTCATGGGGGAGCTCTCCAGACAAAATCTCCAGGAGCCGTCTTGCTCCTGTCTCTTTTGCAAAAACGATTGGATGCGCTGTATGGCATGCTGCACGTCCTGCATCTCGTTCACCTCCGTAAAAATACGCTTCATCAAAGGAGGATGGAGAGTGAAAGTACCATGGTTCGTTCATCACCCGCTCCAGCCTCTGATTAAGGAGTTAAAAAAGGGGCAAGCGCTTGAAAAAAGAGGGCAGTTCCCGGAGAAGCTGCCTGAATCTGAGCAAGAAATCGTGGTGAGGATTCGGCATAAGACACAGCAGCACAATGCTGACAATATAGACAGAACCCGTGCCTATTTCGACTTTTACGAAAAGCATCCCGAAATTCACTGGGCGCTTCTGGCGCATCTTGTATCTCGCAATGCGGGCTGGAGTATGACTGATCTGCGCGGCGAATTGCTGCCACGGCTACTGTCTACCAAAGAGCAGCTGGACTTCTTTTCATTTTTGGAGCGGGGGAACTGGCTGATCTTTCATGATGCCTACCCTCAATTATTACTGTATGAGGAGAGCGTAAAGCGTCAGACCAACCTTTTTCACCTGCTTCCCCAGCTAAAGGTTTCTGCCTTTATGCAAGCGGTATGGAATGTTTTTTGGGTAAAAGGGGATCGTGAGCTGCTTGCGGTCGCTTTGATTATCAATGAGCAAAATTTTTTGGAGGAGCAAGTGATGAAAAACGCGCAGTACCGGAGCACTGTGCTGCAATCGTTGCCATTTGCACTTCAGGAGCTGCTGCAGCTGAATCAAATTTTATTTCCGTACAATCCTTACCAGGAAGCATTCGCGGCAAAAAATGAGCTTCCCCTGCGATTGATAGGACAAAACGTCTCACATTTTGCCTCTTTATCCGAGCGAATCACATTGGGGAAGAGCTTATATGCCCTGCTGTTCCGCACTGATGATTATTTGGATGGTGTGAGTAGATGGGCAAGGAAGACTCCACATTCAGGCTCGAGAAAAGACTTTTGGCCCGATCTGTTTCACGATTTGAACGAAACAGTCCCAGGAAGGAGCTATCAGCGAAAAATAGCCAGCTGTCGAATCAAGCCCGGTGCAAATCGGCTTTACTCCCCTGTTCTTCGCAACGCTTGGAAAACGATCGTGCACACCCCCCCGGCTGACATGGACTGGTATCACGGCCAAGCTGAGGTGATAAAGGTGCTCATGCTGTCAGAAGGGGCAGCGAATACAGCTGAGATGGGCGAGGTGTACTGCCAGACACTCGAGAAAATGGAGCTTGCAGTGCTTGCTCGCGGAAAAATTTTTGGTGAAAGATCGTTTTAGGAAATCATTCCCTCTTCTTTACTTGTCTGATGTAGTAAAATAGGGGAGGGAACGAATGTTTTGTATACATGGTCCCAGGCAACTTAGGTAGCAGATAGGGAGTAGAGCAGGTATGAAAGTCGTTATTGCAGAAAAACCGGACCAGGCGCTGAAGCTGGCCAGTCCGTTTTCTCATAGAAAACAGCAGGGCTATGTTGAGGTCCATCCGAATCGAATTTTTCCTAACGGAGCTTTTTTTACGTGGGCAGTAGGGCATGTTTGTGAGCTGGTTCCTCCAGAGGCATATAATCCAGCCTGGAAAAGATGGTCGCTCCCATCGCTTCCGCTCATCCCGGATTCTTTTCGCCATCAGGTCATGAAGTCGAAAGCCAAGCAATTTGCAATCATTAAACAGCTGTTGAAACGAAGTGAGGTAAAGGGCATTATCCATGCAGGCGATGCTGGACGTGAAGGCGAGCTCATCGTGCGCACCATCATCGAGATGTGTGGTGTGAAAAAGCCGATGAAGCGTCTGTGGATCTCTTCATTAACCGAGCGGGCTGTCACAGCGGGATTTGAGGCGCTGTTGGATGAGAACCAGACGCGCAATTTGTACGAAGAGGCATACAGTCGCTCCTGTGCAGATTGGCTTGTGGGAATGAACGCTTCACGGGTATATACGATCTTGTTAAAGCAAAAAGGGATCAGCGATGTGTTCTCGGCAGGTCGCGTGCAAACTCCAACGCTCGCTCTCGTGGTAAAGCGCGAAAAAGAAATAGCTGCCTTTAAGCCTGAGCCTTTTTGGGAGGTCAAAGCTACCTTTGAAGTGGACAAAAAGCGCTACGAGGGTGTGTGGCACAAAGACGGAGAGACTCGTCTGAATGATCCGGACATGGCTGCCAAAATCGCTGGATTTTGCAAAGACAAGCCTGTACAGGTAAGTGAGGTTGAAACGGAACGCAAGGAATTTTTGCCACCGTATTTGTTCAATCTGTCTGCGCTGCAGGCGACGGCCAATAAGATGTTTAAATACTCGCCACAAAAAACACTCGAAATTGCGCAAAAGCTGTATGTGAAAGGGATTCTTTCTTACCCTCGCTCGGATTCGGCGTTTGTCACAGCAGAGGAAGCCAAAACTTTTCCGGATATTTTATCCAAGCTGTCCAAGCAGTCCGAGTATCAAGCTTACTTTCCGACACCGAAAGCTTCGATTGCACAGGATAAGCGATATGTAAATCAAAAGAAAGTAACCGATCACTATGCGATCATCCCGACTGAGCAGGTACCGACAGTCTCCCAGCTTAGTGACGAAGAACGGAAAATATACGATCTCGTCGCCCGCAGGCTGATTGCCGCACACTGCGAAAGCGCCTTGTTTGATTACACGACCGTCTCTACCTTGGTCGATGCCAGAGCCACGTTTGTGAGTAAAGGAAAAGTGCAGATTCGTGCTGGCTGGCGCGAAGTGTTATTTGATGAAGAAAAAGATGACAAGGAATCGATTCTGCCGCCACTGGTCAAAGGCGAAACAGGAAAGGTACGCAAGGTAGAGGCAAAGGAAAGCAAGACACAGCCGCCCAAACGGTATACCGAAGGACAGCTTATCACCTTGATGAAAACCGCCGGAAAGCATCTGGACAATCAAGAGCTGGAGAAGGTCCTGATGAAAACCGAGGGACTAGGTACGGAAGCGACACGAGCAGGCATCATCAATATGCTCAAAGAACGCAAGTATATCGAGGTGCGCAAAAATCAGGTCTTCGCAACACAGAAAGGAACCTTGTTAATTGATGTGATCGGCGACAAAATTTTGGCTTCTCCGGAAATGACCGCACGCTGGGAACAGCGTTTAGGACAAATCGGCCTGGGCGAGGCTTCAGCCGGAGCTTTCATGGAGCAAGTAAAAAAGCTCTCCCACAAAATTGTGGAGGATGCGATGGAGCAATCAAAGGGCTGGAAGCTGGAAGAATACGATATTTCTTCGATGCCAAAGTCCAAGCAAGCATCGAAGTTTTCACTCGGCTCCAAAGTAGCTACGTGTCGCGTGTGCAAAGGTGACCTGGTAGACAAGGGAGACTTTTACGGCTGCGCGAATTACAAGACAGCGCAATGCACCGTGACGCTCTCCAAAACGATCATGGGCAAAAAAATATCCGCAGCCATGGTGAAAAAGCTGATGGATACCGGGAAAACCAATTTGATCAAAGGCTTTGTCAAAGGGAAGGAACACTTCGATGCTTATATGATGTGGGATGAGCAGGAAAAAAAGGCAAAAGTGAGCCGCGAGTAAAAATTAATCAGAAGATCATGAAACTTACTTGTGTAAGAAACGTAGAAACATGTATAGAGGGAACGGCACTCCTGGTAGTCGCTGGTCCTAGAACGTACTCAAGGAGGAAGAATCTATGTCCATTTTTAAAAGACTTCGCGATTTGACTATGTCCAATCTGTATTCACTGATTGAAAAAGCTGAAGATCCAATTAAAATGACCGATCAATATTTGCGCGATATGCAAGAAGACTTGGGAGAAGCAGAAAAAGCGGTTGCTGCCCAAATCGCACTCGAAAAGAAATTCAAAGTGCTTTACGAAGAGCAGGAAGCTTTGGTGAAAAAGCGTGAGGAGCAGGCACATGTAGCGGCACAAGCTAAAAACATCGACCTCGCGCGCCGAGCTTTGGAAGAAAAGAAAGCTGCCGAGCAGAAAATGGCCGAGTACAAAGAAGGCTACGAGAAAAACAAGCTTGCTGCAGACGGTCTGCGCGACAAGCTGACCGAAATGAAAAAACAAATTACCGAGCTGAAAAACAAGCGTGAAACATTGGTCGCTCGTGTCAATGCAGCTAAAGCGCAAAAAACGATCAATCAAGCAATGGCTGGCTTCGACGGCAACTCTGCTATGGCTGGCTTGAAGCGTATGGAAGAAAAAGCGCTGCAAATGGAAGCAGAAGCAGAAGCCAGTGGAGAGGTTTACAAAAAAGAAAGCTCCCTGGATGATGAAATTGCCAAGCTGAGCAAGGATCAGCAAGTGGATGATGAATTGGCTGCGCTGATGAAAAAATACGAGGGGTAAACCGCTTCTGGCGGTTCCCCTTTTTTTCTACGCGTGATACATGAGTTGTTGGATAACAACTTGATTCGGGGGGATACGTTTTGGAATGGATTCAGATTATGGCGATGCTCGTCTGGACGGCTGCAGGCGCCGTTTTATTAACCGTTTTGATGTGGCTTGACGCACTCTTTACGAAATATAACGACATGCAGGAAATTAAGAATGGCAATGTAGCTGTAACAACGCGGTTTGTCATGAAGCTGTTTGCGCAGGGATACATTTTATCGCAATCGATGCTCAATTCGAGAGATTTATTTGTAGCATTACTTGTTTCAGTGGTCTCATTTATCATCTTGTTCTTGGTGGAAAAAATTGTGGAGCTCATTTTGAGCAAAGCTGCTGGGATTGATCTGGAGCAGGGGACGAAACAAGGAAAAGTCGCACACGCGATGCTTGCCGGTTCCTTCCATATTGTAGGTGCCCTGATTTTGGCTGCATGTCTGTAAAGCGTGCCGGAGAGGAGTACAGAAATGAGCTTGTTTAAACGAATTCAAAATATATTTGCGAAGCATGAGCCACCAGTAGAAGAAAAGAGCATTTTGACAGTCGGACCCGGCGATGTCGTAGAGGTATCCCTGGAGACGTATCAGGTGACTGGCAAAGCAAATAACGCCAGTCGCAATGCAACCATGCTGACCTTGCAGGACGGTAATACGATTCGTTATCTTTTCATCGAAGAACGTGAGAAAACGGTCTACCATTTGTACAACGTGATTGACGGCAGATTGGAATCAGTCGAGGAAGTACCGACGACGATTGAAATGGATGATGTTACGTATCATCTGGAAGAGCAGTATACCGGACGAGTGAATGTCGTGGGCAAGGCTCCTTTCCATACATCTGGAGAGCAGTACATCTGGCAATTCCAATCCGATCAGCGTCAACTGCTGCGAATTGAATGGCAGGATGGCCGATTCATGCTATATGAAGGGGAGACTGTCCTTTCAGCTGATGTGCAGGTCTTACGCGGAACGTAGGGGGTGAGAATATGCCACAAAGTTGGATGAAATTGATCAAGCTCCTGCTCATTCCGGCGATTTTCGTTCTTGTGATGGCAACTACAGGGTGCTCCGCGGATATGAGCAATTCGTATCCATTAGAATCCGTATCAACCAAGGAAAAGGGGCAGACCTCTCGTATATACCGTGCGGAAGATAAGACGGTGCCTGAGGTGGCACAAGAGCTGGTAGATCAGAAGCAGCCTGAAGAAATCTCCAAAGAAGATACAGAGCACATGTTCCTTGTTTACAAGGACGAGATTTACCATCTTCAAAAAGATGCTGACAAACCATCAGATACGCTTATTGAGGTAGATTCCAAGGAATATGTACGTCAAAACTACGATTCATCCTTTTTACAGGGGTACCTCGTAGCGACGATAATCAATGACATATTCGACGGTATGAAAAACAACTCAAAGGGTAGCTATCGCGGCTACTCGAGCAAGGAGATTTACCAGCCTTCGACGGGCTCATATCATACCCCGACTGAAAAGGAGAAAAAGGCAGCACCACCGATTACCAAGGAAGGTTCAGGTAGTATTACCAAGCGCAGTGCTACGAAAAAGAATACGGATGGCTCTGCCGGGGCTGGCGGCGACATTTTCAAGAAACAGGTTGAACCGTCGACAGGCAGCACGGGCAAAATTATCCGCAATTCCGACAGTAGCTCATCCAAATCAAGCAGCTCGGTAACCCCTAAACGCTCCTCAATTTTTTCCTCTCCAAAAAGCAATTCACCCCCGCGAACCAAAGTCGGTGGCTCTGGACGTATCACGAAAAGAAGATAGCTTTTTACAGGCTCGAAATAGGCAAACCCGCTCTCAAGGCGGGTTTTTTGTTGCGTAGTTAAGGATTTAGGCTAAGCTTTTCGGGAAAAACGTGGTCGTTTCTCCAGGTGGATTCCTCAATCGAGGTTTTCTTCTGATCAAAATTATTTCTGTAACTTATTTTTCATAAAGCAATGAATGTATTGAGAAATGGCTTTGTAAGATGTATGGATGAGAGGCGGATGGACCGCAGTCATCATGCATGACCCTTTGTTCAGGGGGAAGGCAAGTTTATCGTCAGTGGAAGCGGTTTCCATTTATTCATTATCGAGTTTTGTTTACGGATGACGAAAACAAGATCGATTATCGACAAAAGAAGAAGGGAAGTGCCTACAACGTTCGACAGTCTTTGTTAGCGGTATTGGCTATGATGACAATGTGGCAAACAGGGAAAGAAAGCGGAAAGGAGCGCTCTACGATGTTGGATAAAATTCTCGAGCTTCGTTCACAATCCAAGTCCATCGCACAAATTGCCAAAGAATGTGGCTTAACCGTTGGACAGGTAAAATACCGTTTGCAAAAAGACAAAGCCAAACAAGATTCGGTAACAAATGCGGATTCAACTGCACCGCAGCGCCTCCTTTCGCGTGCAGAGCATGAGTGGAAGCTACCCGCATTTTATGGGCGGGATCTCGTGAAAGTAATGGCACAAGGTCCATCTGTGCTGTTTGTATACTGGGAGATTACCTGGCCGCGAATGAGAATGGTTGCCTCCTATATGCAGGTTGATTTTCGTTACATCCAAAAAGGATTGCGCATTTACGATGTTACAGACCGGTTGTTTGATGGGAAAAATGCACATGACATAAAAGATGTTCTGGTATCCGAAGAGGCGCATTCTTGGTACGTCAACCATGTTGCGCCAGGGCGAACCTATATAGTTGACTTTGGTTTGTATGAGCAGGGACGTTTTTGCCCGATTTTACGCTCAGAGCCTATCGTTACACCTCGCAATTCGCAAGCTGCCTGGGGAGAACCGTTGGTAGAGCCGGTTAAAGATTCTACCGCACCTTCCTGGTACGAAAACTTTTCCTCGTATTCCCTCTATTCCAAATCAACCAAATAAGTGAGGTGTCATCTGTGAATAACGGTTATCTCTCCCTCGTGTTGCATGCCCATCTGCCGTATGTCAGACACGGGGACCGGGACGATTACCTGGAAGAGCGATGGGTGTACGAATCGATGCTGGAGACGTACATTCCCTTGTTGCTGGTTTTTGACAGGCTCCTCGCAGACGGAATCGATTTTCGCATGACCCTTGCTGTATCTCCTACGTTGCTGTCCATGCTAGACGATGAATTAATCCAAGCGCGCTTTCGGGCGCACTTAGCCAAAACCGTCGAGCTGGCAGGAAAAGAAGTTAAACGAACTGCCCATCATTCCAAAGAACATCGCGTTGCCAAAATGTATCTGGAACGTTTCCGCACAATTGCCACCTATTGCCGAAAGCTGGATTACAAGCTGATAACCGGCCTTCGGCGCGTGCAGGAAAGCGGCAGCGTGGAGCTGATTACGTGTGCAGCCACTCATGCCTTTCTTCCGTTTGTCGAAACAGAGGAAGCTATCAGGGCTCAGCTCCAGATAGGCATCGATACGCACGAGCGCGTTCTCGGGCGACGTCCGAATGGCATTTGGCTTCCTGAGTGCGGATATACCCCAGGTGTGGATCGACTGTTAAAGGAGGCAGGACTTCACTTCTTTTTCGTAGACAGCCACACAATCAACCATGCGACTCCAACTCCACGAAGAGGCTTGTATGCACCGCTGTTTACTCCACATGATGTAGCTGCCTTTGCTCGCGATGAGGTAGCATCCCGTCAGGTTTGGAGCTCATTTGATGGCTATCCGGGCGATTACGATTATCGGGAGTATTACCGTGATATCGGATTTGATCGGGAAATGGACTACATTGAGCCTTATATTCATCCAGCTGGAATCCGCGTACATACAGGCCTGAAATATTATCGGATCACTGGACCAAACGAACATAAGGATTGGTATGAGCCTGAATGGGCGCGTGAAAAAGCAGCGTCTCATGCGGGACATTTTTTGTACCATCGAGAACGACAGATAGAGGAAGCGTCTGCCTGGATGGACCAAAAGCCATTGGTCGTCGCCACTTATGATGCCGAGCTGTTTGGGCATTGGTGGTATGAAGGTCCACAATTTCTGGATTACCTCTTGCGAAAGACGGTTTGTGATTCCAAGCACGTGACATTAATAACGCCCTCCGAATATTTGGCACGCTATCCCAATCAGGATCGGGCCCATCTACCCATGTCTACGTGGGGACGAAATGGCTATGGAGAAGTGTGGTTAAATGAGCGGAATAGCTGGATTTATCGTCATCTGCATCAGGCAGAAAGAGACCTGATTGAAGCTATTTCCAGTCTGTATGAAACGTGTGTGCCGGATGCCAGCAGCAATCAAGTCAAGAGTCGTTGTCTCAAGCAGGCTGCGCGGGAGCTGATGCTGGCGCAGAGCAGTGACTGGGCATTCATTTTAGACGGTCAAACGGTTGTCGAATACGCAGTTCGCCGTATCCACAATCATTTGGTGAGGCTTCGAGAATTGCTTGCGCTGTTTTATCAAGAGCAGCCCGATGAGGAGCGCCTAGTCGAAATGGAAGCAGCCTATCCATTGTTTCCTGGCCTTGATGAGACGTACTATTTGCCGAATCGTGCGCATAGAGTGAACGTATCGCGTCAAATGGTAGCGGCAAGCCAATCCCAGCAACCGGAGAGAAGCGTACTGGTGCTGAGCTGGGAGTTTCCGCCTCATGTAGTAGGAGGACTTGGTCGGGCCGTTTATGATCTGT
Source organism: Brevibacillus sp. SIMBA_040 (assembly GCF_046535075.1). NCBI lineage: Bacteria > Bacillati > Bacillota > Bacilli > Caryophanales > Paenibacillaceae > Brevibacillus > Brevibacillus sp. SIMBA_040. The sequence continues at coordinate 229,554 of NZ_JAWRXI010000005.1, forward strand.
CCCGTCATCTGGTCAGTCAGGGAATTGAGGTGCATGTTCTGACAGGCGCGGCTGATTCAGTGGCAAAACAGGAGCAAATGGACGGTGTGCACGTGCACAGACTCCCGACGTATGTCCCGAGTGAGCGGGAAGACTTCATGCAATGGGTGTTCCAGCTAAATCTCGCGATGGTGGATGCAGTAGAGGCGCTCATGCAAAATGGACTCAGAGCAGATGTAATCCACGCACACGATTGGCTAGTTGGTTGGGCAGCCATAGAGCTGAAGCAAAGGCTTTCTATACCGCTAGTCACCACGATTCATGCCTTGGAGCATGGTCGACACCAAGGCATTCATACTCCGCTGCAACATCGCATTCACGAGTGCGAGCGGATACTGACGGAGGCTTCGGATCGTGTCATTGTTTGCAGTCACTATATGGGAAATGAGGTCAAGAAGCTCTTTCATGTAGCGTCTGAAAAACTCACAGTTATCCATAACGGTGTCGAAGCAAAAATGGCATACGAAGTCGAAAATCAAGAACTCAGACAACAATTATCACTTGGCGATGGGCCTATCCTTTTTTTCGTCGGACGCTTGGTTCGTGAAAAAGGAGCTCATTTATTAGTAGAAGCAGTGGCGCGACTTATTCATGCTTATCCTGCCCTGCAGCTCGTTATTGCAGGAAGAGGACCGATCCTGGAGGATTTGAGGCAGACAGCTGCACAAATGGGAGTCACCCACCACGTACGTTTTTTAGGCTTTGTCGATGACGAACGCCGAGATCAATTGTTTCACCTGGCAGACGTTGCTGTTTTTCCGAGCTTGTATGAGCCGTTTGGCATCGTGGCACTCGAAGCGATGTCTTTTGGTACGCCGCTCGTAGTCGCAGACACCGGAGGCTTACGAGAAATTGTACGGCATGGAGAAAACGGGGCAACCGTTTATGCGGGTGATGTGGAATCCTTGGTCAATCAATTGCACTGGATGCTGGGAAACCCCGACAAGCGTCTTCAAATGGCGGCAGCTGCAAGAAACGATGTACTGGAGCATTATGACTGGACGATGCTTGCACAACAGACTATCGAGCAATATCGCTTGCTGACGAAGTCTTCACATGAGGTAGGAGTCGGATCAACTTAGGAAATGTAGACGATGAAGGAGGAACTAAGAAAGATGAAGGCAGTAATCATGGCTGGCGGTAAAGGTACCCGTCTACGTCCGTTAACATCCCATACTCCAAAACCAATGGTGCCATTGTTAAACCGTCCTTGCATGGAGTACACGATTGATCTTCTGAAAAAACACGGAATTACAGAGATTGCAGTGACACTCCAATATCTGCCTGATGTCATTCGCAATACATTTGGCGATGGTTCTCGCTACGGCGTATCGCTCGTATATTTTGAAGAGACGACTCCGCTTGGAACAGCAGGCAGTGTAAAAAACTGCGCAGATTTCCTGGATGAGCGGTTTATTGTTATTAGTGGAGACACCCTGACCGATATTCATTTGTCAGACGCTATTCGCTATCACGATCAAAATAACGCTCTTGCTACGCTGATCATGACGAAGGTAGAGACGCCACTGGAATTTGGCGTGGTGATGACCGATGAGAGTGGACGAATTACCCGTTTTGTAGAGAAACCGAGCTGGGCGGAAGTGTTTAGTGATACCGTCAACACTGGCATGTACGTATGCGAGCCGGAAGTCCTCTCTTATATATCCGAAGATCGAGAAGTCGATTTCAGCAAGGAAGTGTTTCCGCTCTTTTTACAGGAAGAAAAACCACTCTATGGCTACTTGGCTGAAGGGTATTGGTCGGATATCGGTTCATTAGAAGTATATCGTCAGGCACAATTTGATTTGTTGGATGGTCGCGTAAATCTGGAGATCAAGGCACAGGAGATCGCCCCGCGAATTTTTCTTGAAAACCATGTACGCGTTGATTCCTCTGTCCGACTGGAAGGGCCTGTATACATTAGTGAGAATGTTCATTTGCAAAACGGGGTAGCAGTAGGCCCGTATTCTGTGCTAGGTGCGAATACAAGCGTCGCTACAGGGACTAAATTATCGCAGGCAATCGTCTGGGAAAATACCGTCATTGGAAAAAAAGCAGAGATCAATGGAGCGACACTTTGCCGCAATATCCGCGTTGGTGAATGCGTCATACTCGGCGAGGGTGCAGTTATTGGGGATCATTGCAAAATCGGTTCCAAATCCGTTGTCAAAGCCGGTGTAAAAATTTGGCCAGATAAAGAAGTAGAGGAGAGTGCGACGGTCCATACTTCCCTCATCTACGGAACCCGCCAAACCAAAAATTTGTTCGGTACAAATGGCATTAAAGGGATCGGGAATGTCGAGATCACCACCGAGTTTGTCACTCGACTGGCCGCAGCCTACGCTTATTTGCTCAGACCAGGCAGCAAAATTGCTCTTTCTGCATGCTCGCATCCTTTTGCACAGCTGCTCAAGCATAGCATGATGACAAGTCTATGCTCTTCTGGAATCGACACCGTTGATTTTGGCATGGGGAATGCTCCCTTGATGAGGTATGGTGTACGGGGTTTGCAATGCATTGGTGGTATTCACCTGTACATGGCTGAGCCGCTGGAAGAAAAAGAGATAGTCATTCAGTTTATCGATCATGCAGGTTTGCCGATTTCACGAGACATGGAGCGAAAGATTGAAAATGCCTACTGGCAAGAAACGTACGTACGGAGCCTGCATCATTTGGGAGAATTGCATGTAGAGCACCAAGTGCAGGAGGCCTATTTGCGAGCGATGGCAGAGCAAATAGATGTCGCGCGTATCCAGCGCCAACGATTCCACCTTTTGATAGATTGCGAGACTCGCTTTATGCCGGCCTTTTTGACACCGTTCTTTCAGGCTCTAGGGATAACGGTCGTGTACGGACCGATTCAAGAAGGTGTAAGCAAGAACGGGGCAGATCTGGGGATTCGACTTGATAAAAACGCAGAGCAGTTCTCTTTGTTCACAGAACAGGGACAAAAACTGTCAGCCGAACAGCTTTTAGCTTTGCAGCTTTTAGCGTGCAGTGGACATCACAAGCGTATTGGTTTGCCAGTAAGCGCCCCGATGGAGCTGGAGCATTTGGCGCAGCTTTTGCAGCTGGAGGTCGTTCGGACAAAGGTTGCCCCACGCTCCATGATGGAGGTTTCTGTAGAGGAACGCTTTCATCCCATGTTTGATGCGGTGTACAGCCTGATGAGAATTCTCTCTTATTTGTCGCGGGAAGAAAAAACGATGAGTGTGCTGCTTGAGCTTTTGCCAGCATGCCATATGGAGAAAAAAACGGTATTTTGCCCGTGGTCGTCCAAAGGAAAAGTGATGCGCAAGGTGCTGGAGGAAAATAAAGGGAAGCTATTAGAGCTGGTTGACGGGATCAAGGTCTACGACGTCAACGGATGGGTTCTGATCTTGCCGGATTCGGAAGATTCACATGTGAAAGTCATTTCCCAGGGAGCTACTGCAGAAACGGCAGCTACGCTTGCTTCTTCCTATGCTAGACGGATTGCAGAATATCAATAATGGCTATTTGGCGTGAGCCTGCGAAAAGGACGTGAGGGTATGCCGAGACCACTCGTCGTAGGGAACGGAAGACTGCTGATCAATTTTGATGACAGGCTTCATATGCGCGATTTGTACTATCCGTATGTCGGACAGTTGAACCATGTAGGCGGACACTTTAGCAAGCTGGGCGTATGGGTGCAGGGGCGTTTTTCCTGGGTCGATGAGGACGGCTGGAATCGCAAGCTCGGATACGGGCGGGAGTCGCTGGTTACCGATGTTCATGCCCGTCATGAGCATCTGGGATTGTCTCTTCATATAGCAGATGGGGTACACCAGCGAGACCCGATCTATTTGAAAAAGGTTCGTGTCCACAATCTTGCGAGTGAAGCGCGTGAAGTGCGTTTATTTTTCAACCATGATTTCAGTTTGAATGAAACAGAGGTAGGCGATACAGCCGTTTACGATCCGATACTGCAAACCGTGTACCACTACAAGCGAAACGTGTACATCATGATCAACGGGAAGACGCCAGAAGGTGGAATCGATCAATTCAGTACAGGAATCAAGCGTTTTAACTATGCAGAGGGGACATGGCGTGATGCGGAGGATGGCCTATTGTCGGGTAATCCCATTGCACAAGGCTCCGTGGATAGTACGGTGTCATTTCGCTTGATGCTGCAGCCACTGGAAGAAAAAACGCTATCTTACTGGATGTGTGTCGGGGATTCCTATGAAGCTGTGAAAGCGTTGAATCAGTATGTGCTCGATAGTGATCCGGAGCGTTTGCTAAGCAGAGTCGCAGTATATTGGCAGCGCTGGGTAAACAAGGAGCAGCGAGATTTTGCCGACCTACCAGCCGAGGTTGTGGATTTGTATAAGAGTAGTCTGCTCCTCGTCCGTACGCAAATTGATCAAAACGGTGCCATTCTCGCCGCCAATGATTCCGATATTCTGCAATACAACCGCGATCATTACAGCTATATGTGGCCGCGTGATGGTGCTTTAATCGCAAGTAGCATGGCCAAGGCAGGATACACTGGAGTCGTCGCACCGTTCTTCCGCTTTTGCGCTAATGCTCTAAACGAGGAAGGGTATTTGCTACACAAGTACAATCCTGATGGCTCGGTCGGATCGAGCTGGCATCCGTACATCGTCGATGGTGAGGTTCAACTGCCCATCCAAGAGGATGAGACGGCTCTGGTGCTGCATGCCTTGTGGGAGCAGTACAAGAGTGGTAAGCAGATTGAGGATTGTCAGGCCCTGTATCCTACGCTGGTTCGTCCTGCTGCTCGCTTCCTGCTCGAGTATGTGCACCCTGAATTGCAACTGCCGAAGCCCAGCTATGACCTATGGGAAGAGCGGAGGGGGATTTTTACCTTCACCTGCGCGACTGTTTTTGCTGGACTTAAAGCGGCTGCCCGTTTTGCCCAGCTGTTCGGAGATGATCGCCGTTACAGACGCTACGATGAAGGGGCAGAGCGAATCCGTACTGCCATGATCAAGCATTTGTACGATCCGGAAATAGGTCGATTCCTGCGCGGGATTTATGTCCGTCCGAACGGGAAGATCGAGAAGGATTTCACGGTAGAAAGCAGCTTGTTTGCCTTGTTTGCACTGGATGTACTCCCGGCAGATGATCCACGTGTCATCAGCACGATGGAGGCAGTAAAACGGGGCCTACGTGTGGATACGGAAGTGGGTGGCTTCGCTCGTTACCAAGGTGATTACTATTTCAAAAAATCACATGATACAGCAAAGGTTCCCGGAAATCCATGGATCATTTGCACGCTGTGGGTAGCAGATTGGGAGATCGCCATTGCGAAATCGAGAGAAGAGCTAGAGGAGCCAAAGCGCAGGCTGTCGTGGGTAGTTCGCCACGCATTACAGAGCGGCGCCCTTTCGGAACAGCTGGATCCATATACAGGAGCTCCCGTGTCAGTTGCCCCCTTGACATGGTCACATGCTACGTATGTTGCTACTATTTTACGTTATTTGGAGAAGGTGAACGAGTTACGGTAACGAGAGGAGAGCTGAGGAGATGAAAGCAATCCGTTTTGGAACGGACGGCTGGCGCGACATCATGGCAGACGGGTTTACGATGGAAAACGTACGCATCGTCGCACAGGCTATTGCCAGTTATACAAAGGAAACAGGACAGCAGGATGAGCCCATTTTGGTCGGGCATGACACGAGGTTTTTAGGTCGGCGATTTGCGGAGGAGATTGTTTCTGTCCTGACGGGCAACGGGATTCGGACCTATTTGGTCAACGAAGCGGCGCCTACTCCAGCGGTTGCCTTTGGTGTCAAGCACTTCGCTGCGAGTGGTGCCGTGATGGTAACAGCCAGTCACAATCCTCCCGAATATAATGGAATCAAGTACATTCCGGAATATGCAGGACCTGCTACACCAGCGATTACGAAACGTCTGGAAGAATGGATTCAAAAAATTGGGAAGTCCGGTGAAGTAATCACGACATCATTGGCAGAAGCCGTCAACCGAAAGCTGATGCAGGTTATTGTCCTGCGTCCCCATTATGAGGCGCATTTACGTCGTATGATCAATATGGATGTGCTCAAGTCGTCCTCCCTGCACGTAGTCGTAGACGCTATGCATGGCTCTGGAATGGGCTATGTCAGTGGTCTTTTGGCAGAGGCAGGTGTCAATACAGTCGGCATCAGAGAAACACCAGACGCAGCCTTCGGAGGCGACCTGCCCGAGCCGAATGATCAGCATTTAACCTTGCTAAAAAAAGAGGTTGTGAACCGACAAGCAACGCTGGGGCTTGCCAATGATGGGGATGCCGACCGTTTTGGAGCTGTAGACCGCTTTGGCAGGTATATCCCCCCTAACGACGTGTTGGTCCTCTTAACGTATCATTTGAAGAAAAATCGAAAGCTCTCAGGCAGGATTGTCCGAACGGTTGCAACGACGCATTTGTTGGACCGAATGGCAGAAAGGTACGGACTGGAGCTGGTAGAGACCCCCGTTGGGTTCAAGTATATTGGGGAACAGATGAGAAAAGGGGACGTTCTGATCGGGGGAGAGGAAAGTGGTGGAGCAAGCATACTCGGCCATATCCCCGAAAAGGACGGCGTGCTGATCAATCTATTGCTAGCTGAAATGTGCGCATCTGAAGGTAAAGAGATCGACCGAATTTTGCGGGATGTCTATGATGAGTTCGGCGAATTGTTCCATACGCGTCTCGATATGCGCCTGCAGGAAAAGCAGCAGTGGATTGAGCAAATAGTTACCTCGCCCCCTGAGCATGTGGGACCTTACCGCGTGCAAGGCGTCAATCGCATGGATGGCATCAAGCTGCTGCTTGAGGAGGGACACTGGGTACTGATTCGACCTTCGGGAACGGAGCCGCTTGTGCGTATTTATTGCGAAGCGACCCATGCTACTGCGCTGGACAAAATCAAGGAAGCCATCCGTGAATGGTTTCAGGAAATCAATGTATGACAGAGGAGAGAACCTGCCTTTATGGTGAGGTTCTCTTTTGCTGCAAGCTGATTGCCACAGGTGTTTGTAAAGTGTTTGATTTGGGGGTTTTTTATAAAAAAACATTTTGCTAGAATCAATATATGTGTGAAGTCGGTATCTAGATGAGAGATGAGGAACTATGCGTATAGACCAACAAGTATTGCAGTCTTTTTTACAAGAAGTAAAGGTAGAAAGCCAGTCGCCAGATGACCCGGTTGTTGTTCTCCATACACCCTATCCGTGGGAGCTGGTGGGAACTGGAAATTACGCTGCTGTCTTCGCTCATCCTGACTACCCGCCTGTAGTTATTAAGCTGTATGCTCCAGGACGTCCTGGCTGGGAAAATGAAATCGAAGTGTATCGCAAGTTGGGGGAGACGCGCTCGTTCCCCATATGCTACGATTCGGGAGAAGGCTATTTGGTGATTAAGCGTATGAATGGCATATCGCTGTTTGATTGTGTGCGTTTTGGCATCCCAATCCCCCCAAGAGTGATCGAAGACGTAGAAGAAGCGCTGGAGGAGGCGCGCAAAAAAGGCTTGTTTCCACACGATGTTCATGGGAAAAACGTCTTAATGAATCAGGGACGAGGCTATCTGATCGACGTGTCAGACTACTACAAAAACATTCCAGATAGTAAGTGGCGTGATTTACGGAAGGCATATTACAAGGTATACCTGCCTTTTTTAAAGGATCGAGGATGGAAAATTCCTCTGTGGGTACTGGATGGGGTACGCAAAGGATACCGTTTGTATAAAAAAGCATGGCGCTTGTTCCGATAACCTTACTCTGGTAAAATGAACATTTGACAAATGTGATTGCTAGGCTGATCGAGTCAGATGAAGGAGGATATTCCATTGTTGTATTATCTCATTGCTGCAGTCATTATTGCGCTTGATCAGTGGACCAAGCATCTCGTATTGAATTACATGGAGCGAGGAGAATCAATTCCGTTGATCGCTGATGTATTTCATCTCACCTCACATCGAAATATGGGAGCAGCCTTTGGTATTTTGCAAAACCAACGCTGGCTGTTTATCGTCATTACAGTCGCTGTAGTCGTCGGAATCGTGTTCTCCCTGATTCGCATTGGAAAAAAACAACCACGCGCTTCCCTCGCACTGTCATTGGTACTGGGTGGAGCCATTGGAAACTTTATTGATCGTGCCACTACTGGCCAGGTTGTTGACTTTCTCGATTTCACCTTGATCCATTTTCCGATTTTCAACGTGGCTGATATGGCGATTACAATCGGGGTAGGCCTTTTGCTTCTCGACGTTCTGCTAGATGGTAAGAAAAAAGACCGGTAATGGAAGAGTCTGTTTTCGTTGATACTAACGAGCAGATGCTTACATAGTTACCTAATGAGGAGACAAGCATGAACGACACGCAATTATTTGAACGTTATGATTGGAATGTAGAGCCCGCCGATGTAAGTGAGCGGATCGACAAATATATTACCCTGCAAAATGAAGACTGGTCGCGCTCGCAAGTCCAAGCCTGGATCAAGGAAGGGCGCGTAACAGTTAACGGCGAACCAATCAAAAACAATTACAAGCTACAAGCTGAGGATGAGGTTACCCTGCGTGTTCCGCCGCCAAAGGAAATGACGATCGAACCAGAGCCAATGCCTCTAGAAATCGTCTATGAGGACAGTGACGTCGTCGTTGTGAACAAGCAGAGAGGTCTGGTTGTCCATCCGGCACCAGGCCACTACAGTGGTACACTCGTGAACGGCTTGCTGGCGCACTGCAAGGATTTATCAGGAATTAATGGTGTGCTGCGTCCTGGAGTTGTCCATCGTATTGACAAGGATACATCGGGCTTGTTGATGGTTGCTAAAAATGACAAGGCACATGTCGGACTGGCTGAACAACTGAAAGAGCATACTGTGGATCGCAAATACGTGGCGATAGTTCATGGGGTTATTCCGCATGAAATGGGAACCATTGATGCCCCTATCGGTCGCGACCCGAAAAATAGACAGCAAATGGCCGTCGTATTTGAGAACAGCAAGCCAGCGATTACTCATTTTGTTGTGCTGGAACGCTTCAAGGAGCATACTCTTGTTGAGCTCAAGCTGGAAACGGGACGTACACACCAAATTCGTGTGCATATGAAATATATTGGCTATCCACTTGCAGGTGATCCCAAGTACGGACCAAAAGATACACTTGATCTGGACGGACAAGCCTTGCATGCGAAGACACTTGGCTTTACCCATCCGCGGACAGGCGAGCGGTTGGAATTTGAGGCGCCGATGCCTAAAGAATTGGTTGATACGATGCAATTCCTACGACAATAATAAAGCTGGAGGAATCGTAAATGCTTAAGCGGTTAGCTCATGTGACGTTGTATGTCCACGATTGTGAGGAAGCGCTCCAGTTTTACACAGAAAAACTCGGTTTTCAAAAACGGATGGATTCCAAAATGGATGACGGCTCTCGGTGGCTTACCATCGGGTTGCCTGATCAAGAGCTGGAAATCGTGTTGCATGATCCTACGCACTGGCACCGGGAAGACGTAGCACAAGCCATGCTCCAGCAGGTAGGCAAAAATCCAATGTGGGTATGGCAAACCGAGGATTTTCAAGGTACGTATGAGACCTTCCAGCAGCGTGGGGTGAAGTTTATCAGTGAACCTCATGAGGTGATGTACGGAAAGGAAGTCATTTTTGAGGACCTGTACGGAAATCGTTTTTTGCTACTGCAACCGACAACGATGTGAGGCTTACATAATGAGTATGTGAACGGAAAACGCTAGTAGAGAGCAAAGAGCTTTCTTCTGGCGTTTTTTACAATGAGGAAGTAGGGAGGAAATGACAGATGCATAAGGGATGGAGCAGACTTATTAGCATAGCCAGTACGTTTGCCATGCTGATTGCAGGGGGTAGCCAGGTTATGGCTGCTGAGATTGGGAATATACCAGAGCGAGTAAACAAGAACGTGAGCGTTCCAGCGAACATTGCTTTCACTAGTCACCAGCAGCTTTATTTACTGGATGGAAGCAAACAGGATGTAGCTCCCAAACAAATTACGACGAAAGGATTCGCAGAGATCGTTGATTGGTCGCATGATGGAAAGTGGCTGTTGTACCTCCAATACAAAGGAAATGACAATTACTCGACGCCTGGCTATTTGTGGGCGGTAAAAAGCGATGGGAGCGGGGCCATCCAAGTAGACGAAAGCCCCGTCATGGAAAAACCGAAATGGTCGCCAAAAGCAAACACATTCGCCTATACAATCAACATCGGAAGCAATGAAATGCCGACTTCGCAGCTTGTCCTCAAAACCATTTCAGATAGTGGTCAGCTCGCACTGCAAAGTAAAACGATAGCAGATATCATTGATTTTACATGGATGCCTGATGGTGAAAAGCTGCTGGTCTCCACGCCAGCAGAGAAGGATCGGGCGATGACACTTGTAATTCAAAGCCTTGCGGGAAAACCGCTAGCTACCTATCCTGTTGCTAAGCCACCAAAAGTGGAGGAAGGGATTTATCCTTGGGCTCCCGAAGGCTTGACTGTATCTCCTGATGGTACACGCGTTGCTTTTTTTGTTCGCTATAACTCCGGTTCCCTGTCAGCAGATGGCGTACCGATCCAGTTATTTAATTTGACACAGCCAAATCAGCTTCCAATAGAGCTTGGAACAGGTCTGGCGTATCCAGAATGGCTGGCCTGGTCACCCGATAGTAAATATCTCGCATTTATAGAGGGAGCTGAACGTATTGCCACGATGAACAAACATCTGAATCTGGCAGATCGCGGGGGCAAGGTCATGCCAGCCAGTCAAAAAGAATGGGTGGATACACTACCTGTCTGGACAAGCAAAGAACAAGGTGCGCTCTACTTCGCGCGTGGAAAGGGCACTGAGTATGCCTATGATCCGAAAAAAGTGATGGTGCCCGGTCAACGTATATGGATGTGGACAGGAAATGGTGAGCAAAAGCAGGTGACACAGGGAACCGAGCAGACTGCTGATTACTACGCGATACCTTCCAAGGATGGTACACAGCTGTTGTTCATGAGAATGAATACAGCACAGAGTGGGTCATTGTATTTGAAGCAAGGAAATAAGGAAGTTGAGCTTATCAAAGGCATCACAGGAGACATCGGATATTACGCCAATTATTTGCCACCGTGGATTCGTGTCTATTGGAATAGTTAGATTTCTTTTGATTCCATTGACACCTGTCTTGTTCCATGACATAATTCAACATGACGAATGGAACCTTTAAATCCAGTCCAGTGAGGCTGGCAAGGGCACGGAAGAGACATGGTAGCAGTAAGAGGGGGAATCCTCCGACAGCTAACCTTGTCCAAACGGCTTCTTGTCTCCTGACAAGGAGCCGTTTTTCTATAAGTCCACTGTTCCCGTCGAGGAGGGAAAAGCAGATGATCAACAAAAGTGTCATCATGGATGAAGCAGCAATTCGCCGGGCGCTCACACGAATTGCACACGAAATTATTGAACGAAACAAGGGTGTCGAGGACTGTATCATTGTCGGCATCAAAACCAGAGGGATTTATTTGGCACAACGTCTGGTGGAAAGAATCGAAATGATCGAGAATGTGAAAGTACCAGTCGGTGAGCTGGATATTACATTCTACCGTGACGACTTGCAGCACAAGTCAGAAGATGCCGTCTTGCAGGGCTCGTCCCTCCCATCCCAAATTACGGGTAAAACGGTTATTCTCGTAGATGATGTACTTTACACCGGACGTACGGTACGAGCTGCGCTTGACGCACTTATTGACAACGGACGTCCGCGGATGATCCAACTGGCTGTACTGGTCGATCGCGGCCATCGCGAGCTACCCATCAGACCCGATTTCGTAGGAAAAAATGTTCCGACAGCCCGCACTGAAATTGTCGATGTGCAGCTGGATGAGGTTGACGTGATGGATATCGTATCGATCCGGCAGCTCCTGTAAAAATTGAATGATTCCTCTTTAAAAACGATCCCGTGAGGTCGGCAAGAGGCAGGAAACTTCCCACTTGATGATGGAGAAGCTAGCCTCTTTGTGCCCACACAAAGAGGCTTTTTGTATGAACGAAAGAAAACAGTAGCACAGGGGGAACATAGGGTCATGAGCCAAAAAAACTTTGTAGACGTAGACGAAACTCCACATATATCTCGATTGCTGCCACTTAGCATCCAGCATCTGTTCGCCATGTTTGGTTCGACTGTACTCGTACCGATCCTGACTGGACTGGATGTAGCCACTGCCCTGTTCACGAGCGGTATTGGAACGCTGCTGTTCCTGTGGATTACAAAAGGAAAAATACCGAATTACCTCGGTTCCTCATTCGCCTTCATCGGACCAATCATTGCGGTAACAGCATCACATGGTGTAGGAACGGCGCTTCTGGGCTGCTTCCTCTCCGGGATTGTGTACATCATCGTCGCGGCGATAGTGAAGAAGGCTGGAGTCAAGTGGCTTGACAAGGTACTGCCTCCCGTCGTAATCGCATCGGTTATCGTAGTAATCGGACTCAGTCTTGCAGGCGTAGCAGTAGATATGGCAACGAAAGTGACCGTAGACGGTCAATCACAAATGTCGCTTACATCCATAGAAATCTCACTGGTTACCATGATCGTGACCATTCTTGCAGCGGTTATGCTGCGCGGGTTCTTCGGACTGATTCCAATTCTGATCGGAATTATCGTAGGGTATGTGTACACCCTCTTGCGCCACCCTGGCTTGATCGACTTTCAAAAGGTAGCTGACGCGCCTGTGTTCGTAAGCTTTGGAGAAATGTTCAGTACTCACTTCAAGTTCGGTGCAGTAGCAGAAGTCATCACGCAGCCATCTGCTTGGATCGCAGCACTGGTTATCGCTCCGGTAGCGTTTGTAACACTCGCTGAGCACTTGGGTCACCTGCTCGTAACGAGCAAGGTTATGGACCGCGATTTGATGAAAAATCCGGGTCTGCACCGCAGCTTGCTCGGTGATGGTATTGCTACATCACTGGCTGCCTTTATCGGGGGACCACCAGCTACGACGTATGGAGAAAACATCGGCGTACTCGCCATCACACGGGTTTACAGCCGAGTGGTGATCGCACTGGCAGCAGTAATGGCCATCTTGTTCGCCTTCATCGGCAAAATTAGCACGCTGTTGATGAGCATTCCGACCCCGGTCTTGGGTGGAGTCTCCATCATCCTGTTCGGAATTATCGCAGCACAGGGTCTGCGGATGTATGTTGAAAACAAAGTAGACTTTGCCAATAAACGCAACATGATCGTCGCCGCAGCGATTCTGGTTACAGGAATCGGCGGATATAAAATCAGCTTCGCGGGCTCAGGAGTCTTAAGCGATTTAACCATCGACAATATCGCCTTCTCTACCTTCCTCGGCATCATCCTGCATGTGATTCTGCCAGGCAAGGAGTCAGCGATGGGAGAGGCAAACCGCGAGCAGGAACAAAATACAGAAACAGCTTGATACGTTCCTCATTCCTTTAAATCCAGTCCCGAGAGGCTGGCAAGGCATAGAACGCTGTTTAACGACGCCAAAAATCGGCGGACTACACAGCTTCTTGTCTCGCTTGCCCTCTCATCGGCAACGCGATTCAAGAAGCTTTTTCTTTCGACCTGGAGCGAATGAAATCTTTCCGCTTAAACGCGGTCGCTCCACCGTGAACAAGCCTCGGTAGAGGTTTTCTTATAAATCAGAGAAAACGGAGGAATGCAAGATGAACAACATGGCGCACCTGATTGGCTTGAAAGATTTAACCAAAGAGCAGATGATTCGACTGCTGGACCGTGCAGATTACTGGGCGAATCGCCCTGCCGAGCAAGCAACTATTTTGCACGGGCGCTTTGTGGCAAATCTGTTCTTTGAAGCAAGCACCAGAACCCGCTTCTCTTTTGAAGTAGCCCAAAAGAGACTGGGAGCCCACGTGTTAAACTTCATACCTGAAACCTCCTCTGCTGTAAAAGGTGAGACGGTGTATGACACCATCCGCACGCTGGAAGCGATGGGAGTGGAGGCAGCTGTCATCCGCACGAAAAAAGAAGGTTTGCTGCAAGAGCTGGCAGAAACAGTCGACATGAAGCTGATCAATGCAGGCGACGGAACAAATGAGCACCCGACACAATGTTTGCTCGACCTGTTGACGATGAAAAGACAGTTCGGCAAGCTGGCAGGACTCACCGTCTCGATTATCGGCGACCTGCGGCACAGCCGCGTGCTTGGCTCACATTTGCACGCGATGCCGAAGCTCGGTATCAATCTGCTTCTCTCTGGACCGACCAGCATGATGCCGGCTCACGTGCCCGATGGCGTGAAAATCGTCAGCATGGAAGAAGCAGTTCAGACGGCGGATGTTGTCATGATGCTTCGTGTTCAACTGGAGCGCCACGCTGAATCACTCTACATTTCCAAGGAAGAGTATCATCAGGCACATGGACTGACACTGGAACGAGCAAAAATGATGAAGGCTGGCGCGGTGATTATGCATCCGGCACCAGTGAATCGTGGCGTAGAGATTCATACAGACTTGGTAGAGAGCGAGACATCACTGATTCAAAGACAGGTAACCAACGGAGTGGCAGCACGCATGGCAGTACTAGAAACTTTGCTGAAAGGGAGCGAAATGACATGGGAACCATCCTTGGCAACGGCAACATACTAAATCAAGCGGGAGAGCTTATCCCGGTAGAAATATTGGTTGAAGAGGGACAAATCAAAGCAATTGGCGAGGCGATAACGCGAGAAGGACACGAATGGATCGACTGCAAAGGCGGCATGATCAGCGCAGGACTCATCGACGTGCACGTTCATTTGCGCGAGCCTGGATTTGAACATAAAGAAACAATCGAAACAGGAGCAAAGGCAGCTGTAAAAGGGGGCTTTACAACCATCTCCTGCATGCCTAATACGCGCCCATCCATTGATAGCGTGGAGACAGTGAAGTACATTTTGGACAAAGCACGCGAGGCTGGTATGGCACGTGTGATTCCATACGGCGCGATTACGATTCGCCAATTGGGGAAAGAACTGACCGACTTTGCTGGATTGAAGGAAGCAGGAATTTTTGCCCTGACAGATGACGGAGTAGGAGTACAAGCTACTGGCATGATGAAAACAGCGATGAAAGCAGCGGCTGAGCTCGGAATCTCGATCGTTGCTCACTGCGAGGATGAAGACTTGTTGATCCCGGGTGCTGCTTTGCACGATGGAGTTGTAGCTGCCCGTCATGGACTGCCTGGTATCCCATCTGAATCGGAATCCATCCACGTAGGACGCGACATCTTGCTGGCAGAACAAACAGGTGTCCACTACCATGTATGTCACATCAGTGCAAAAGAATCTGTCCGTCTTGTACGGGATGGCAAACGTGCAGGAGTGAACGTTACATGCGAAGTGACACCACACCATCTGCTCTTGTGTGACGAGGATATTCCAGACAATCTCGATACAAACTGGAAAATGAATCCGCCGCTTCGCTCCCGTGAGGATCGCGCTGCGCTCATCGCAGGACTGAAGGATGGCACGATTGACATGATTGCAACTGACCATGCACCTCATACAGCAGAAGAAAAAGCAAACGGCATCAACCGCGCACCGTTTGGCATCGTCGGACTGGAGACAGCTTTCCCGCTGCTCTACACTCATCTCGTTCAAACGGGTGAGCTGACACTGAAAACACTGGTTGAGCTGCTTACGATTAAACCTGCCGCTGCTTTCGGACTGCCATACGGTCGTTTGGAAGTAGGAGCACCTGCAGACTTGACTGTTATTGATCTGGAAACAGAAAAAACGATCGATCCGACCACCTTTGCGAGCAAAGGAACCAATACACCGTTCACTGGCTGGACATGCAAGGGCTGGCCAACCCTGACACTGGTAGATGGCAAAATCGTACATCAAGAGGATTAGAAAAAGAGAGAGCAGCCAAGCAAACACAGGCGGGCCAAACGGGTAAGGCATAGTGTCTTACCCGACACAGAAGGAGGAGCGTTAGATGCGTGCTAGATTGATCTTGGAAGACGGAACAGAGTTTATCGGTACAGCTTTTGGGGCGACGAAGGAATCCTACGGGGAAGTCGTGTTCAATACGGGCCTTACGGGTTATCAAGAGGTTTTGTCAGACCCATCTTATTGTGGACAAATCGTAACGATGACATATCCGTTGATCGGAAATTACGGAATCAACCGGGACGATTTTGAAGCTGTGCGCCCATACATTCACGGCTTTGTAGTACGAGAACACTGTGACATGCCAAGCAACTGGCGCAACACCAACACACTTGATGAGCTTTTGAAAACATATGACATTCCGGGGATCGCCGGAATTGACACGCGGATGCTGACCAGAAAAATCCGTTACCACGGAACGATGAAAGGCATGATTACAACCAGTGAAGCTCCGCTGGCCGAGCTGGTTGCGGCACTGACAGGCACACAGCTGATGACGGACCAGGTATCACGCGTCTCAACTAAAAGCGTCTTTTGCTGCCCAGGCACCGGACATCGTGTTGCACTGGTGGACTTCGGCTCCAAGCACGGAATCTTGCGTGAGCTGACAAAGCGTAACTGCGACGTGGTGGTTGTTCCTTACAACGTAACAGCAGAAGAAATTCGCCGTATCCAGCCGGATGGCATCCTGCTCTCGAACGGACCTGGAGATCCAAAGGATGTGCCAGAGGCTGTAGAGATGATTCGCGGGATTTTGGGAGAGTACCCACTGTTCGGAATTTGTCTGGGGCACCAATTGTTCGCACTCGCATCTGGCGCTGATTCCATGAAATTGAAATTCGGACATCGTGGTGGAAACCATCCGGTGAAAGAATTGCCAACAGGCAGAACCTACATTACTTCGCAAAACCATAGCTACGCGGTCCAGGAAGAATCGCTGGCTGGCACTGAGCTGGAAATTACACATATCGCACTAAATGACGGGACGATTGAGGGACTTCGCAATCTGTCGAAGAACGCTTTCTCCGTCCAATATCACCCGGAAGCAGCGCCAGGCCCTTATGATTCCGGCTACTTGTTTGACCAGTTTCTTGCAATGATGGATACCGTTAAGGAGGAGAAAACTCATGCCAAAACACGCTAATCTAAAAAAGATCCTCGTGATCGGTTCCGGTCCTATCGTTATCGGGCAAGCAGCTGAGTTTGACTACGCAGGTACGCAAGCATGCGAAGCTTTGAAAGAAGAGGGAATGGAAGTTGTTCTGATCAACTCCAACCCAGCTACTATCATGACTGACACCAATATGGCTGACAAAGTGTACATCGAACCAATCACGCCAGAATTTGTGGCGCGTGTCATTCGCAAAGAAAAGCCAGACGGACTTTTACCAACGCTGGGGGGCCAAACAGGTCTGAACATGGCAGTAGCGCTTGCTGAAGCAGGCGTACTGGAGCAAGAAAATGTCAAGCTCCTCGGCACCAAGCTGGAGTCGATCAAGCAAGCAGAGGACCGTGAATTGTTCCGCTCCCTGATGAATGAGCTGGGCGAGCCAGTTCCTGAATCGGTGATTGTAAGTACAGTTGAGGAAGCGGTAAACTTTGCAAATGAAATCGGCTATCCGATCATCGTACGTCCAGCCTACACCTTGGGTGGAACTGGCGGCGGTATTTGTGACGATGAAGAAACTCTGCGTGAAATTGTCGCGAGCGGCTTGAAATACTCGCCGATCACCCAATGCCTGATCGAGAAGAGCATTGCGGGCATGAAGGAAATCGAGTACGAAGTGATGCGCGATGCCAACGACAACTGCATCGTAGTCTGCAACATGGAAAATATCGACCCTGTTGGCGTTCATACGGGAGATTCGATTGTAGTAGCACCGAGCCAAACACTCGCTGATCGCGAGTACCAAATGCTGCGCTCCTCCGCACTGAACATTATCCGTGCACTGGGAATTGAGGGTGGATGCAACGTACAATACGCACTCGACCCGCACAGCTTCCAATACTATGTGATCGAGGTTAACCCGCGCGTGAGCCGTTCCTCTGCGCTTGCTTCTAAAGCAACTGGTTACCCAATTGCCAAAATGGCTGCAAAAATCGCGATTGGCTACACCCTGGATGAACTGAAAAACCCGGTAACAGGCCAAACATACGCATGCTTTGAGCCAACACTGGACTACATTGTTAGCAAAATTCCTCGCTGGCCGTTCGACAAGTTCCAATCTGCCAACCGCAAGCTCGGAACACAGATGAAAGCGACAGGCGAAGTCATGGCGATCGGACGTACGTTTGAAGAATCGATCATGAAAGCAATCCGCTCGCTTGAGATCGGCAGCTACCATATCGAAATCAAGGAAGCAGCAGACATTCCGGCTGAAGAACTGAAAGCACGGCTCGTACAAGCAGACGATGAGCGCTTGTTCCTACTGGCAGAAGCGCTGCGTCGCGGCTGGACAATCGATGAGCTGCATGCACTGACAAAGATCGACCTGTTTTTCCTGCACAAGTTCCACAAGCTGGTTGCTTTTGAAACCGAATTGGCTCAAGGCTTGACGACTGAAAAGCTGTATGAGGCAAAACGCATGGGCTTTACAGATAGAAAAATTGCAGAGCTCTCCGGTCAAACAGAGGATGCAGTTCGTGAACTACGTAATGCAAACGGATTTGTTCCGGTTTATAAAATGGTTGATACTTGCGCAGCTGAGTTCGAAGCGCAGACACCATACTACTACTCCAGCTACGAGACTGAGGACGAGCGTATCGAAACAGGCAAAAAACGCGTAGTCGTGCTGGGCTCCGGTCCTATCCGGATCGGTCAAGGTATTGAGTTTGACTATGCGACCGTACATGCTGTCTGGGCGTTGAGAGAAGCTGGCTATGAAGCAGTCATCGTCAACAACAACCCGGAAACGGTTTCAACTGACTTCAACACCTCCGATCGTCTCTACTTTGAACCGCTGTACATCGAGGATGTGATGAACATTCTGGATGCAGAGAAACCAGAGGGTGTCATCGTACAGTTTGGCGGACAAACGGCAATCAATCTGGCTGACAAGCTCGCTGCTCGCGGGATCAAAATTTTAGGAACGAGCCTGGAAAACATCGATGCGGCAGAAAACCGCGAGAAGTTCGAAGCACTCTTGCGCGAGCTGAACATCGCTCAACCACCAGGAAAAACCGTGACTTCTGTAGAACAAGCTGTGGTCGCAGCAGAAGGCTTGGGCTTCCCAGTCTTGGTTCGCCCATCTTATGTCCTCGGTGGACGTGCGATGGAGATCGTCTACAACCAGCCTGAACTCTTGGAGTACATGGAAAAAGCAGTAAAGGTCAATCCTGATCATCCGGTACTCGTAGACCGGTACATGGTAGGAATAGAAGCCGAAGTAGATGCGATCTGCGACGGCGAAAACGTCCTGATTCCAGGCATCATGGAGCACATTGAGCGTGCAGGGGTTCACTCGGGTGACTCGATTGCGGTATATCCACCACAATCCTTGTCGCAAGCGATCAAGGATGAGCTGGTCGAAATGACAACCAAGCTGGCTCTCGCGTTGCAAATTAAAGGCTTGCTCAACATCCAGTTCGTTATCTACAAAGATCGACCATATGTCATCGAGGTAAATCCTCGCTCTTCCCGTACGGTGCCATTCCTCTCTAAAGTGACAGGAATCCCGATGGCGAATATCGCAACCAAGGCGATTCTCGGACACTCGATCGTGGATCAAGGCTTTACACCTGGCTACCATCCAGAAGAGAAAGTAGTTTCGGTGAAAGTGCCCGTATTCTCCTTTGCCAAGCTGCGTCGTGTAGACATCACGCTCGGTCCTGAGATGAAGTCTACTGGTGAAGTGATGGGACGTGAGAGCACGCTGGCAAAGGCGCTCTACAAGGGTTTGGTAGCAGCTGGCATGAATATCCCGACACAAGGAACACTGCTCGTGACGGTAGCCGATAAAGACAAGGAAGAAGCACTGGACATCGTAAAACGATTCCGTCAGCTGGGCTTCAAGCTGATGGCGACTGCTGGTACCGCAGATTATCTGGAACAGGCAGGACTGCCAGTAACGCGTGTAAACAAGCTGTCTGAAGGCACGCCAAACCTGCTGGATGTGATCCATACAGGAGAAGCAAACATCGTGCTCAATACGCTGACCAAAGGAAAAACACCACAGCGTGACGGCTTCCGTATTCGCCGTGAAGCAGTGGAAAACGGAGCTGTGTGCCTGACCTCTCTGGATACGGCATCTGCCTTGCTGCACGTACTCGAGACCATCACGTTCTCGACAGAAGCGATGCCAGCCCAAATGGCAGGAGCAAAAGTAACGGTGACCGTTTAACAAACCGAGATGTTTCGGTACAGATAAGGGGAGAGTAGTGTGCAACCACAAACCATAGATATTCGTGAGCGCATGATCGTTGCGCTCGACTTTTCCACACTGGAAGAGATCAAGCAGTGCCTGGAGCCATTGCAAGGGCATATCCGCTATGTAAAAGTAGGCATGGAGCTCGCTTATGCAGAAGGACCAGCCATCGTATCTTATCTGAAGGAAAAGGGATTGAAAGTGTTTCTTGACCTCAAGGTACACGATATCCCGAATACGGCCAAAGGTGCGATGAGAAGTCTGGCTCGTCTCGGTGCGGACATGGTGAATGTGCATGCAGCAGGTGGTGTTGCGATGATGGCAGCGGCGAGAGAAGGATTGGAGCAGGGGACAGCGGCAGGTGCTGCTCGTCCCATCCTGATCGGGGTCACGATGCTCACCTCTACCGGACAATTGTCAATGAACCAGGAATTGATGATTCCAGGCTCGGTTGAAGACGTGGTCGTACACTATGCCATGATGACAAAGCAGGCTGGTTTGGACGGGGTTGTCGCTTCACCACTTGAGGTTCCTATGATTAAAAAGGCAGCAGGTGATGCATTCGTGACCGTGACACCTGGTATTCGTCCAATCGGAGCTGATCAGGGAGATCAAACCCGAATTACAACACCAGAAGAGGCTTTCCGTTTGGGAAGCGATTATCTCGTGATTGGTCGTGCGATTACGAATGCAAAAGATCCAGTGGCTACTTGGCAAAGTATCGTGCAAGCAGTTGAAGCGGATCGAAAATAATGAATCACCTGGAGGGAAGAATGAAAATGACGAATACGATTGCTAAGAGCATCGCGGGCAGCTTGCTTTCGATCGGTGCCGTTCATCTGCGACCAGATCAGCCTTTTACATGGACATCTGGAATGAAATCTCCTATATATTGCGATAATCGAATCACCATGTCTCACCCACAGGTTCGTCGCGAAATCGCTCGTGCATTTGCAGAGCTGATTCGTGAGCGCCATCCAGAAGCACAGGTAGTAGCGGGTACAGCGACAGCTGGTATCCCACATGCTGCATGGGTAGCCGAGCTGCTTGATCTGCCGATGATTTATGTGCGTGACAAGGCAAAAGGCCACGGTCGTCAAAATCAGATTGAGGGTGCTTTGACTGCTGGTCAAAAAGTAGTGGTTATTGAAGATCTGATTTCCACAGGCGGCAGCTCGCTCAAGGCAGCACAAGCTGTTCAAGCAGAAGGCGGAGAAGTTCTCGGAGTCGTAGCGATCTTCAGCTATCAGTTCCCAGACGCAGAAGCCTTGTTTGCCGAAGCGGGTGTACCTTGCACAACCATCTCCAACTATACGGCGCTGCTGGAGGCGGCATCCGAACAGGGGGTCATCACTTCCGAGCAGGAGAAAATTTTGGGAGAATGGCGTAAATCCCCACGTACTTTTTTTGAATAAAAACGAAATAGGCATGCTCCAAAGAGGTGGATACGATACTAAAATCGTCTCCACTCTTTTTTGGGACAGATAGAAATTCGGGTCCATACTGGGGTATGCAGCAGAAGGCTTGGACATGCTTTTATTGGCTTTTGTACTCGTTTTTATTATCGATGAATTTGGTTTATCTCCTGTTCAAGCAGGAAATCTTACTCTTGTTACGACGATTGGTATTTTGATTGGTTCTTATCTATTTGGTTTTCTCGCGGATATTTACGGACGCATTCGCATTTTTACGTTAACGATTTTACTTTTTTCCATTGCTACAGCATTAACTTACTTCGCAACCGACTATGCGCATCTGATGATTCTTCGCTTTTTGGTTGGTCTTGGCGTCGGTGGTGAATTTGGAATCGGGATGGCGGTAGTAACGGAGACATGGTCTAAAAAGCAACGGGCCAAAGCGACTTCGGGTGTAGCACTCGGATGGCAGCTTGGCGTACTCGCTGCCTCGGTATTGCCAGCTATTATTGTTCCGACTTTTGGATGGCGCGCAGTCTTTCTGTTTGGACTATTGCCTGCAGTGTTTGGTATTCTCGCTGATAAAATCGGTCGCAAAAAGACGTTTTCGATTTACTACATCGGGGGAACGATCGCTTGTGTGCTGTACTTCTTTGTTTTTAAAGAGGAAGCGGTACTGCTGTGGGGCAGCGCACTCCTAGGGTTTTTTGTAAACGGAATGATGGGTGGTTTTGGAGCCGTGCTTGCGGAAAACTACCAGGCAGAGGCACGTTCCACAGCGGAAAACTTTATTTTTGGTACAGGCCCTTTACCCGGATTGTAATGGATAAGAAAGATCCTTCATCCATCGTACCCGTTGATGAAATAGCCGAGAAGCTGATCATCAGATTGTGTCCATGGGCGAGTGTATGTCTCAACTAAGTCAGCATGGATCGCAGTTTTATCCCCACGATGCAGCATGACAGCATGAGCTATTTGCTTCATGTCATTCATCTCTTGCTGGAATTGGGTCTTCGGCATCGGAACGCCGTGGGATTCTACATAGGTATCCGCTTCAAATGCTTCAATCTTGTCCATCAGCTCTAAAAATGCGGCAGGAGTATAGCTCCATTCACGAGCGTAAATATCGGGTGCCAAGCAATCACCGAGGAATAGCGTTTTCGCCTCTTTGACATACAAAACAATCGAGTCTTGTGCGTGGTCCCCACCTACGTGCTGCAAAATACAGGTGACCTGCCCCAAATCGATTTCCAGTCGATCCTCAAAAACTACGGTAGGCGGCACAATGGAAATTTCACTGCGGAGTGATCCAGGTAGCTCCTTTTTGATCATCTTTGCGCAAAAGGAAATCTCAATGCCTTCCTCAACACGCTGATCAAGCGCCTCATCTGTCCAGTCAATTCCAGCCAGCTTCTCCATCTCGTATTTCGTTTGTACATGTGCGATGGAAGGCAAATTCATGTAGCTCAATCCGAATATATGATCCCAGTGCCAATGAGTCAGTACCACCATTTCTGTACGTGGAAGGTCATATGTTGACAATCCCCTTAGAAACTGAGCTGCATGAGTGGGGGAGTTGCCAGCGTCCATAATAAGCGTGCGGTTCGTGCCTGATATGGCGGCCAGAATCGGGCGATCTGTATCGTGACTGGCAGGCAGATAGAGAATATGCTCATGTAGCCGAGTGATTTCCTGCTTTTCTCTAGTCTGCATTCCTTGATCGGGAAGTGGTGTGGAAGTTAAAAAAGTGTAATAATGTACTGGTTTTCCCAGCTGCTCGGCATACGCGATTTCTTTCGAAGTACTGCTCCCGATATAACCACCAACGTCAATGACTACGATTTCGTCGGCCATGTCGATTTTTTTCGCATGGATTTTTTCAAACAGTGCTTCCTGCTCTGAGGTAACAGCCATGCCCTCGCTTTGCTCGAAGAACCCTACGCTGAGCACGATGTTTCCTTGCAAGGTGAGAGTCGCTTCCATCTCACGAAATTGTTTCTTGAATCGGGTTGATCCACATAAAGTGATGACGCGCAATTAGGTTCGCTCCTATCCTAGGTTCAATGTATTACTTAGATCATTAGAGAAGCTTGTAGAAAAATCCTTCTCCTATCATTTCCGCTTATGGAATATTGACAGTCCTTTCAATATTCTATAGTCTGGAAATATTTAAACGAAAGATTCTGAACGAAACAAAAAGGAGGACGCATGAAACTCTACGATATTTCCCGCCCACTGAAACGAGGAATGCCGACCTGGCCAGGAGATACCCCATTTCAATATGAAGTAAGCTGGCCGAAGTCTGATAGTGGCTCTGTAAATGTAGGGAAGCTGACGATGAGCATCCACACAGGAACTCACGTAGATGCCCCGTTTCATTTCGACGACGATGGCAGAAAAATAACGGATCTCGATTTGAACTTATACGTAGGTCAAGCCAAGGTCATCGATGTAGCTGGCAAGATGAGCATTGGCGCAGATGATTTGGCCGATATTGATCTGACAGGCATTACGCGTCTGCTGATGCGCACGTCCTCCTGGCGTGACCACGACCAGTTTCCAGAAACCATTTGCTATCTGCGACCTGATCTTGCTCCCTTTCTCGCGGAAAAAGGAATTCGGTTGATTGGCGTAGATGTTCCTTCGGTAGACCCGCTGGATAGCAAAGAATTGCCAGCCCACCACGGATTACATCAGAACGATATTCACATTTTAGAGGGATTGTGGCTAGAGGATGTGGAGCCAGGAATCTACGAGCTGATCGCTCTCCCTTTGCAAATTGAAGAAGCAGACGGCAGTCCGGTACGAGCAGTTCTGCGCCGCTGAACCAGTTGTCCTGCTTGTGCGAAAGAAACAGCGAAAAACCGTCCATGCCGAGCAGGCGCGAACGGTTCTTCTTTCTATACTCAACTTACGATCTACTTGATTTGCAATAGCGGCGAGGTTTTTTCAATGACATCCCACGCCATACCCCGAGCTTTGAGTTTATCCAAAAAAGGGATAGGATCAATCAGCTCAGGAGGGATGCACCCTGTGGTGGTTATAAGCCCCTCCGCAATCATGTCCACAGCAACTACAGGTGGGATTCCTGTTTGCCAGATCGTCGCCTGGAATTCGGTTTTATAAAAAACCTCGTCATGATTCGCGATCGTGTAGACGTAAACTTCTTTTCGCTTGTCATCCTTCCTGCCCTTGACGAGTGCGCCGACGCTGGAGTATCCATGTATTTTCCCGGCGAGATCAACCGGCTTTGGCATCGACGTCACGACAACATCACGAGGGGAGACACGCACACCTTTGACATCAATCTCCTCGTCACTGTCTAGCCCCAAATAACGCAGCACTTTTAATGTGTTCACAAAATCGGGATGCAGCGCGTATTTGAAGTCAACGTATTTGCAGCCTTTGGCCCGGCCGATCGTCTCCCCCAATGTCGTAGCTTCTTCGTGCTCTACGTTATAGCAATCCAGCCAGCCAATCGGCTCTGGGAACTCAAACTCTTCCTTATTAGCAAAAGGGGAGGGGAAATATTGCTCCCCTTGGTCTGCAGTCCAATAGTTCGGTTTAGCCAGACATTCCTGGATCGCAGTCTGTGGACTGAAATAGGAGCAAAAGCCATCGTAGTCGGCAACCGAATTGTCGCCATCACGAATCAGAATGGCATCCACCTCGTCCAACTGGTCAACAGCGTAGCGGGCGGCAATATTGGAGAATCCTGGATCACATCCAAGCCCCATGATCCCGAGGATGCCGGCTGCGCGGAACTGATTATTCCAAGACAGCTGTTTCCGCAGCCATTGTGGACCGGATGAGGCGGTGTCAATATAATGTGTTTTTGTATTCAAGCAAGCCTTCATTACATCAAAATTGTTTTCGGGTAGCCCGATATGAAGCAGTAGATCGATGTCGCCGAGTATGGCTTGCACACTTGACACATCACGGGCATCCACCCGTTTTACCTGAATCTCCACATCTGTTTCCCTGCGCAGCTCTGCAGCCAGCTCCTCCGCAGGACCAATCGAAATATCGGCTAATACCAGCTTGGTTACATAACGAGATTTGATCAGTTCGCATGCACTTACTTGTCCGACTCCACCAACGCCTACGATTGCGACTCTCATAGAGTCCTCCTCCCTGATGGGCACATCGACTATCTTCGTATTCGGAACAGCCATTTTTCCAGAAACAATTCCTTGTGAGCAAGACGATCTGTCACAATCATCACTTTCGGGGCATCTGTCACCGTGCTGGCACCATGGCTGCTGTGCTCTGGAGGGCGTAATCTCAATTTCAATTTCATGGATACCTCCTTGGAAAAAAAGAATGGGTTTAGTATCTATGTATATGATTCTCCTCAGACGTCCCATGCGCAAAGAGCATATGAAAAACATGTAAATGATCTGCTTGATAATAGGCTCATTTTCTCTAATAATAACTGATGTATAGATCGAGCTGCGAAGAAAGCTATGCCAAGAAGGAAAAGGGAGAACATCGATGGAAGCAATGACGATTGTGCTGTTTGGTGCAACAGGTGACTTGGCAAAACGAAAAATATTCCCGGCCCTGTTCAATCTGTATGTCGATCATAAGCTGCCGGCCTCCTATTCGATCGTGGGGGTAGGCAGGAGAAGCTATGCGGATGCTGATTTTTTGCAAAGCGTAGAGCAATCTATCCGCGAGGTGGCACAGAGCAGGGAGATTCCTTCCGCTACAATCCAGACATTTTTGTCAGCGATTCGCTACATAGCAGTTGACGTGACGAAAAAAGAAGCTTATCAGGCATTACATGATCTCGTCACGTCGCGTGAACGGGAAAAGAGTCTTCCGCAAAATCGCTTATTTTATTTGTCTGTAGCTCCAGAGTTATTTGACGCAATTGCGATGAATATAAAAGCGAGCGGGCTTGGAGAAACGGAAGGCTGGAAAAGACTGATCATCGAGAAACCATTTGGGCATAATCTCCAATCAGCACAGGCTTTGAATAATAAGCTATGTGAGTCCTTTACAGAAGAAGAAATCTATCGAATCGATCACTATTTGGGAAAGCCGATGGTGCGCAATCTGGAAGCACTCGAATTTGCAAACCCCATTTTTCAAGCCATATGGAACAACCAATATATCGCTAACGTTCAAATCACTGCAAGCGAAACTGTCGGTGTAGAAGAAAGGGCCGGGTATTACGACCACGCTGGAGCGCTCCGAGACATGGTACAAAACCACATGCTGCAGCTACTCATGATGATCGCCATGCATTTGCAAAATCGCATAAATGCAAAGGAAATTCGCAAGGAAAAGCGAAAAGTGATGGAAGCGTTACGCCCGATGACAAAAGAGGAAGTAATGAGGAGCATCGTTCGCGGGCAGTATCGCGCAGGGGAGATTCATGGGCAGAATGTCGTTGGGTACAGGGACGAGCCTGGGGTAGGGACGTTTTCGATGACGGATACGTTTGTTGCTCTGCGGGTTTGGATTGACGACCCACTCTGGTCAGACGTTCCCTTTTATATACGTACAGGCAAACGGATGAAAGAAAAATTAACGAAAATCGTGATTGAGTTTAAAAATCCGCAGGACTACCCAGGGCAACAAGCAATGGCACCGAATCTACTCATTATCAGCATAGATCCTGAAGAAGGCATCTCTTTGCAGGTGAATCAGAATAATGCAGCCCACAACGGCAAGCTAGAGCCTGTCACCGTCGATTTTTCAGCAGATACAGACAGAGTCCCAGAAGCGTATGAGCTGTTACTCGATGATGCACTCCGAGGCGACTCGACCTATTTTGCACATTGGATGGAGGTCAAGCTTGCGTGGATGTGGGTAACGCCGATTTTGGAGGCATTTGCACAAAATCTGCTTCCCCTGCATTCTTATCCGGCGGGTTCTTATGGTCCACAGGAGTCCGCAGCGTTATTGCAAGAGCATGGGTTTTCGTGGTGGCAGGACGAGGAGCGCAAAGCTGAGCCGCTGGGTGCACTCTCATGATCAAAGAAAGTGAGGCGATGAGAAATGAAGGTCGGCTTAATCGGATTGGGTAAAATGGGATTGAATCTCGGACAAAACTTGCTGGAGCATCATCACCAGGTCATCGCATTCGATGTCAATGCGAACAATGTTGAACAGCTGGAGCGCTATGGAGCTGTTGGAGTAGCAAGTCTAGGCGGGCTGATAGAAGCATTGGAAGCGCCTAGGGTAGTCTGGGTGATGGTACCACATGAAGTGGTGGATAAGGTGCTAGAAGAAATCACGTCCTTGCTATGTGAGGGCGATATTGTTATTGAAGCAGGGAATTCTCACTACAAGGAGTCCATCCGTAGATACGAGCGGTTAAAAACGTTTGGAATTCGCTACATGGATGCGGGAACCTCAGGAGGTGTAGAAGGGGCACGTCACGGCGCATGCTATATGGTCGGGGGAGACAAGGAAGCATGGGAGCTGGTAGAGCCCCTTTTTCGGGATACGGCTGTAGAAAATGGATACTTGTATGCGGGCAAAGCTGGCAGCGGGCATTTTTTGAAGATGGTTCATAACGGGATTGAATACGGCATGATGGCTGCTATCGGAGAAGGCTTCGAGGTATTGGAAAAAAGTGAATTTGAATACGATTATGAGAAAGTGGCACAAGTATGGAATCACGGCTCAGTCATTCGTTCCTGGTTGATGGAGCTGACAGGACGTGCTTTTTCAAAGGATGCCACTCTCGAAGGCATCAAAGGAGTCATGCATTCATCAGGCGAAGGAAAATGGACGGTTGAAACCGCGTTGGACCTGCAGGTAGCAACACCTGTCATTTCTATGTCGCTGCTGATGCGCTATCGCTCCCAGGAGACAGATACCTTTACAGGCAAAGTGGTTGCTGCCTTGCGCAATGAGTTCGGGGGACATGCAGTCGAGAAAAATGAAAAAGCGTAAAGGGGAGTGGTCAGGATGCGATTTGGCGTCATCGGAACAAACTGGATCACCGAAGAGTTTATACGAGCAGGCCAGGAGGTAGAGGGCTTTTCGCTGGAGGCTGTTTATTCGCGTACGATCGATCGCGCCAAAGAATTCGCAGAAAAGTTTGACGCTCCGCATATCTTTACAGAAATAGAAGAGATGGCTGCAAGTAAGCAGATTGATGCCGTTTATATTGCCAGTCCCAATTCCTTTCACGCTGAGCAGGCGATTCAATGCATGAATCACGGGCTGCATGTGTTGTGCGAGAAACCGTTTGCCTCCAATACAGCCGAAGTGGAAGCGATGATTCTGGCAGCGCAAAAGAATGATGTCTTGCTCATGGAAGCAGTGAAATCAACGCTTGCGCCGAATTTTTTCGCCATACAGGAAAATCTGCACAAGCTGGGGAAAATCCGCCGCTACGTAGCGACCAACTGTCAATATTCATCACGCTATGATGCTTACAAGGAAGGGGCGGTTCATCGTGCTTTTGATCCGCTTTTTTCTAACGGAGCGCTGATGGACATCGGTATTTACTGTCTTTATCCATTGGTCGTATTGTTTGGCAAACCGACTGGAATCAAAGCCGAGGGGATTTTGCTCGAATCAGGAGTAGATGGGGAAGGAAGCATCCTGCTGAAGTATGCGGAGCATGATGCCGTGATCAGCTATTCCAAGATCACGACCTCCTACCTTCCCGCTGAAATACAGGGCGAGGAAGCTACCATGGTGATTGATAAAATCAATCATCCGCAAAAGGTGGAGATTCGTTATCGGGATGGACGAATCGAAGACGTAACGAGAGCGCAAACACCGAAAACGATGAATTATGAAATCAGAGAATTCATTCGCCTGTTCCAAGCAGGTAAGAAGGAATCAGCGACAAATTCTCACGCTGCCTCACGAGCTACGATGCAGATCATGGATGAAGCAAGAAGACAGATCGGACTTGTTTTTCCAGCAGACCAGCGGGGAGGAAATCAGGGATGAAAATGTACGATGTAACCGGGGCGATTTTTGAAGGGATGACCGTATACAAAAATAAGCCGAAAAAGCAGCCTAGCTTCAAAACTGTCACGACTGGCTACGTAACAGAATCGAGAATCGAGCTGGATGTTCATACGGGTACGCATGTAGATGCCCCTCTTCACATGGTGGCGAATGGAGAAACAATGGAGAGTATTCCGCTAGACAAACTGGTCGGAATGTGCAAGGTGCTGGACCTGACTCATCTGGAGGATCGAATCACACGGGCTGACCTGGAGCAGCTTGAGCTTCAGAAAAATGATTTCGTTTTGTTCAAAACAAGAAATTCGTTTGAAGAGGCGTTTTCCTTTACGTTCGTGTATTTGGCTGAAGACGGGGCGGATTATCTAGCGCAAATCGGAGTAAGAGGGATTGGGACCGATGCGCTGGGAATTGAGCGAAGTCAGGAAGGGCATCCCACGCACAAGAAGTTGTTCGCGGGTAATGTGATCGTTATGGAAGGATTGCGCCTGCAGGAAGTACCTCAAGGGAAGTATTTCATGGTTGCAGCTCCACTCAAGCTCATCGGGACTGACGCTGCTCCAGCAAGAGTGCTGTTATTCGAAGGTATTACCGTATCATCCATACAGTAATGGAAAAAACGAACCCAGTCCAAAGCACGCAATCGAAGTGCTTCGGACTGGGTTTTCTTTGTGTTTCAAACTTACTGGGGAATGGATATTTCTTTAGATACCTGGATGAGTCTTCTGATGCCTTCTCGCATTTGTTGATCATTCAAATAAGAATAGCTCATGCGTATCCAGGAAGTCAGTTCTCGGTGCGGATCACAAATGGAACCAGGGACGAAGGTAATGGATTGTTCGATGGACCTCTTGAGAAATAGATCCATCGGAGTTGATTCGGACAGCTTGATCCATAAATTAAAGCCACCGGTCGGGCTGGACCATTCCCAGCCAGTACCCGACAGCTCTTCCTCCATGATCTCCTTGCGTATGGCGAGAGCAGTCCGTAGCTTCGCCAAATGCTGCTGCATCCGTTCGGAAAAGAAGTAATGTAAAAAAATCTTTTGATTAAGTAATGGCGCTCCACTGTCTGATAATGATTTTGCCCGGATGAGATAATCCATATAAGCGTGGCGACAAGCTACCACTGCGATGCTCAGACCGGGGGCTACGTATTTGCTGAAGCTGCGTATATAAATGACGTATCCTGCTGTGTCATAGGTAAAAAACGGAGGAGGCGGCTCCTTTTCAAAATACATATCGCGTCCAGGGTCATCCTCTATCAACAGACAATGATACTTTTCGGCTAGCTCCACCAATCTCTTCCGCTGCTCTGCCGGGACAACATAGCCCGTAGGATTGTGAAAGGTAGGATTAAGGTAAAAAAGTCGCGGCTTATATTGCTGCATGAATTGTTCTACCTGCTCCAAATCATAGCCAGATGGATGAATCTCGACCGCGATGGTGGTAGCGCCTTGGCGCCTGAATACATCGATGGCGGGACTATAAGTAGGTCTTTCCAGCAGGACCACATCTCTATTTTTAATCAAGACTCTTGCAAGCAAATCGATCGCTTCCTGTGAGCCGGATGTAATCAATAGCTCGCTGGGGGAGAGGAAGAAGCAATTGCGAGTGGTAAAGTAGCGGCAAAGTGCCTCGCGCAGCTCCAGATCTCCCTGTGTAGTAGAATAAGTACCCAGCACTTTTGGATACAAATCAAATACTTTTTTGACATACTCTGAGAAATATAGATTAGGCAGAAGGTTAGGATCGAGCAAAGCTTTGGAAAACTGATATGTCGCCTCTACTTGATGAATTTCAGAGAGATGGCTTTTGTGCACGTAGGCAGAAACGATGGGATCATTTGACGAAGCCGCTTGCAGTATACTGTTTGGCAAAACGTAATAGCCAGATTTATCTTTAACAGAAACATGTTGATTTTGCTTGAGTAATTGATAGGCTTTGAAAACAGTGAGCCGATGTACGTTCAATTCGGTGGCTAACGCTCGCACGGAGGGAAGCTTATCGTTTGCTTGCCATTCTCCGCGCCGAATTCGTTCGAGTAAGTAATCATAGACCTGCTCGAATAGCTTATCTGAAAGAGCGCCGGAAGATACCTCTCTTTTCATTTATGTCCCCCTCCTTTCCCCTAGTATAACTGACTCCATTTGCAATCTGTTCTGTTATATTTAATCTGTTCTATTCCTCCCCGTTTATGATGGTCAAAAGGAGGAGTAGGAAATGATACTGTTCAATTACATCGTGATGTGTGTAATCTTCGGGACCACTTTTTTGGCAATCAAGGTAGGGATTGATGCAGGGGCACCGCCTTTTTTCTCAGCGGGCATTCGTTTTTTCCTTGCAGGTGTGATTCTTTTTTCCATCATGGTGTGGAAAAGAAAAGCTAGCATATCGCTGCTATTTAAAAAGGAGATGTTTCTAACTGGCTTTGCTTTGACGTTCGGGGTTTTTGCGACTTTGTATTGGGCAGAACAGTATTTGAGCTCAGGTATCGCCGCGGTGTTATCAGCAACAGCACCACTCATGATATTGCTGCTTCAAACCACGATTACTAGGCAAAGTCTTCCCGCTGTAGCCTGGATCGGCTGCTTGGTAGGGTTTGCGGGTGTGCTTTTGATGCTGTTGCCTGGGCTTACCGTCACATTCAGTACAGTCTGGCTGCTTGGATGTGTCGTTGTGCTTTTTGGCCAAGTTTTTTATTCCGCTGGTACTGTATATTCACGTCGTGTAATTCAGCGATTTCAAGATAGTTCGCCCATTGCTTTGAACGCAGCCCAGATGATGTACGGTGGAACGCTGCTGCTTATTTTGTCACTGTTTACAGAGAATGTGGGCGTCCAGTCGATGGTTACGCCAGCTGCAATCGTCTCCCTGTTTTATTTAATCATCGTTGGCTCGATGATGGGACATACGATCTTCTACTGGCTCGTAGCGAAAACGAATCCTGTTTTCCCTGCAACGTGGCTCTACATCTCTCCATTAATTGCTCTTACCCTGGGAGTCATTTTGTATCATGAGCCATTATCAATACTGTCATTAGCAGGCGGAATCACTATTATAGGCGGAATTATTTTGATCAACATAAATAGCTTGAAGCAGTTGCTGGAAAAAAGGCCAAGTATGTTGGGGAAAGCAAGCCATCACCGGTGAAAAAGGAAGAGGGAAGTCTATGAAGGAAAGGGAAACCCCGCCTCATAAAAAGAGAGACGGGGTGACCTCGTTCTTACTGGGTTTGATCTAAATAATAATCAATGCATTCATCAAGCGCTGTGTTCATGTCCTTAAAGGAGAAGCCGGCGGCAATTGCTTTTGTCATCAGCATGGAGAGAGAACCGCCAACATCATAGGGAGAGCGAGATTGGGGATCGTTCGGCTCTACGATGGTAGTGCTTTTGCTGGCATGTGCAGCCTCACCCATGCGATCGAGCAGCTCCTGTCCGGACAAATCACCTGATGATCCCGCATTGTACGGTCCAACCAGCTTTTCTTTTGCAGCAAAATGCAAGAAACGGCCAGCATCCTCAGAAGTAATGAAGCTGAGGCGATCCTCGGGATTGGAGTGTCCGATTGGTTCTCCGTTCATGACCCGGCGTACATGGAACTGAAAGCGGCCTGTATAGTCATCTGGCCCGATAACGAGGGGAAAGCGGACAGCTGTAGCGGAAAACGGTGCTGCTTGGAACAGAACAGCCTCTGCCTGGCGTTTTGCTTCGCGATATCCTGACATACCTGTGTAATCTTTGCGTGAGCGCAGCAGGATTGGATAAGTATATGGATCATAATCCGTTTCCAGCTTATTTACCCCGTAGTCGTATACCGCCATCGTAGAAGTGAAAACATAGTGCCCGACTCTGCCACTGAGCACCTCGATTACATCCGCAACCTCAATTGGAGAATAGCACGTCTGGTCAAAAACGAAGTCCCAGACTGTATCAGTTGAAGCAAAGGCAGCTTGCAAAGTTCGTTTGTCTTCGCGGTCAAGCTGAAGTCGATGAACCTGCTCACCAAAGGAGTCGGGCGTTTTTCCACGCGTCGCAATCGTCACTTCATAATCCGTATCCAGTAAATTTTGTACCAGTCGTTTTCCGAAAAATTGTGTACCGCCAAGCACCAGTGCTTTCTTCATGACGAGCGCACCTTTCCGATCAAAATATTTTTATTAAAAGACTCCCTTTATCATAATTAAATTATTTAGACTTTTCAACCTATATAGATGATTCTTTCGCCTGAAATGGTATAATCTTGTAGTACAAAACCAAGGAGGATGACAACATGCTCAGTAGACCTACTGCCGATGAACACGGAAGCTATTATTCGCTTTATATTGACAAAGTACCAGAGGGCGATTTGTTTTCGATCCTAATAGAGCAAATGAAAGATACTGTCGCCCTGTTATCCTCCCTTGTCGATGCGCAGGTGGATTATCGCTATTCCCCAGGCAAATGGTCAGTTAAAGAAGTTTTGGGGCATATCAGTGAAACGGAGCGGATCATGTGCTATCGCTTACTGCGTGTCGCTCGAGGTGACCAAACGCCTTTGGCTGGTTTTGACGAAGAAGCCTTCGTACAAAAAGGTTGTTTTCATGCGCGCGGCATGACTGATTTGCTGGAAGAGTTCACATCCGTGCGCCAAGCCACGCTTACCTTGCTACGCGGTGTGCCAGAGGAGGCATGGACGCGAACTGGAAATGTCAATAACGGCGTGCTGTCTGCCAGAGCCTTGGCCTACGTCCTCACAGGTCACGAAAAGCATCATGTCCAAGTGCTGAAAGAGAGATATTTGTCTGCACAGACATAAACGAAAAAACGAAAATACTCGCAAGCCGCCTTGTTACAAGGTGGTTTTTTCAGATTGGTAGACTATAATAGCAAGAATGAAGATGAATCTGTGCCCGATCCTTGGTAAAGTGGGAGACAAAACAGGACGGGAGGGAAAGAGAATGGAGCAGATCCAGCTGACCTTTGATGAAAAATGGAAGATCATTCTTGCATGTGACCGTGCATACGATGACGTATTCCTCACGGCGGTAGATATCAGCCTGATTCGAATCAGACTCCGCAGATGAGTGTAGTCCAAAGCGTGAAGACATTTTTGATTGACTCCTACAAGCAAAAAGTTGTTCTTGATGACATTGCTAAGCATGTGGGCATGAGCGCCTTTTACCTGGATCGATTGTTTAAGCAGCATACATCAGTAACGCCTCGCTCGTATCTAGAAAAAATTCGAGTAGATAAAGCGGCTCATCTGATTCATACAACCCGCTTATCGAATTTGGAAATAGGCTATGAGGTAGGATTTCAGAGTCCATCTCACTTTTAACGTATAGAAATTTATAAGCGTGACGCTTATGAATTCCGGAGCGCATGAAAACTTTCCGCTAAACGCGGTCGCTCCTCATTGAGGAAGCCTCGATAGGGGTTTTCTTATCAGGCATTTCGCAAAGGAAAGCGGTGCTCCCTGGGAGAATATCGCAAAAAGGCAAAGTAGGAAGGAGGCAAGCTGATGCCTGTGTCAACGATGGAAATAGCAGTACCCGATTGTTTTTCATTCTTTGAATGCTTGAGCTTTTTGGGTAGATCCGACCTGGAAGTATTGCATCGTATTGAGAATGGCTGCTTGTATAAAGCATTGATGGTGCAGGGGGAAGCTATGTTGCTCAAGATAAGCGCAGCTACGCCCAAAAGTCCCCGAACGATCCAGATGCTGCGAATTGAATTTCTCGTTGGGACACCTTCCGATGAGATACGCAGCGAAGTGATGATCTACCTGGATCTATTATTTGATTGGAAGCGTGATTTGACGCCTTTTTATGAACAGGTAAAGCAGGATGAGATTATGCGGCCGCTTGTAGAACGATACTACGGCTTGCGGATTGTTGGCATCCCGGATTTGTTCGAAGCACTGACGTGGGCGATCATTGGTCAGCAAATTACGCTCAGTTTTGCCTATACGATGAAAAAACGCTTCGTCGAGCAGTTTGGCGAGAAGGTGATGTACGCAGGAGAAGCGAGTTGGCTCTACCCAACGTTTCAAACTGTAGCTTCCCTGCAAGTAGATGACTTGCGAGCACTTCAATTTACCACTAGAAAAGCGGAGTACGTGATTGGAGTCGCTCAAAAAATGGCGTCAGCCGAACTGAGAAAAGAAAAGCTGCTTACCATGCAAGAGCCAGGGCAGATGCATGCAGCCCTCACTTCAATTCGAGGTGTGGGGGCGTGGACAGCCGACTACGTCATGATGAAATGCTTGCAGCAAGCGTCTGCTTTTCCAATTGCCGATGTAGGCTTGCATAACGCGCTGAAAATCCAGCTTGGCTGGCAGGAAAAACCGTCGCTGGCACAAATCAGGCAGATGGCCCTGAAATGGAAGGGCTGGGAAGCATACGCTACGTTTTATTTATGGAGGTCACTGTATGACGACATTTTATAAGCTGGACTACCCATCGCCAATCGGGGTGCTGGAAGATCATCGGGACAAAAGAGGCCATTCGCTCGATCATGTTTGCAGAAAGAGAAGAGCCCCTACCTGCAGAGCACAAGGAGGAGCTACCGCAAGTATTATGGGACTGCTACCAGCAACTTGATGAATATTTCAAGGGGACACGAAGCGCATTTTCATTTCCGATCTACATGACTGGGACAAGCTTTCAAAAAAGCATTTGGAATATTTTAGAGACGATACCGTATGGAGTGACAACCTCGTATTCAGCGATTGCCCACACCGTCGGCAATGAAAAAGCTGTGCGAGCAGTAGGCAATGCGAATGGAAAAAATCGCTTGAGCATCGTCATTCCTTGTCATCGGATCATCGGGGCAAATGGCAGCCTAACTGGCTATGCGAGTGGATTGTGGAGAAAGGAATGGCTTTTGCAGCACGAAAAAACATATGCCGCTCCCCAAAACCACCGAAAGTAAGATAAAATGAATCTACTGGACAAGGTTGAAAACTACATAACTGGGAACAGGTTCCTTGGGAGGTATAAAAACCAAGGATAATAGGGAAGCTCGGTGAAAATCCGACACGGTCCCGCCACTGTAAGAGGGGAGTCAGTCACAAATGCCACTGATCCGATATGGATTGGGAAGGTAGCGACTGATGATGATCCCTAAGTCAGGAGACCTGCCTGTTTCGACAACACTGATCGACCTACGGTAGATAGGGAGGTGTTAGAAACCGGCTTGCATAGTAGCAGATGTTTTCTTTTCTGCTTTTCTCTGGCATTTCTAACGTTCGATTCGATCGTGAGAAGTGTCTTTTTGCGTTGGGCTAAAACGATAAGGCAAGGAAATAATGAGAGGACAAGTACAAACAGATCGGGGGGTAATCATGAACGAGCTGTTCATTTGTCAATGGTGTGGCTATGTAGAAGAAATCGTCATTTCGGATGAGAGTGCCCCAGGTTTGCTCCAATGCTCGTGTTGTAGCAAGGAGGAGGTAGAAAGTTTATTTGCGGAGTAAACACAGGAAAATCATTTCAAATATGTGAAAATTATGCTAGTATTGTCTGCTAAAGCAGCTGAATTGAATAAGGTGGAAACAGGTGCTCTACGTCAGATGACGGAGCTTAATAGGGAAGCTCGGTGAAAAACCGACACGGTCCCGCCACTGTAACAGATGAATCAAGTGCAAAAAGCCACTGATCACTTCGGTTGGGAAGGTGCTACTTGATGGTGATTCTGGAGTCAGGAGACCTGCCTGTTTTGACGACACTGATTTAACCTACGGAGAATGGGGAGGTGTTAAAGACGGCCGTGTTTGGATTGTATATAAAACATAGGGGCATCTTTTCCTTGCATTCATAAAAAGGGAGGGATGTTTTTTTATTTGCTACCGTGAGTTTTTGATGATGGTAAACAGGAAAGAGAGGAAAAAGCATGCTGCACACAAAAAATCGACAGAAGATACAAACGATTGGGTTATGGCTGTTATCACTTTGCCTCGTCTTCACATTAATCGGATGCGGAGCAGCTCCTGAGCAGGCAACGTCAGAACCAGCTGCATCACAAAAAGCGAATGAAGCAGCATCAGATGCAATCGAAATCAATCCAGAAGAAGTGGTTCTTGCAGCCCCGCGCGATTTGGCTCCAGGGGCACAGGACGCGTACTATACAAGCACCATTCTATATGTATGGGAACCCCTATTGACAGCTGGAGAGAACGGAGAACCGGCACCAAAGCTTGCGAAAAGCTGGCAGATGTCAGATGACGGCAAAGAGTGGACTTTCACCCTGCAAGAGAACGTTCTTTTTCATGACGGAGAAAAGCTGAATGCGGATGCGGTTATCGCTAACTTTAAACGCTATGAGCAGGTCAGCCCGAAAAGCTCTCCCTTTTACACGCTGGATAGCAAAAAATCGTACCCGGGCTTAAAGGAAATCGTCAAGGTGGACGAGCATTCGTTCACGCTCAAATTCGAAAATCCGCAGCCTACACTGCTCTATGCGATGGTAAATTTCTCAAGTCCCATCTACAGCCCGAAAAATTTTGATGAAAAAGGGGATTTTAACGGTCTGCCTCAAGGCACTGGCCCCTTCAAGCTGGTTGCCCATGAAAAGGATCAGTATGCGCTGCTAGAGGCATTCGATGGGTATTACGGCGAAAAAGCGAAGAGCAAAAAGATTCGCGTGCGCGTCATTCCTGATCCAGATACAAGACTTTCGGCATTGAAATCTGGTGAGGTCATGGGTGTGATGGATTTGGGAGCAATCCCGCCGTCTCTCGCAAAGGAACTGCTAAAGGATGATCGCTTCGAGATTTCTACTGCCAAATCGACAATCTCGCATTACTTGCATCCGAACGGCAAAAAAGCTCCACTCAACAATCCTGCCATGCGAAAAGCAGTCAGTATGCTGATCGACCGAGAGCAATTGGTACAGGAGCTGTATTTGGGCTACCCGACTGCTACAGCAAACCTTCTCAATGCGACCTCGCCGTTTTACAAGGATTTTCCGATCGCGCATAACGTAGATGAAGCCAAAAAGCTGGCAGCAGAAGCACTCGGCGGCAAGCGCGAGAAAATTGATTTGATTGTGCCAACCTACGGGCTGAATCGCTACCCATACAAAGCACAGGCAGAATGGCTCCAGGCGGTCCTGTCCGAGCTGAATCTCGAAGTGGAAATTCGAATTTTGGATGGGGCGGCATTCAAAGACGCACAGGCAAAGGGTGAGTACCACCTTGCACTGGCTACCCAAGGCTTGCCAAACGCCGATCCGTATACGATCTTTACCAACTATATCGCCAGCGATGGTTCGAGCAACAAGAGCTACAGTCTCGGCTACAAAAGTGAGCGGGTAGATGCTCTCTTGGGACAAGCAAAGAACACGCTTGCGATGGATGAGCGAAGAAAGCTTTATGATGAGCTTCAAGCGATTTCCGTTGAAGAGCTGCCTACGATTCCACTGTTTAACGATGCGAGTCTGATCGCCTACAACAAAAAAATTAAAGGCTATCAAGCGACCATCTACGGAACGACACTCCCGCAGCTAGAGTGGGCGAAGTAATATGCTGTATGTGGTTCGCCGATTGGCTGCGACTATTCCTATCTTGATCGGGATATCCTTGCTTGCCTTTCTTCTTAGCGTCATTTCGCCGGGAGATCCTGCAGTGGAAGCACTTAGCATGAGTGGAATCAGCGAACCGACTGAGCAAGAAATCGAGAAAAAGCGTGAAGAGTTGGGATTGAATGAATCGCTTCCTGTTCAATATGGGACGTGGCTCGTTAAAGCCGTTCAAGGCGACTTGGGCGTGTCCTATATGACAAAGGAGTCGGTGAGCGGTGAGATCATGCGTCGCTTGCCTGTCACGCTCTGGATCTCCCTTTTGGCGGTTCTGTTTGCTGTAGGCTTGGGAGTTCCGCTTGGGATGCTCATGGCACTGAAAAAAAACTCGTGGCTGGATCAAGCAGGGCGGTTCCTTTCACTTTTACTCGTTTCGATCCCTGGTTTTTGGCTGGCGATCTCACTCATTACCGTGTTTTCAGAACAACTGGGGTGGCTTCCAACAAGCGGGTACGGGACTTGGCAGCATCTCGTCATGCCTGCCCTGGTCCTAGCTTGCGGCACATGCGCCATTTTGATGCGTTTGACACGAGCGGCGCTGATGGAGGCACTGAATCAGAACTACATTTTGACTGCACGGGCAAAAGGATTACGGGAGCCAAGCATCCTCTCATTTCACGCCTTGCGCAACTCACTGATCCCTCTCATCACCGTTATTGGGACCTATTTTGGTTCGATATTAGGAGGCTCGGTTATTGTGGAAGTGATTTTTGCATTGCCGGGTATCGGCATGTTTGCCATGGATGGCATCTTCCGCAGAGATTACCCTGTCATTTCGGGCTACGTTGTTTTTACAGGTCTGGTTTATGTGGTGTTTAATCTGCTTGTCGATCTATCCTATGCCTGGATCAATCCGCAAGTAAAGCTGGGAGTGAAGCTGAAATGATCCGACTTCGATTCTTCCTTCACTCTCTGGGCCCCATTGGGGTCATAGCCATCGTGATTCTGATCGTGCTACTCGGCAGCAGCTTGCTGGCACCGTGGCTCGCTCCCTACGATCCGAACCAAATACGGATGTCGGACAGACTGGCGCCGATTTCAAGCGAGCATTGGCTGGGGACAGATACATTGGGACGAGATGTACTCAGCCGAGTGCTGTACGGGGGAAGAGTCTCGATCATGCTCGCTCTTGCTGTAACTGCCGCAACGATGCTGATTGGCCTTATTATCGGTACTCTAGCGGGTTATTTTGGAGGCTGGCTGGATGATGTCACACAAACAGGTATTCATATTTTTCAAGGCTTGCCCGGACTCAGCTTCATGATTGCCATCGGAGGGACGCTCGGACCCGGTGTGGAGAGCATGTTCATCGCATTGGTGGTCACTTCCTGGGCGGACTTTTCCCGAGTCGTCCGTGGCGAGGTCATGAAAATACGGGAGGAGTCCTACATAGAGGGCATTCGGGCGATCGGAGGCAATCACATGTATACGCTGATCAGGTACGTGATTCCAAATATGATCGGACCGATTATCGTCCTGTTCACAGTGCGTATCGGGCGAGTTATTTTATCGATTGCTTCACTAAGCTTTCTTGGACTTGGCTTGCAACCGCCGACACCTGACTGGGGCGTTATGGTGAACGATGCCAGGCCGTTTTTTCGCAGCTATTTTCACCTGATCCTTGCTCCTGGTCTATGCATAGCCTTGATTTCGTTTGCGATTAACTGTATCGGTGATGCCCTGCGTGATGCACTTGATACAAAAACAGAAAAAGCGGGCTGGTTATCGTGAAGAGGATGGAGAAGGGGGTGCCGTCATGGAACCATTGTTGTCGATAGAACAGCTGACAGTCACGTTTCACACGCCAAAGGGGAAAGTAAAAGCTGTAGATGGTGCCAGCCTGACCTTGCACAAGGGACAAATCGTCGGACTCATCGGAGAAACAGGGAGTGGGAAGTCTGTACTGGGTCTCTCCATTCCAGGGTTGTTGTCCAGCACAGCAGAAGTATCAGGAGCGATTCGATTCAAAGGGCAAGATTTGCTCCACCTCCAGAAAGACAGCTTGCGAAAGCTGCGAGGGACCGAGATCGCATTTGTCCCGCAAAATCCCGCTACCTCGCTCAATCCAGTGATGCGAGTTGGTCTTCAGATCACAGAGGCGATAAAGGCTCCTTTTTCACGAAAACAAAAAAGAGCGCATGCTGCCCACTTGCTAGAGGAGTTGAACATGCCAAAACCATGGGACACGCTCCAGCAGTATCCGTTTCAATTGAGCGGTGGGATGAAGCAGCGCGTACTGGCTGCCATCGGAGCAGCTGGACAGCCCTCGCTCCTGATTGCAGATGAGCCGACAAAAGGACTAGATGCACTCGTGCGTGACCAGGTTGTAGGTCTTATCCGTCATGTCGCAACTCATACTGGTGCAGCCATTCTTGTGATTACGCATGATTTATATGTGGCAAGGTCATTATGTGATGCAATCGGCGTCATGTACGCTGGAGAGATTGTCGAGAGTGGACCAACCGAGCAGCTTTTCACAAAGCCGAAGCATCCGTATACGAGTGGGCTGATTCGCTCCATGCCAGGAAAAGGAATGATTCCGATTCCGGGGGTCAGCCCGAGTCTCATGGAGGAGCATCGTGGCTGTAAATTCCAATCGCGCTGCTCGCAAAGGCTGGGGGAATGTGAGTGGAAAGCCCCTCAGCTTTTCGAGATTCAGGATCAGGATCGTAAAGTGAGGTGCTTTTTGCATGATTCGAGTCGAGCGCGTGAGCAAATCGTTCCAGAGCGGATGGTTGCGACAGCGGACGCATGAAGCAGTCAAACAGGTGTCTTTTTCAATCGGAAAAGGAGAGACACTGGGTTTGATCGGTGAGAGCGGCTGTGGCAAATCGACTTTGTCTCGATTAATGGTAAAGCTGCTACCTGTTGATAAAGGGAAGATTTTTTTCGAGGATACAGACATTACCGATTACACGATGAAGCAGATGTTTTCACTGCGCACCAAAATGCAAATCATTTTCCAGCATCCGGACTCGGCTCTTCATCCTCGTCAAACGATTCTACAAAGTTTGCTAGAACCGTTATTGCTTCATCAAATCACGGACAGAAAGCAAGCGATTGAGCGTGTACAGGATCTATTGGCATCCGTCGGTTTAACCGAAGACATATTGTCGCGTTATCCCCACCAGGTCAGCGGAGGACAAATACAACGTGTGGTCATCGCGCGTGCACTGACACTGGAGCCGCGCTTTATCGTCCTGGATGAACCGACCTCCATGCTGGATGTTTCTGTGCAGGCACAA
This sequence comes from Brevibacillus sp. SIMBA_040, assembly GCF_046535075.1. Taxonomy (NCBI): domain Bacteria; kingdom Bacillati; phylum Bacillota; class Bacilli; order Caryophanales; family Paenibacillaceae; genus Brevibacillus; species Brevibacillus sp. SIMBA_040. The sequence continues at coordinate 272,008 of NZ_JAWRXI010000005.1, forward strand.
GTCATTGATGTCTTGAAAACGATCCAGAAGCAGTTTGATTTAACGTACTTGTTTATCTCCCATGATCTCGATTTGGTGGCACATGTCAGCGATCGAATTGCCGTGATGCACAAAGGAGAGATCGTCGAGCTGGATCAGAGCAAGAAAATGATGGGTGAGCCTGTCCATACGTATAGTCAGAAGCTTGTTAAGGCTTTTCGCACGTATCAGATGAATGGATAAAAAGAGGAGGAAATAGGATGAGCGATAGACCGAATTCCATGACTGCATCCGCTTTTTGGGTCGCGGCGTGGGAGAGAGCCGTACAAACTGATTTGCGAGTGAGTGACGATACCGAAGAAGAGAATTTTTGGGAAGAGTATGCGCCTATGTACGATGAGCGCAATCCGCTCGCACCGTATACTGAGGCTTTGATGGAGGTAGTGCATTCTCACCTTGCTCCCGATGATCATCTGCTGGAGGTAGGTCCGGGGACGGGGGGCTTTACACAGCTGCTTGCCCCGCACGTTGGAAAGATTACGCTAGTGGAGCCGTCTGCATCGATGTATACGGAATTTCATTCCAACTGGCAAAAGACAGCGTATGCGCTGCCAGAGGTCTTGCCTGAGAAATGGGAGGATCTGGAGGCGGTACATGCTGATGTGCTATTCAGTGCCAATGCGGTGTACCGCATCCGAGATATGCAAGCAGCCTTGCTCAAGATGAATCAAACGGCGAAGCGCCACGTCTTTCTAGTCCAGTCAATCGGTCGTCCTTTTGCCGGACCTCTCTCCTTTTCATGCAACGATCAAATGTATGAACGAGAGAGAGCAGTGGCGATTGCGGAAATACTGGACGAGCTGGAGATTCAGCATACTTATCGTACATTTCCGGTTGAACGGAAGAACGGCATGACTCATGAGGTTGCTTTGATTCACTGGAAGCCCAAACACTAATTTTGTTCCGTTGTCCAAAAAATTCACAAAGTGTTCACTTATGAAGAACATCCCTCAATCCTTATGATTAAGAGCGTAATAAAGAAGGGATGATGGAAATTGCCAACAACGAAGAAAGAAAGTGTTTATTTTGGACTGATGATGTGTTTTGGGATGGTTTTATTTATGACATCCTATAATTTATGGACGAATGGATTGCTTGGTATGATTTCGTTTAAAGAATTACTCATCCAGTTTATTCTGGTATTTATAATCGCCTTTTTATTGGAATCATTCATCGTCGGTCCAATCGCAAAGAAAATAGCTTTTGCACTGCCATATGACAAGTCAAAGAAAGGACTTGTGATTTTGTCCATGGCATTTTTTATGGTGTGTGGAATGGTTCTTTGCATGTCACTTTACGGCTTGGGAATAGCATACTATTTTCATAGCATAGATGGGGGATACCTACTCCCGAGTTACTTTTCCATGGTTTGTAAAAATTTTATTTTTGCTTTTCCGCTGCAGCTTCTCATAGTAGGACCGATTGTTCGGTACTTGTTTACAAAATTGGTTCAGAGAAAAGGAATCACGATCAAGCATTTTTCATAGTCATGAAAGTAATTGTAGACAAAAGTCTAAAAAAGGTGATACTATACCTTCAATCTTAAAAACTGAAGGGAGATTAGACTTATATGCTTAAACTTATTATCGCAAATTAAATTCGAATGAGTTTAATAGGAGGGTTATTCTATCATTCATTGATCGGTTTGTTTGATATGCCCTTTTGCGATAATGAAGAGAAGCGATATAATGTCTAATCTATACAAGCAGAAAAATAAATGGTTGTAATCAGGCTAAAGGCAGGCGCTTGCTTCAGGCTGGTTTACTTTATTTTTTGCGTATACAAAGACTTTATGAGTTTATTCTCATAAGGTCTTTTTCTGTTTTTAGGAGGTGATTTATTTCCATAAATATACATGCTGTGTACGAGAGTGATTAAAATATATATGGAGGGAATCTACATGAAAAAATACGAATTAGTAAGTAATTATCGCAATAACGAAAGCTTGAAGGAGAGCTTTAATTCCTTAGCAATAAAAACCTTCAAATTAGATTTTCGAGGCTGGTATGACAAAGGGTATTGGAATGACAATTATATTCCGTATTCCTTTGTTGATAAAGGCAAGGTTATCGCAAACGCCTCGGTCACTAAAATGTCGGTGATTATAAATGGTCAAACGCATAAAGCGATTCAGGTTGGTACAGTCATGACAGATGAAAATTATCGCAATCAAGGCTTGGCTAAGCAATTAATGCAGCACATTCTGAGGGAACATGAAAATAGATGTGATTTCATGTATCTTTTTGCGAATGAAACGGTTTTGGATTTTTACCCGAGGTTTGGCTTTACACGCCTACATGAAAGTGAGTTTAGCATAGATCTGGCGAAAAGCTCGATTCAAATGAATACAGCATCGAAAGTAAAGCAGCTCACTATTGAATATGATCTTGCCTTACTTGAAAAATTTGCGAAAAATCGCCATGTCAACTCAAGGATCTTAGATGTGGAGCAAAATGAAAGCCTATTACTTTTTTATTTCACATTAGTATTTTATGAGGCTTTGTTCTATGTGGAAGATTTAGAAACGATTGTACTCATGGAGGAAGAAGAAGATATTCTGCGTATTTTCGATATCATTTCGTTACAAGCACCAAATGTTGAAGCAGTACTTGCAAGCATTGTGAAGGAAACAACGAAAAAAGTAGAATTTTGCTTCACTCCTGATTTTACAATCGAAGGGATGACAGCAACCATTATGCCAAATGATGATGATGCCCTATTCGTCTTAACAAAAAAGCCGCTGCTGAAGGGAAACTTTATGTTCCCGTTAACATCACATAGTTAATTGACAGGTAAATGAACTGCTATATTCAAGGGACGCTAATGAAAAGAAAACCTGGTGCCACTGCTTGGCTGGCACTAACCAAATTCCTTTTTATTGAAAAGAAAGAATTTTGTTGACGGATGGTATGGAATTTCTTAGAATAAAGCTCAACAGAATACACTATTCTTATCCAGAGAGGTGGAGGGTCTGGCCCTATGAAGCCCGGCAACCGTCACGATTAGGTGACAAGGTGCCAATTCCTGCGAGGCGACCTACGTCTCGGCAGATAAGAAGCGGGTGTCGCGTAAGCGTGATTACGAACCTTCTTCTTAGTGAAGAAGGTTTTTTTATTCCTAGAAGTACCAAAATTCATATTTTTCTTTATCCAGAGAGGTGGAGGGACTGGCCCGATGAAGCCCGGCAACCGTCATGCAGTATGTGACAAGGTGCCAATTCCTGCAGGACATAGGTTCCTGGGAGATAAGGAGAAGGGGAGCAGCGATGCCCAAGAGCCTTCTTCTTAGCGAAGAAGGCTTTTTCTTTTTCAATTATGAGGATGGAGTGGTTAACATGAGCGCTGGCGTAATTCGAGTAGGGTTGTTGGGACTTGGTACTGTAGGGGGAGGCGTCATCAAAACGATACGCTCTCAACAAGAAAAGCTGTCTTCTCGATTGGGGAAACGCATTGAAATCGTGAAAGCACTGGTTCGCGATTCCGATAAGGAGCGTGCAGTTCACGTTGATGCGTCTTTATTGACGACAAACTTTGAGGATATATTGCAAAGTGATGTGGATATTGTCGTAGAAGTGATGGGCGGTGTCGAGCCTACTTATGATTACGTTCGAGCGTTGATTGAAAAAGGCTGCCATGTCGTAACAGCGAACAAAGAGCTGCTGGCAAAACGAGGCACAGAGCTTGTTGAGCTGGCGAATCAGCATCAGGTACATTTGGCATATGAAGCGAGTGTTGCGGGTGGAATCCCGATTTTGAGTGTGCTGCGCCAATTTTTAAGAACCAATGACATAAGCGGTGTACTCGGAATCCTCAATGGCACGACCAACTTCATTCTGACCAAAATGGAAGCGGAGCAGCTGTCCTACCAGGAGGTTTTAAAGGAGGCGCAAGAGCTCGGTTATGCTGAGGCAGACCCGCGTTCTGACGTCGAAGGCTTCGACGCGATGTACAAACTGTATATTCTCGCACAGTTGGTGTATGGAGAATCGCTCCCGCTTTCAGATGTGGTGCGAAAAGGGATTTCTGATCTCTCTGCAGGGCATATTCGCATTGCCAGCGAGCTTGGCTATCGGATCAAGCTGATTGCCCAGGCTTATCAAACGGAGCAAGGCATTCGACTTTCCGTTGAACCGACAATGTTGCCAATCGCTCATCCATTGGCGCAGATTCAGGATGCTTTTAACGCAGTTCAGCTCTCCGGAAATATTGTAGGTGATTTGCTGTTTACAGGAAGAGGGGCAGGAGAGCTTCCAACGGCTAGTGCGGTTGTCGAGGATTTGGCGTATTTGTTGACACAGCCATTTACACCTCACCCAGCATGGAAAGAAATTGCCGCTGCGACCGCGGAGGTAAGTGAAGAAATCCAGCGTACGTTGTGTTATCTCGAAGGTTCATGCTCATCTGCAACACCGGATCGCGTCCTGCACTTTTTACGTAAAGCTGGGGTTACAATCAGTAAACTAAAAGTTCAATTTGACCTCGGAGGCGTTTTGCGCGCTGGTCTGATCACAAACGGATTAACAGAAGACCATGAAGCAGTACTAGGGAGCGACTTTGGGCTGTCGGTACGATGTTTCCCAGTATTGGAGTCGGCGGAATAAAAAGAACAAGCTTTTTCTTTTCCCATCTTTCTGTTGGAAAAAGAGGGATCAACTTCTTTTTCTCAAATATAGGTAGTAAGAAAAAAACTTGCTGCTCTAGGCAGAATAGACAAGGAAAGAGAGGTGAAGCAGATGACACCTGCAGAAAAGCGTTACGTGCTGGCTATCGATCAGGGTACGACCAGCACGCGTGCCATGCTTTTTACTCGCGAGGGGAAAATAGCGGGAGTTGCCCAAAAAGAGTTTACCCAGCATTTCCCGAAGCCAGGCTGGGTAGAGCATGATGGGCTTGAGATTTGGTCATCTGTGGTTGCTGTAATTGGGCAGGTACTGACGAGCCACAATATTTCTGCAAGCGAGGTAGCAGCGATTGGAATCACGAACCAGCGCGAGACTACGTTGGTGTGGGATAAACAGACCGGGGTTCCGATATACAATGCCATCGTCTGGCAATCACGTCAAACAAGCAAAATCTGTGAAGAGCTGAAGCAGCAGGGGAAAAATGACTGGGTTCGTGCCAAAACAGGACTATTAATCGATGCTTATTTTTCGGGAACCAAGGTCAAGTGGATTCTGGATCACGTACCAGGGGCACGGGAGCGCGCGGAGCGGGGCGAGCTGTTGTTTGGCACGATTGACACCTGGCTGATTTGGAAGCTGTCTGGTGGCGTGGCACATGTGACGGATTATACCAATGCATCGCGTACATTGCTCTTTAACATTCATGATCTGATCTGGGACGAGGAGCTGCTTGCTCTGCTCGATGTGCCCAAAGCGATGCTGCCAAAGGTTTGCTCTAGCTCAGAAGTCTATGCCTACACGGATCGGAATTTATTTTTTGGTGCAGAGGTACCGATTGCCGGGGCGGCAGGTGACCAGCAAGCGGCATTGTTTGGGCAAGCATGCTTTGAGGAAGGCATGGCGAAAAATACATACGGAACAGGTTGCTTTATGCTCATGAATACAGGGTCCAAAGCTGTTTCCTCACAGCATGGCTTATTGACGACAATTGCGTGGGGGCTAGACGGACGTGTGGAGTACGCACTCGAAGGTAGCATATTTGTGGCGGGATCAGCTATTCAGTGGCTGCGTGACGGGATGCGGATGCTGAAATCGGCAGCAGACAGTGAACAATACGCGACACGAGTCACCTCTGCCCAAGGCGTGTATGTCGTGCCTGCTTTTGTCGGGCTGGGAACGCCGTATTGGGACAGCGAAGTACGTGGTGCGGTATTTGGTCTTACACGTGGAACGAGCAAAGAGCATTTTATTCGTGCGACGCTCGAATCTCTTGCTTACCAGACGCGGGATGTACTGACTGCGATGGAAGCTGATGCAGGTCTTCCGTTAAAAAAATTGCGGGTAGATGGTGGAGCAGTCACAAATAATTTTCTCATGCAGTTCCAAAGTGATCTGCTCAGTGTCTCTGTTGAGCGCTCAGAAGTTAGTGAGACCACTGCTTTAGGAGCCGCCTATCTCGCTGGGCTGGCGGTTGGCTTTTGGAATAGTCGGCAGGAAATTGCTGATAACTGGAGAGTAGAACAGACGTTTGACGCGCAGATGGCGCAAACGGAACGCGAGGAATTGTATGCAGGGTGGAAAAAAGCAGTGCAGGCAGCACGCGCTTTTTCGTCATGAAAGCTGCTCGCTGCCTGCACCTGTTTATTTCTGATGAGTTGGATCTTGTTGATCCTTGCCATTTTGCTGGTTGCCTGGAAAAACTGCTTTTTCCCATTTGGTCAGGAAATAACCGGAGAGGACAAAGATTCCGATCGCCGCTACTGTAATGATCAATCCTGTCATCGCTCTCACTCCTTGTGTGGTTACCTGTTTCTTATTATGTGATACGAATCAGCAAGAGGAGAGTTTCGTAATGAGAAGAAAATCAGCGGTCTTATTTTTATTTGGCATGAACCGTACCGTCACTTTCGATTTGCACATTTTCCGAAATCGACTCGATGCGCCTCAATAAAGCGGCCCCGTCGTGATCATTCATCGGTACGGCTTGCCCCAGCTCAGCATAGTAGGGCAGCATCTTCAGATGACAATCACCTGTTTTTGTACAATTCGCTTGCAGCACCATGCTGTCCCACGTTTTTGGTTCGACAGCGCGAGTGAAAATAAAATTACCCATACTGTAGGCAACCCATTTGCCGCGATACTGTTCAAAGCCTTGCAGGACGTGCGGGTGTCCCCCGACGATCAGATCGGCTCCAGCATCAATATAGGTGCGGGCCAATGCCTGTTGATAATCGACGGGAAAATCCACTTTTTCCTTTCCCCAATGGGCGATGACGATGACCAGGTCAGCCTCTTTCTTAGCTTCCTGAATCGCTTGTACTGCGAGTGCCGGATCATAGGTAGCAGCAAGGCCGGGCTGATCTTTACCAGCGTACCAGCTTACCTGCGGAATCACGCGGCTAAACCCAAACAAGGCGATACGGATGCCTTTTTTCTCTACATAGACGGGAGCGTACGCTCTTTTGGCGTCTTTGCCTGCACCGACATAGGCAATCTGATGAGCATCCAATGCTGAGAACGTATCGAGTAACCCTTCGATTCCTTGGTCCATGGAGTGGTTATTAGCCAAATTAACCGCATCGATGCCAGCATCTTTCATGGCGGGAATCGCTTCTGGAGATGACTTGTAGACAAATTCTTTGTTTTCCGATGGCGTGCCCCGCAATGTTATCGGTGTCTCCAGATTGGCGATCGTATAATCATCTTGCAAAAATAATGATCGAACATGCGCAAAGGGGAAGTCAAAGCCTTTTTCCAGCAATCGTTTTTCAACGTTGCCAGACATCATGACATCCCCTACAAATGTCAAGGCTACAGTAGGCTCTTCCGGTGGATCTGCATGATCTGTCGCAGGTTGGGTAGCAGGATCCTCGGTAGGGCTTCCGTTTTTCTTAAACGAATCTACAGCGAAATACAAGCCGGCTGCCATAACGGCCAGCATACTGAAAACAAGCATGTTCTGCCCCATCTGGATCCACTTGCTTCTTCTCCTTTTGCGACGAGACCTTACCCGGTTTGTTCTAGTCTGATTCATTTCTCCCCCTATTTATCGAATACAACATGATTTTGGAACATTTGAAAGTCCTCGATAGAGGTTTTCTTATTATACCATTTGTGGATAGGCTTTTCTTCTTGAGACAATTCACTAGGCTGTATACGAAAAGGGGCAAACAATATGCGACTCGTATTTGATCATTTGGTACATTTTCTTGATCGAGCACCTGCGGAAGCGACGGAGAAGTTCCATCAAGCAGGCTTTCATGCCGTTGCCGGTGGTCGCCACGAGGCTTGGGGTACGTGGAATAGCCTTAGTTACTTCGGACTTTCTTATGTGGAGTTTCTATCGATTGAGGTGGAGGAGCTTGCTTGGCAATCAAATAATCCGTTGATTCGCCAGCTTGTCGGAGACCGTAATTTAGGTGCGGGTCTTGGGCAGATTGCACTGCGGACGCAGCAGATGGATGAGTGGGCTCGGAAACTTATAGAAAAGGAATTGATTGTACACGGTCCTGTTGCTGGCAGTCGCAAACGAGAGGACGGCTCGCTTTTGAGCTGGAGAATGCTGTTTTTTGAAGATCCGAAGAGTCAGCTACGCCCACCTTTTTTAATCGAATGGCAGCAAAGTGATGAAGAACGTGTAGCGGATTTGCGAAAAAGAGGAATCGCCCGGCCCCATCCGAATCAGGCAACCGACTTGCGAAGTGTAGGGTATGCTGTTCTTGATCTGGAGGATGCGGTGAATACGTGGAAGCGGTGGCTGGATTGTCTGGTGAGCGGTATATGGGTGGATGAGCGTCTTGGAGCGCGATGCCAGGCGCTAGAGCTAAGTGGGCAACGCATAGTGCTTTGTCAGCCAGTTACAGAAGGGCTCGCATCACAGGCGCTGGCAGCACGCGGGCAGAACCCTTTTTTCGCCTCCTTTACCGGTGAGTCAGAGGGAAGCGATGATTTGTTTGGAGCGACCTATATTCGTACGAAACAATAAAAAACGAGCAGTTCCTCAGTAAAAGAGGACTGCTCGTTTTCTTTGTTTTTAGGTCCCAAACGTTTTCTTTGTCAGTTGGCGATACATGTACAGCATAGCGATTCTCCACGGTACTAGCATTCCGAATGCCAGCAGGAAGAAAAGACCGCCTGTTTGAACGGGTGTAAAAGAGTCGTTGATGATCAGCTTGATGATCAGACGAATCACCAACAATCCCGCCAAAATAAAAAAGAACGCTCGCGAACGCTTCAGATAAACATCCTGACCGATAATCTCAAAGCGAGAGGTCAAGATTAGCGGAATGGAGAAGACCAGTCCGACGAGAAAAGCGCCAACATCATACATGGGGGGCGTCGCTGCTTCCGGCAAGAAAAACATGGCAAAGCCTGTCGCCATAAAAAACGGTGGGAGAATAATGCTTTTTGCAGAAACCGGTTTTTTCTGACGTTTCATTCTCAAAAAGATAACTGCAGTCGCCATCAACAGGGGGACTAATACCCCCAAAGCGGTTGAAGATAGTATTTGCATGGAAGAACCCCTCCATTAGTTTTAAACTCTTTGAACTACCTCCTTTAGTTTACACCAAACCAAGGATAGGGGAAAGTATTATGCCGCTGCCTCGTCATTGGCACGTACATCGAGCTTGTGCTTTTTGCTGTAAACGAAGGTCACGACTGCAAACATCAAGGTAAGGGAACCGATAAACAGCAAGTAACCGCTGACGCCTAGTAAGTCCAGACCTGCGCCAGTAATACCCAGAGCAACCAGGAAGAAGCTGCGATCTAACATGCTTTTAAAAGAGAAGAATCGTCCCTGCTGATGTGCAGGCAGTCTCTTTTGAAATATCGTTGAAATCACCGGGAAAAAGAACGCGACAACAAAACCAAAGACGGCAAACGAACCAAGAACCATCATCTTGTTGTCAGCCACAGACATCCCGTACTGGGAAATCGCAAAAAATACAAGCATCAGTGTAGAGGCTGCAACCAGATTGTTTTGACCGATCCAGCGCTTTGCGAGCAGGCTTCCGATCAGAATGCTGACGCCCTCAAAAGCGTAAATCCAGCCCATCAATTGTGGTTCCTGATGGATTTCGCTAAAGTTTAAAATCATCAGATTGATACCGCCTAAAAAGAGGGTAATCAAGCCGTTGTTAATTAATCCGACCATGAGTGCAGGGTCTTTTCTCGTAATGGTCAATACCTCGCGAAACTCGACTTTTTCCTTGAGTCTACGGGATGTTACCTGTGGAATTCGGAGAAAAACGGTTACTACTGCCAAAACGGCGTAGGCGATGATTGAGCATACGTAGAGCATTTGCAAATTCATCGAGACGACGAGCACACCACCTAATGCGGTTCCACCGATACGGGATAGGGTAGAAATATTCAGATAGACGCTGTTTGCCTTGAGCAATTCGTCTTTGTCCAGTATGGCAGGCAGGGATGCTTGCACGGTCGGAAAGTAAAAGGCTGCGGAGCATTGCATGAAAATGAGGGAGACGATCATCCAGAGGATAGAATCATACGCAATAGCAGGGAACATGAAAACAGGACTCAAGCATCGTACCAAGCTTGCAAGCATCATCACTTTGCCTTTGTCATACATGTCAATTACGACGCCAGCTTTGGGAGAAAGCAAGATGCTGACAACCAGTCCGCTCATCAAAATCAGTGCTTTTACCGTTTCGGATGGGATCAAGCTCTGCATGAACTGTAGATTGGCGATGATTGAAATCCACATGCCCGCTCCTGCGACGATCTCCCCGGTCATTAAGAGGAGAAATGTTCGGTTTCGCCACAACATGAGAGCCACTCCATATCAAATTTTTTTTGCTAAGCAAAAGGTATCACTCAGTATAGCATCTCCATCCAAAATTGTATATTTATTGTCTTTGTGGGTATGCACAGCTTTCATAAAGGACAACCTATACCGATACGAAGCGGCCATTACGCAAAAGAGGGAGCTAATCCGTATGACGCGAAAACGGTCGTTACTTTTACTGATTGGCTATGGTTTCGCAGCCACCTTATCGATTTTTTATGGACTAATTGAGCGGCACAGTTTGTTTGTCACGTTTGTGTCGTTTCATTTACTAGTTTGTTTATGCATCCCTTTTCTGCATGGCTGGTGGGAGGGGACGCTGCGGGAAAGCTGGAGTCATGCATGGGGCCAGTTTGACAAGCGCGGGGCATTTTACGGACTTGCTTTGGGCTTGTTTTTAATCATTGGAGTGCTTGCAGGCGCTTGGCTTCTTCTACAAACGGAGGGCAGATCCGATAACATCCGGCGAATCCTAGTGGATTGGGATCTCAATGATCGATGGATATGGCTGTTCAGCTTTTATTTAGTCTTTGTGAACTCGCTGCTGGAGGAATTGTTTTGGCGTGGCTTCGTTTTGCAACGGATACGGCGGTCATTGTCACAAGCGATGGCCATTATTTTATCCAGCTTTTTTTATACGCTTTATCACTTGATTGTGGCAACGGTGATGTTTGGACTAAAGATAGGGCTAATGATTACCTTCCTAGTCTTTGGTGCAGGAATGATTTGGGGCTGGATGAAAGGCTTGTTTCCTGCAATTTACTCGACGTGGTTTAGTCATATTTTTGCGGATTTAGGGCTTGTGGTGGCTGTACTCTTGTGGATTTATTGAGTGGTGCTGTTGGTGCTGTAGGGGAAAAGGAAAGGGGCTATGGCTGTGCACGAGGAAGAGCTGCGCTTGCGTAAACGATTACTCAGTATTCTTCGGCAAAATAATGAGCACGTTCAGCTTTATTTTGATACATACGGATATACACCTGTGGGGCCAATGCTTGCCTACCTGCGAACATTAAAGGGCTGTGCGCTGGTGAGTCGCTCCGATTTATGGCAGGTCGTAGAAAATGACCCCGGAAAACAAATCGAGTGGGACGGTGGCGCTTTAATACGAGTAACTTATGGATTTCTGCCAGCGATAAGCCGTGGCAGACTGACAGAGATGGCTCCTCCTGAGCTGCTTTATTACGGAACCCACCGCAAATTAATACCGCAAGTGCTTTCTGCTGGCTTGTTACCCATCGCGAGTGAGTTTGTTCAGTTAGCAAGAAGCCCCAAAGATATCGGTATGCCAGTGGACGCGTTGTCCCTTCTGAGCGTGAAAGCACAGGAGGCACATGAAGCAGGCGTTCCTTTTTATCAGGTTAACGACCACTACTTTCTGTGCGAAACACTTCCACCAGCATACTTATTGCCATACACCGACTAGTCGGCTTGGCTTTTTCGGCGTTCCTCTCGAATTTGCAGCTGACGGCTTCTTTCGGCAAAGACATCGCTGCGATCACGCAATGTATGCTTGTTTAGTAAATAGAAATCCTCCATGTTGCTCGCGGTGTCTTTTGGCGAGTTGCGGCGCAGGCAGGCTTCGTCATACGCTTGCTGCAAGCGGCTATCTGCAATAGGCAAAGACAGGCTGTGATAGGCCTTGCCTTGCTTCAGCTCCTCAAGCCGTCGAACGAGCTGCTCATTTAAAACAGCGCTATCCAAGCCGAGCTGACGAATATCGCTTTGATGCTCATTCACAAGAGCGAGCGCACTCGTGAGCATTTTGATCGCTCCGTTATGGTTCCCGCGTCTTTGGTGATAAAGCCCTACAGCAATTTGAATCAACCCCACCCAAACAGGCTTGCGTTCGTTTGGAGGAGCGCTTTTCCAATATTCTTCAAGAATTTCGTGACATTCAAAATAATCGCGTTCAACATGAAACTGAACCAAATAGTCCAGGTATGGTTGTGGATACATGTGGTCACCTCATTGCTTGGTTTTCAACTGTCAGGTTATATACTATTATAAAGCAAAGAGATGAGAAAATGAGGTGCGAAACTATTTATGACGAGAGAAGAACTGATGGCAGTATTGGAAAAAAAGCGAATGACAGAAATTATAGAGCTGATCGAGGACGCAGAGAAGGGTGATTTGGAGGAGCTGGAGCTTGTAGAAAGCCTGGGGCTTTTGATGGATCGGGAATTAAACCGGGAAGTCATCCAGCTGTTGGAAAGCCTCGGGGTTACGATTATCTACGTTAGCGGAGATGAGGAAGACTTCGAGGACGAAGATGACGAAGAGGATGAAAATGATCAGTAATAAAAAGAACCAACCCTCGTGAAGGTACGAAAGGTTGGTTCTTTGCTATTCAACTACTTTTGTGTCCAAACCCGGTTTTTATTGCGGGTCGCCGGGAACTTTTCTCCCTTGGCAAGCTCGATGATCATTGGGTCCTGTACCCCTGCTCCTGACTCACCGATTTCCATGTATACAGCGTTTTTTGGAGATTTTTGACCTTCGTGAAAACGGCTGTGTTCTCCCAAAAGGATTCCTCCTTCAAGCTTTGTTATATCGAGCTTAGTATTTCGTAAGTGGATAAGCTTCATGCTGGAAAAACCGTGACAGACGCTGATTTTCCCACCAGAATAGACAAGTGCCCCGTGCCAATGAACCATCACCTACATACCTTGTAGATGTACCGATCAAGAGGGGGTGAGGTTCAATGGGTTGCGGATGCAGAAAGTCACATTGCAAATGCTACTACAAGAAGTGCTGCAAGAAGAAATATTACCAAAAGCATTGCTACTATAAGCCATACTACAAAATGGAGTGCAAGAGTGGTCACGGAAGCTGCGGTCATGGTCATGGACACGGTTATGGTCATGGTCATGGAGGATATGACCACGGTTACGGCTACGGCGGGTCCTCTATGGGTGGTTACGGTGGGTCTTCTATGGGTGGCAAATATTAATAGCGAAAAAGCGCCTTTCGGGGCGCTTTTTTCGTTTTTTCGCAACTTTGCTGCAATTTCGTCGTACACTAAAAATAATCAGATTATAGGAGGAATCATAATGAGTTATCTGTCTGGAAAAGAGGAGCGCATGTGGGCTGTAATCGTACATTTGTCAGCCCTCATCGGATTCATCATTCCGCTTGGTAATGTGCTCGGTCCGCTGATTATCTGGCTAGTAAAACGTGAGGAAGGGGCCTTTTTTGACGCACATGGAAAAGAAGCACTGAACTTTAACATCTCCGTTACGATTTACGCGGCGATTTCAAGTCTTTTACTCGTTATTTTTATCGGCGCATTACTGTTGATCGCCTTGTTCTTATTTTGGATTATTTTGGTCGTCATGGCAGCAGTGAAAACGAATGAGGGGAAAGTATTTCAGTATCCACTGATTTTCCGTTTTATTAAGTAAATAAGCACGACTGACAACCAACCATTCCATCCAGGAATGGTTTTAATTTGTTTGAATGTTCTTGCAGAAAAGGAGGAAGCAACCTCATAGATCTCGAAATACGAAGGAGTAGGGTAAATCGGTGAAAAGGGGTGTCCTGGCATGCTCACGGGTGTTACGGTCGTCGATTTTTCACGCCAGCTTCCTGGGCCTATTTGCACGATGAGGCTCGCTGATTTAGGGGCGGAGGTCATTGAGGTAGAGACTTATCCTGACTATGACCAGGGAAGATCTGTCGATACCACGAATAGAGAGGCCAAAGGACAGGAAGGATTTTACCTGCGCTCGCATCGGAATCATAAAAGCATATCCTTGAATTTACGGACGGACGAAGGGAAAGCCCTCGCATTTGCTTTGGCCAAACAGGCTGATGTCGTCGTAGAGAGCTTTCGCCCTGGAGTCTTACGACATCTGGGGCTTGATTATGACAGCTTATGGGCTGTCCATCCTGCGCTTATTTATTGCTCGGTTACCGGTTATGGACAGAGTGGTGAGCTTTCTCAGCTAGGAGGACAGGACCTGAATGTTCAAGCAGTCAGCGGCTTTCTTTCCACGATAAGAGACGTAGCTGGCGTTCCTGTCATCACAGATGCGCCGATAACCGATTTCGCTCTCGGGCTATATGCGAGTGAACAAATATGTGCGGCACTCGTACAGCGATTACGGACTGGGCGAGGGGCCTACCTCGACGTCGCATCCGCTGATCTTTTTTCATCCTGGATGGGCCTGTTCGCGATCTTTTCTAAATATAAAGAAATGGTTTGGGATCAATCCAATAGGCAGGGAAGGTTAGCCTATCACGTATTCGAAACCTCGGACGGACACTACGTAGCTCTTGCTGCCCTCGAAGAGAAATTTTGGCTCAATTTCTGCCGGGCAGTCGGTCGAGAAGACTGGGAGCTGCACCATTTGGCGACAATCATTCAACAGCCTGAGATTTATGAGGAAATGAAAGCGTTGTTCTTATCACGAACCCAAGCGGAGTGGAGCGAGCTTGGAATCGAGGTCGACTGCTGCCTGACAGCAGTGGAAGAGCTGGATAGATGGGCGGACAGCTCGTATGTAACGAGTCGTGAAATTGCGTATACCCTGCCTCTCGTGGAGAAAAAGGAATTGCGTCTGGCGAGGCAAAAGCAGACTCATACGGAGGGAGATCGCAAATCACCTCCATGGTTTACTGATCATACACATGAGCTGTTAAAACGGAAGCTAAACCTGTCAGAAGACGGTTTACAGCGTCTGGTGAAGCTGGGCGTAATTCCTGGTGCATCTGCGAAAACGGGAAGATTATCCGTTGAGCAGGAATGAATTTTGTGATAGAGTATGTATATCAAGATCCTGCGATGTACGATAGGCCGTAAATGTTTCTAACCTTATACGTGTTTTTCGGGAGACGGAAATTCGCTGTAGATGTCAGGCCCACCTCCAAATGGATGCATGGGAAGGCTGAAGCACGAAAGGGTCACCCACCTGTGTGAGCGCAGGTTATAGAAACATGAGGTCAACGGCAGAGCGGGGACTTGGCTGTATTCAATAGATTCATGCCTTTTTGAACGTATAGGAATTTATAAGTGCTACGCTTATGAATTCCGGAGCGTATGGAAACCTTCCGCTAAAAGCGGTTGCTCTTCCTTGAGGAGGCATCGATAAAGGTTTTCTTATAGCATCGGACAAAACCACCTGGAGCCATTCCAGGTGGTTTTGTTGTGGGGCTGGTGAGTAATTAGTTTTGATTTCCAGAACCGTGACCCTGGCCCTGATTTTGTTTGCCATCCCGTCCGCCGGGGCTGTCCTGCTGATCACCCTGGCCTACGATCGTCAATGATTGCTCCAACGTTTGAGAATCCTTGGCGTCCTGAATGATTTGATACATTTGCAAGAAATTCGCTTTTTGTCCTTCCGGAATTCCTTTGATGCGGACCGTCATTTCTTGCGGGCCGTTTTGCTGGCCACCCTGCCCGCCTTGTCCGCCTTGGGCACTGTTACTAGTACCCTCATTGGAGCTAGGCTGCTCATCTAAAAAGCTGAGAAACATGGAGTCGCTGTCCGCAGAATCTTGTCCGCCTTGACTCTGGCTTTGATTCTGACTTTGCCCACCATTGCTTCCTTGTCCTCCCTGGTTACCGCCCTGATCTTGGTCGAACAACACGCTGAATTCATTTAAATCGGTCTGGATGATGCCGATGACGTTCATCCTGATCCCCCTTCCAAAATAGAAAATTGATCATTAACCCGGATGCTTGGAGTGATGCACCCCACGATGCTGCAGGTAGCTGTGGTAAAAGTATTCAACCACTGTAATGACGAACGCCGTCAACAACAAGCCAGATAATACATAGGACTGGGCAAAAGCAGAGCAGCTAGCCCAAAAGAATGCAAACACGAACAAGAAATCAGCTGTGCTAGCAAATGTATTGTTCGTTCTCGGCAGGATAAAGGCATCAACCAATGCGTAAGCGAGCAAGCTGCCGATGATGCTTGTCAGCAAGGCAAACGCAAAAGACGTTCCAGACCACAAAAGCCCCGGAACCGCTATGATTCCATTCACTAAGAGCTTGAGTAAGATGTGCAAGGAACGGACACCCCCTTTCATGCTCTTAGTATGAACTTAGGTAGTTTCGCTATGCGTGGATGGCGTATTCAATTTCAGCTGGCGAATGAGACCTTCCTCAGGGGTGACAAACAGTGTGCGCTGCTGCTCATATATGACATAACCGGGCTTTGCACCACTTGGTTTTTTTACATGCTTGATCAGCGTGTAGTCGACAGGAATCTGACTGCCTTGTTTGGCACGGCTGAAGTAAGCAGCAAGCGTAGCTGCTTCGAGCAATGTTTCTTCGGTAAATTCTCGGGCGCGGATGACGACGTGTGACCCGGGAATGTCTTTTGTATGGAGCCATGTGTCGTGAGCGGAAGCGAGCTTGTTGGTTAGATACTCGTTCTGCTTATTATTTTTTCCGACGAGAATTTCGGTACCATCATTTGAAAAATAAACCTCCAGCTCTGGTCTGGTCTCTTTTTTCTTGCGCGGGCCGCGTTTTTTACGGTCACGTACATAGCCCTGCTCGATGAGCTCCTCGCGAATTTCTTCGGCTTCTTTTAGGCTGGCGTGGGCGAGCTGAACCAGTAGGCCATCCAAATACAAAATTTCCATTTTCGCCTGCTCAATTTGTTCTCCAACGACTTGCAGACTGTTTTTAGCTTTGTTGTAACGCTTGTAGTACGACTGAAGATTTTCCGACGGTGTTTTTAATGGATCTAGCGGAATGGTTACGGTACCGCCTGTCTCGTCATACCAGTTGACTGTCACAAGCTCTTTGTCACCGCGCTTCATCTGATGCATATTTGCTGTAATCAGCTCACCATACAGGCGAAATAATTCGGCATCATGCGCGTATTGCAGCGTCTGTTTCAGTTTTTCAATCTTTTTCTCATTTTTGTTGCGTTCCCCAGTGACAAAACGGATCAGGTCATATGCTCGCTGCTTGACCGTATCGCGGAGTGCTTTTCCTTCATAGTAGGCCTGGAGAAGTGCTTGCGTGGTTGGGAAAGGCGTGGTGGACTCTGCTTGAAGATGGGTCAGCTCCACGACATGAAAATAAGCCTTGTCCTTCGTTTCAACGATGTTCGGTACATAAACTTGCTGTTTGAATGCATCCATGACCTCTGAAAAGGCTGCCCACAGCGTCTCGCGATTGGCCAGACCGGCTCGATGAAGAATTTCTTTGGCGAGGAGAGGGCTGATTCCTGTATAGGCATCGACTATCTGCTTGTCCAGTCGGCCACTATTCCAGTCAATTGAGGAAATGAAATCCTGCTGACTCGCAGCAAGTGGATCACTTTTGTCCTGGCTGGGAGGAGATACATAGGGACGCCCTGGTGTTACTTGTCGATACTGGCTAATGGCAAGCGTGACATGCATGGCACTATCCAGAATGATTCCAGTCGCCGGGTCAATTAATATAATGTTGCTGTGCTTGCCCATGATTTCGATAATAATACGTCTGACTGCTGTATCACCGAGCTCATCCCGCGTACGTACATCGATATGGATAATTCTCTCCATATCCACTTGTGAAATCGATTCAATCATTCCACCTTCACAATGCTTGCGCAACAGCATGCAAAACATAGGTGCCTCCAATGGATTGGAGAACTCCTCTGTTGTGATGTGGAGACGAGGGTAGGTAGGATTTGCGGAGAGCAGCAATTTCACTGTTTCTCCTTGTGTTCGTACTTGCATCACAATATCACTGTGGTGGGGTTGATGGATTTTGGAAATTCGTCCACCCACCAGCTTATGTAACTCCCGGGCTACAGCACGGGTTACTACGCCATCAAAAGCCACAATAGGTCACCTCAATCTAAAGAAGAATACATCGAAAAGCGAAATAATATCAGAATCGTTGCCAGTCACAGTGTAGCATAAAGCATAAGCAAGGAGGAATCTTGTTGTCCGGATACGGCTTCGGTTGACACTGCCAAGACTTGTCTCCTATAATTAATTAACGATTTTACGCCTGTGGAAGTGAAAAATTGTGATTCGAAGCATGACAGGTTATGGAAGAATAGATGAAGTAAAAGGCTCCACACGATTGACAGTCGAGATTCGGGCTGTTAATCATCGGTTTTCCGAGATCCTTGTTCGCCTCCCAAAAGCCTGGAGTATGCTGGAGGACCCTGTACGAAAGCTGGTCGCTCAGTTTGTCCGACGCGGTCGTCTCGAAGTAACCGTTTCTGTGGAATCGATTCAAGCCTCTTCAGCCGCTTCCATCAATTGGGATGTGGCAGAGCAGTTTGTTTCGCTGACACGTGAAATCGACCAGCGATTTTCGCTGGAGACAGTCCTGACAGCAAAAGACGTGTTACTCTTCCCAGGAGTGTTACATACCAAGGAATTAGAAGAAGCAAATGGCGATGAAATAATCGATTGGTTGCTTTCCCAAGTCCAAGCAGCAGCACAAGATTTGCTCTCCATGAAAATGGCAGAGGGGAAACAGCTTTATGCCGACCTGACAAAACGCCTTGCACAAGTGTGTGTGTGGAACCAGGAAATTCAGGCACTAGCTCCACTCGGTGTAGAGGAGTACCACAGCCGTCTGCATCAACGCTTGAACGACTGGGCCAATCAAGCTCCGTTCGAATTGGACATGGGGCGCTTAGCCCAGGAGGTTGCCTTTTTCGCAGACAAAAGTGATATCAGCGAAGAAATTACCCGCTTAAAAAGCCATTGTCATCAATTCATGGAGCAGCTTGAAAAGGACGAAGCGGTCGGACGGAAACTGGACTTTTTGCTGCAGGAAATGAATCGGGAGGCAAATACAATCGCATCCAAGGCGAATCATTTGCGCATCCAGCATCTAGCAGTTGAGATCAAGAGTGAGCTGGAGAAGATGAAAGAGCAAGTACAGAACGTTGAGTAGGATGAAAGGATGGGCTGGGCCGTCATGGCAATCAAGCTAATCAATATCGGATTTGGCAATATTGTAAACGCCAACCGCATTATTTCTATTGTAAGTCCGGAGTCAGCTCCTATCAAACGGATTATTCAGGAAGCGCGTGACCGTAACATGCTAGTTGACGCAACCTACGGGAGACGGACACGGGCCGTTATTATTACAGATAGCGATCACGTCATTTTGTCGGCTGTACAACCAGAGACGGTAGCACAGCGCCTGACTACAAAGGATGACGAATCGGACGAATAAAGTAGGAGTGTAAATAATGAGCATGGTTGATCGTGGTCTTCTTTTAGTTCTTTCCGGACCTGCCGGAGTGGGAAAGGGGACAGTATGCAAGGCGCTTCGAGAAAAAATGCCTGATCTTGTGTATTCTGTTTCAGCAACCACGCGTTCGCCACGTCCAGGAGAAGTAGAGGGAGTCAACTACTTTTTTAAATCAAAAGAACAGTTTAAACAAATGATCGAAGAGGACGCTCTGTTAGAGTGGGCTGAATATGTAGGCAATTTTTACGGAACTCCTCGCCAATTTGTGGATGAAATGCTGGATGAGGGTAAAGATGTTATACTAGAGATCGAAGTTCAGGGCGCATTGCAGGTAAAGGAAAGCTTTCCGCAGGGCACATTCCTGTTTCTTGCCCCGCCTGACCTCCACGAGCTGGAAAACAGAATTATTGGCCGCGGAACGGAGACGGAAGAGATTATCGCCAAGCGCATGGAAGTGGCGCGTGCAGAGATCGAGCTGATGGATCATTACGATTACGTTGTAGTGAATGACGTCATAGAGTCAGCTTGTGACCGCATTCAGGCGATTATCACCGCGGAGCATTTGAAAAAAGAACGTCAGGTTCACAAGTATCGTAAATGGCTGAAGGAGGTTGAATAAATTATGTTGTACCCATCTATCGATGAGTTGACAGAAAAAGCGGAAAGCAAATACATCCTGGTGACAATCGCATCCAAGAGAGCAAGACAATTGCGTGAGAACAGTGAAGTCCAGGTAGTGAGACCAAAATCCAAAAAATTTGTAGGGCTTTCTCTTGAAGAGTTTATCTCCGATGAACTCGTGCACGAATTTCTAGACGGACGCAAATAAGGATTTCCACCCAAAAACAACCTCCAAGCAGGTTGTTTTTTTCCGATATGGAGAGAGGGGAGTTTTAGGGATGCACTCGCTTGCTGGAAAACGAATCGTACTGGGGGTTTCGGGGGGGATTGCTGCGTACAAGGCAGCGGCGCTCACTAGCAAACTGACTCAGGCTGGTGCTCTTGTGCATGTTATTTTGACGCAAAGTGCCATGCAATTTGTACAACCATTGACGTTTCAGGCATTATCACATCTGCCTGTATATACAGATACATTTACCGAGCCGGACCCGCATGTGATCAGTCATATCGAGCTTGCGGACAAGGCTGATCTCGTGTTGGTCGCTCCGGCAACAGCAAATATCATTGGGAAAATGGCGAACGGAATTGCGGATGACATGCTGACGACGACGATCCTGGCGACAAAGGCACCGGTCATGGTTGCTCCTGCCATGAATGTAAACATGTATGGGCACCCAGCTGTAGCTGCCAACATGGACAAGCTTATAGACTATGGCTATCAGTTCGTCGAGCCCGGTGTAGGACTCCTGGCATGTGGGTGGATTGGCAAAGGGCGTTTGGCGGAGCCAGAGGAAATCGTCGAAGCAGTTGTTGCCTTTTTCGAGAAAAAGCAAGTACCTGAGCAAACGCAGGATTTGGCAGGGAAGCATGTCTTGGTAACAGCCGGTCCGACACGTGAAAAAATCGATCCGATCCGCTACATTACAAACCATGCTTCCGGCAAGATGGGCTATGCCATCGCAGAAGCGGCACGGGATAGAGGAGCGAAGGTGACGCTCGTAAGTGGTCCAACCTCGTTGGAGCGTCCTGCTGGAGTTGAGTTCGTCGCTGTGGAATCCGTGCAGGAAATGTTTGATGCTGTCATGCAGCATTTGCCCGAGAGTGATATTGTGATTAAATCTGCGGCTGTATCGGATTATCGTCCGAAAACAGTCCAAGAGCATAAAATGAAAAAAGGCGACGGACCACTCGTTTTAGAGCTGGACAAAGCGCCAGATATTTTAAAGACGGTCGGGGAGCGCAAGACCAAACAATTTGTGGTCGGTTTTGCTGCCGAAACGCAGGATGTTTTAAAGCACGCGCAGTCCAAAATTGAGCGAAAGAACCTCGATATGATCGTAGCCAACAACGTGCTGACTGAGGGTGCAGGTATGGGCAGCGATACGAATGTGGTTACGATTATGACTCGCGCAGGGGAGCAGTTGGCACTGGATAAACTAAGCAAGCGAGCTGTGGCCGAGAAAATTTTGGATACCGTTTTAGTGAAGCTTTCGCAGCGTGCGCTATCGGAGCTGTCATGATCGCCCAAATCATTGTGGACGTGCCAGTTAATCGGACGAATCGGCCCTTTGACTATCGCGTTCCGGACTGGCTGACCCCGATCATTCATGTAGGGAGCCGAGTCATTGTTCCATTCGGTCCACGCAAGCTTCAGGGCTATGTTATCAGCATCTTGGAGCAAACGGTTGATCAGGTAGAAAACTCGCGCCTAAAAGACGTGGAGCAGGTGCTCGATGATACGCCGCCACTCACTGCTGAACTGCTGAAAATGAGTGAATGGATGTCTAAGCAGTATTTATGTCCTTGGGTCACAGCCGTACAAGCCATGATTCCAGCCGTACTCAAAGGCAAATCGGAGAAGTGGCTCACGGCAACCGAGGCACTAAATGAAGAGACATGTGGAAAGTCAGGACTGCTGTGGGAGCTTCATCGTAAACGGCATCTGCCGCTTGCAGAGGTAGAAAAACAGTTTCCGGATGAGTATATGCTCGTGCCCGGCTGGATTGGCAGCGGTCTTTTGGCAACGGAATACCAGGTGACCGACCGGATTACTCGCAAGCAGCAGTCCTTCGTGAAAAGCTTGCTGGAGAAACCGCAGCTTGAGGAAGCGATTGCTTCTTTGCCTGCACGTGCTGAACAAATGCGCCGGGTCCTTCAGCTTTTTGCCGAACATGAGGGGCATTCCTTTTCTGTTCAGATGATGCGAGATGAGCATGGGATCAGCCGTTCCCCGTTGAAAAGTCTTGAAGCCAAAGGCTGGATCGCCATCGAGCAGGTCGAGGTGTATCGTGATCCGTATGCCAATAGGAGATTCTCTGAAAAAGCGAAGCCAGAGTTCACTTCGTTGCAGCAAGAAGTACTGACACCCATTTTGCAATCTGTTCAATCCCATACGTACGCCTCTTATTTGCTCCATGGAGTGACTGGCAGTGGCAAGACGGAGGTCTATCTAGAGGCGATCGAGCAAACCTTGGCAAAAGGACGCGAGGCAATCTTTCTCGTACCGGAAATCTCGCTGACGCCTCAGATGGTGGAGCGATTCAAGGGTCGTTTTGGTGCAGACGTAGCTGTTTTGCACAGTGCCTTGTCTTCTGGTGAACGCTTTGACGAATGGCGTAAAATCATTCGCAAGCAAGTAAAGGTCGTAGTCGGTGCACGTTCAGCTATTTTTGCCCCGTTTCAAAATGTGGGTCTGATCGTCATTGATGAAGAGCACGAAAGCTCGTATAAACAAGAAGAGACCCCCCGTTATCACGCGCGGGAAGTGGCGATATGGCGAGCAAAGGAAAATGACGCAGTCCTGTTGATGGGAAGTGCGACCCCTGCTTTGGAGACATACGCGCTGGCGACGCGAGGAAGATACACGCTGCTGCAAATGCCTGACCGCGTAGGGAATCGGCCGATGCCAGAGGTGCATGTCGTCGATATGCGCGAGGAGCTGCAAGCGCAGAATCGCTCGATGTTTAGCCGCAAGCTGCACGAAATGATTGAAGATCGTTTGCGAAAAGAAGAGCAGATGGTAATCTTTCTCAATCGGCGCGGCTTTTCTACGTTCGTGATGTGCCGCTCCTGCGGGTACACGATGCGTTGCATACATTGCGATATCTCGCTCACCTACCATAAAACGAATCATACGGCACGTTGTCATTATTGCGGATATACGATTGCTCAGCCTGCCCATTGTCCTGAGTGTCAAAGTGAGCATATTCGCTTTTTTGGTACAGGAACGCAAAAGGTGGAGATGGAGCTGGCGAAGTTGTTTCCAGGAATTCGCGTCATTCGGATGGATGTCGACACAACCTCTCGCAAAGGGTCGCATGAAGAGCTGTTGAATAAGTTCCGTTCGGGTCAAGGTGACGTGCTGCTCGGTACGCAAATGATTGCAAAAGGACTTGATTTTCCACGCGTGACGCTGGCTGGAATTATTGCTGCCGATACGTCCTTGCATCTGCCGGATTTTCGGGCTGCGGAAAAAACATTCCAGCTGCTGACGCAAGTAGGCGGACGTGCGGGACGTCATGAACTGGCAGGAGATGTAGTCATCCAGACCTATACTCCGGAGCACTATAGCATCATGCATGCGACCAAGCATGACTATCCTTCCTTCTATCACGATGAAATGCTACAGCGCCGGCGCACTGGGTATCCACCTTATTTCCGCTTGGTGTTAATCACCTTTAGCCATGAGGATGTCCCGGTTGTCATTCGCGGTGCGCATACAATGGCTGATTATTTGCGACAGCGTTTGGCCCAAACGACGATCCTGCTCGGACCTGTAGCATCGCCCATTGCTCGCGTGAAGGATAGATTTCGCTTTCAGATCATGCTAAAATATCGGGATGAGCCGCATTTGGCTGAATTGCTTTCTCAGGCAACAGCAGCATTTGAAGAATGGAACAAACAGCAGAAAGTACTGATGACCATAGATGTTGATCCGTATGTACTGCTTTAGGGAGGATATGAATCACATGGCTATTCGCACAATTGTTAAACATCCTGACGCCATCCTGCGAGAAAAAGCGATGGTTGTAACGAAGTTCAACTCTAACCTGCACAAGCTGCTCGATGATATGGCAGATACGATGTACGACGCAGATGGAGTGGGACTCGCTGCACCACAGGTCGGTATTTCCAAGCGTGTAATCGTGATGGATTGTGGCGAGGGACTTATCGAAATCGTAAATCCGGAAATCGTGGAGCATAAAGGCGAACAATTCGATTATCCGGAAGGGTGCCTTAGCATCCCTGGCCTGCGTGGGGATGTACGCCGCCACAAGTGGATTAAACTGCGTGGGCAGGATCGCTTTGGTAATGAAATTGAATTGGAAGCAGATGATTTGCTGTCCCGTTGCTCCCAGCACGAGATTGATCACTTGAACGGCGTATTGTTCATCGATGTCGCTGACAAAGTGTATCAAATCAGCCCGGACGAGGAAGGGGAATAAATCATTTGAAAGATGCTCGCATATTGTTTATGGGAACCCCTGATTTTGCGGTAGCAAGCCTGGAAGCCCTGCTGGAAGCTGGATACAATGTGATCGGAGTCGTAACCCAACCAGATCGTCCCGTAGGACGCAAGCAAGTGTTGACGCCGCCCCCCGTCAAGGAGGCGGCTTTGCGTCATGGACTTCCTGTATTGCAGCCAGAAAAAATTAAAGTGGAAGAGGCGCTGGAAGAAGTGTTGGCACTCTCTCCTGATTTAATCGTGACAGCAGCCTATGGACAAATCCTGCCTAAGCGCTTGCTGGACGCACCACAACACGGCTGCATCAACGTCCATGCTTCCTTGCTTCCGAAATACCGTGGAGGCGCTCCTATCCATAAATCGATCGTAGAAGGCGAAAAGGAATCTGGAGTCACCATTATGTACATGGTGGAAGCTCTTGATGCAGGGGACATGCTATCCAAGGTCGTCGTTCCGATAGAGGAACGGGATACAGTTGGTCTTTTGCATGACAAGCTGGCTGCTGCAGGCTCTGCCCTCTTGATGGAGACGATTCCGCAGCTTTTCGCAGGTTCGATCGAGGCACAGCCACAAAACCATGAGGAAGCTACATTTGCTCCCAATATCAAGCGCACAGACGAGCGCATTGACTGGACGCGTACAGCGGAGCAAATTTATAACCAGGTCCGCGGCTTGAATCCTTGGCCGGTTGCTTTTACGTCTTACCAAGGCAAGGTCTGGAAACTATGGTGGGTGGAAAAGCTAGCAGGAAAGGCAGCAGGAAACGAGCCAGGAACCATCGTTGCGCGTGAAGAGGATGGCTTGATCGTAGCCTGCGGCGACGGTGCGGTAAAAATTACGGAATTGCAACCAGAAGGAAAAAAACGTATGAGTGCTCTCGACTTTTTGCGTGGAGCGGGCGCAAACATTGAAATCGGCACAAAGGTAGGAGAATAGTCCGTGGCAAAAAAGGGAGCACGAGATATCGCCCTGGATGTACTGAACAGGGTTGAAGAGCATAAATCTTACAGCAATCTTGAGCTGCGCAATGTCTTGGATCGCACAGAGCTGAATACTTCTGATGTTGGGCTCGTAACAGAGCTGGTGTACGGCACGATCCAACGCAAATTAATGCTGGATTACGTGCTGTCCCATTTTGTCGGAGGGAAAAAGATACAGGCTTGGGTGCGCAATCTTTTGCGTCTGAGTCTGTATCAGATTCGCTTTTTGGATCGGATTCCCGAGCGTGCAGCGGTACACGAGGCTGTAGAGATTGCGAAAAAACGTGGACATCAAGGGATCGCTTCAATGGTAAATGGTGTGTTGCGCAACGTTTTGCGTCAACCTGAGGTATGGGATCGGCTCCCTGAGGGCGATGCTGCTCTGCGTATCTCCGTTGCATTTTCCCATCCAGAATGGCTGGTTCGCCAGTGGATCAAGGAATACGGGGAAGGGACGACAAAAGCAATCTGTGAAGCGAACAACCGCACACCGCACAGCTCGATTCGGGTAAATACACTGAAGGTCAAAAAGGACGAGCTTTTGACGCAGCTAGCAGAGCAAGGCGGAGCGGTAAACGAGTCGACTTTGAGTCCTGATGGTTTGCTGATCGAAGGCGGTCATGTAGCCGGTACGCGCTGGTTTAAAGACGGATTTATTACCATTCAGGATGAAAGCTCCATGCTGGTAGCGCCAGCGCTTGCGCCAAAGCCAGGCATGCGGGTTCTGGATGCTTGTGCAGCTCCAGGCGGGAAAACGACTCATATAGCGGAGTTGATGGGGAATCAGGGGCAAATTATCGCCAGTGATATTCACCCTCACAAACGCGATTTGATTGCGAGTGCAGCGAAAAGACTCGGAATTACCATCATTGAGCCCATCGTCAGTGATGCGCTTGATTTGCCTGAAAAAGGTCTGGGTACATTTGACCGGATTCTGCTGGATGCACCATGTTCTGGCTTTGGGGTCATCCGGCGCAAGCCGGATCTCAAATGGAACAAGACACCTGAGGATGTTCGCACAATTGCGCAGCTGCAATATGAGCTATTAAAGAGTCTGTCCACAATGCTGGCTCCAGGCGGCATAATGGTTTACAGCACGTGTACGATTGAGCCAAAAGAAAACCAGGACATCATTCGTCGGTTTATTGCTGAGCATCCGGAATTTATGCTGGATGATACGCTTCGGGATGATCTACCGCAAGCCGTTCGTGATAAGGTGGATGAAACGGGAGCGTATATACAAATTTTGCCCCATGACTTCGACAGTGATGGCTTCTTTATTGCGCGATTGAAACGGAAAAAATAAGCAAAGAAGGGGTGGCGCATTAGGTTGGATGAGTGCCACTCCTTTCCTTTGTTTGCGGTCCTGTGGATTTGTTTACACTAGGAAAAGCGACGCATTTGTTGATTGGATGTCGAAACCGTTTGAAGCGAGACGCCAGTAGAGGTACAATGATAGAATGACAATTTAAGCAATGATTTTGAGGATGTGAATAATAGCAATGCCGATTACAACATTTACGAGCGCAAAGCCGCTCATTTACAGTTTGACGCAAGATGAAATGAAAGCATGGCTCACTGAAATCGGAGACAAGGCATTTCGCGCCCAGCAAATTTTTGACTGGCTCTATGTAAAGCGCGTGACTTCTTTTGATGAAATGAGCAATCTGTCCAAGGATTTGCGTCAAAAGCTGACCGATACATTTCGGATGGACCCGTTAAAAGAAATTACTCATCAGGAATCTCAAGACGGAACGATCAAGTTTTTGTTCCAGCTGGTCGACGGACATGCCATTGAAACAGTAATTATGCGCCATAACTATGGAAACAGCATCTGTGTGACTACACAGGTTGGCTGCCGGATTGGCTGTACGTTTTGTGCATCAACACTCGGCGGGCTCAAACGTAACCTGGATGCAGGTGAAATCGTATCACAAGTATTGATGGCTCAGCGCAGACTGGACGCAGATGGTGAGCGCGTAAGCCACGTCGTCGTTATGGGGATTGGGGAGCCGTTTGAGAACTTTGAGAGCTTGATGGCTTTCCTGGCAGTCATCAACGACAACCGTGGATTGAACATTGGTGCACGCCACATCACGGTCTCCACCAGTGGTATTGTGCCAAAAATTTATGAGTTTGCTGAAAGAGGCGGACAAGTGAATCTGGCTATTTCTCTCCATGCTCCAAACACAGAGCTGCGTAGTAGCCTGATGCCAATCAACCGCGGCTTTCCGCTTGCTAAGCTGATGGAAGCCTGCCATCATTATATAAACAAAACAGGTCGTCGAATCAGCTTTGAATATGGCCTTTTTGGAGGGAAAAACGATCAGCCAGAGCATGCCGAAGAGCTGGCTAGCCTGATCGGCGACATGCTGTGCCACGTCAATCTGATCCCGGTAAACTATGTGCCGGAGCGTGATTATGTACGTACACCGCGTGACGAGATATTTCAGTTCAAACGTATTTTGGAGGATAAGGGAATCAATGTGACCATCAGACGCGAGCAAGGCAGTGATATTGCAGCTGCCTGTGGACAATTGAGGGCACAACACGCTAAAGAAACCGTGGGGTGATGCCATGGATATCGCGATGAAATCCCATGTCGGTCGCATCCGTCAGGTAAACGAAGATTACTTTGCCTGTGTAGAGGACCTGAACGGACGTGTACTGGCAGTAGTAGCAGATGGTATGGGCGGTCATCAGGCTGGCGATATTGCCAGCAGGCTCGCTGTTGAAAGAATAGTAAAAGAACTGCGCCACTTGGAGAAGGATATAGACGGAGAGGACGCGCGTGAGCAATTGATGAACGCCGTCCTGCTCGCCAATAAAGAGGTTTATGAGTATGCAGAGGAGCATCCGGAATGTAATGGCATGGGTACGACAGTTGTTGCTGCCTTGCTTGGTCCTACCTCAGTCATAACCGCACATATTGGCGACAGCCGTCTGTATCACTTTAGCCAGGATGGGCTTGTCATGAAAACAGAAGATCACTCCCTTGTGAACGAGCTGCTAAAAAATGGACAGATTACGCCGGAAGAAGCATCTGTTCATCCTCATCGCAATGTGATCATGCGATCGCTTGGAACGGAACCGGATGTTTTGATTGATCTGGGACAGTTTTCATGGTCAGATGGCGATGTTGTTCTTATTTGCTCAGATGGATTGAGCAATAAGGTTAGCAACAGTTCCTTGGAAGAGTGGTTGAATAGAATGGTATCGTTGCAAGCAAAGGTGGACGGCCTCGTAGATGAGGCATTGACAGCTGGTGGAGAAGATAACATTACACTGGTAGCCGTCCGAAATACGCCTGATACCAGTCAGAAAGAGGGGTGAGAGAGATGGAAGGTCAACGACTGGGAGGACGGTACCAATTGGAATCCCGCGTCGGTGGGGGCGGTATGGCTATTGTATATAAGGCCAGAGATTTGATTTTGAATCGTCCGGTAGCCGTCAAGGTACTGCGCTCGCAGTTTTGCACGGATGAAGACTTTGTGAATCGGTTTCGACGCGAAGCACAGGCTGTAGCAAGCTTGTCTCACCCCAATGTGGTGGGGGTTTACGATGTAGGCCAAGAAGGCGATACCCATTACATGGTGATGGAGTACATAGAAGGCTACACGTTAAAAGAAGTCATCATTCAGCGGGGAGCTTTGCCTGTTGAAGAAGCGGTTAGAATTGCCGAACAGATCTGTGATGCTCTCGACCATGCGCATCAGAATCAAATTATTCACAGAGACATCAAGCCGCACAACATCATGATTGGAAAAAACGGACGGGTAAAAGTAACGGACTTTGGGATTGCCCGAGCGGTTACCTCCGCCACGATTACACATACAAATGCGATGCTGGGGTCGGTGCACTATTTTTCTCCAGAGCAAGCTAGAGGTGGCATTACAGGAGAAAAGTCGGATCTGTACTCACTGGGGATTGTGCTTTATGAAATGGTTACAGGTGAGCTTCCTTTTTCCGGGGATTCGCCAATTTCTGTAGCTCTCAAGCATTTGCAGGAGCCACTGCCCGAGCCGCGTACCGTAAACCCGGCAATCCCGCAAAGCGTGGAAAACGTCATTTTCAAGGCGCTCGTCAAAGATCCGTTTCTCCGCTACTCTTCAGCAAGAGAAATGCTTGAAGATTTGGAGACCTGCCTATTTCCAGAACGCTTGCATGAAGACAAGCTGATCTTTCCTGAGGATGATGAAATGACAAGAGTCGTTCCTATCATTACACCGGAAATGATGGAGGGCAACACCAACGGTCGGACAGGTAGCGGACAGCGCAAGCGCCAAGAGCCGCAAGATGACTTAGAAGAAGAGAAGCCAGCCAAAAAGTGGTGGCTAAAAACGATTCTCTGGTTAGCAGGAATTGGGCTTTTCTTCGTGCTCGCGTTCTTCGGCTTCAATCTGCTGTTGAATGTGGTGCCGTCTGTTCCTGAGGTATCGGTTCCTTCAGTGGAAGGAATTGAAGTATCTCTGGCCACGAAAAAAATCGAGGAGGCCAAGCTCGTCCCGCAAGTCATCGAGGCGGCCCATGACACCATCGAAAAGGGCATGGTCATCAGGCAGGATCCGGGGCCCACGATGAAGCTGAAGGAAAAGGCCGTCGTGACGATCTATGTGAGCAAGGGGCAGGAACAAATCGATATGCCAAATCTCGTTTCATTGCCGCGCTCGACAGCAGAAGACACTTTGAAACAAGCAGGCTTCAAGCTGGAAAATGTCACCATTGTGGAAGACACGGACGATCAGGCTGAGGTGGGGCAGGTTATCAAGCAGTCGCCTGAAGCAAATGCCAAGGTATATCCGACGAAGGATAAGGTAACCGTAACGGTCAGCAAAGGAAAAGGCTTCATCAAAATGCCAAACGTCATAGGAAAATCCGCGGAAGCTGCGCAAGTTGAGTTGTACAAGGAAGGCCTTTCGGTAGAAATTAAAGAAGTGCCGTCCTATACAACGGATAAGGCGGGAGTCGTGCTTTCAACTTATCCACACGACCCAGGCATGCAGGTGCAAAGAGGGGTTACAGTTCCTTTAACGGTGAGCAACGGACAATATCCTGCAGACGCCAAATTCCCGAATATACCTGTTTACGTCGAGGTAGTTCCGGGCGAAGAAATTGAAATCAAGATCGAAGTTACAGATGCACGCGGAAACAATAAGGTGGAATACCAGGAAAAAATTACAGAGAGCAAGGAATACGGGGTTCCACTGGTTCTCTCGCCACAACAGGACGGAAAGGTCGTTGCGACGATCAAACGTCCAACTGACACCCAGTTTACTGAGTATCAAACCATTCCGGTAGCATATAGTAGCTTGCCATAAGCATAGTGGAGGGACATGAATGCCAGAAGGACGGATTGTGAAAGCACTGAGTGGCTTCTACTATGTAGCTGACGAAGGGCGCATCTACAGTTGCCGTGCACGAGGGCTTTTCAAGAAAAAAGACGCCAAAGTAAATCCGCTTGTCGGTGATTGGGTCGTCTATGATCCGATTAATGAAGGAGAAGGATATGTGATGGAGGTGGGCGAGAGGACCAGTGAGCTGGTTCGTCCGCCCATTTCCAATGTGGATCAGGCGGTACTCGTTTTTTCGATGTACAAGCCGAAGTTTAGTCCACTGCTCCTGGACAAGTTTCTCGTGCACACAGAACGTGCAGGGATCGACTCTGTGATCGTTTTATCCAAAGCGGATCATGTAGCAGAGGATGAGGTCGCTGAGATTGTCAAAAAGTACGAAGCGATCGGTTATACCGTCATACCGACATCAACGGTCCAAGAGCGGGGGCTGCAGGAAGTGCGTGACATTTTGCATGACAAAATCTCAGTATTCGCTGGACAGTCCGGTGTGG
Organism: Brevibacillus sp. SIMBA_040; assembly: GCF_046535075.1. Classification (NCBI taxonomy): domain Bacteria; kingdom Bacillati; phylum Bacillota; class Bacilli; order Caryophanales; family Paenibacillaceae; genus Brevibacillus; species Brevibacillus sp. SIMBA_040. The sequence continues at coordinate 303,554 of NZ_JAWRXI010000005.1, forward strand.
GGAAATCATCGCTCATCAACATGCTTTTCCCGGGCGTCAGCCTGCAAACGGGTGATGTCAGTCAAAAGCTGGGGCGAGGAAAGCATACAACGCGCCATGTTGAGTTAATTCCGGTCGATGGTGGAGGATATGTTGCTGATACGCCTGGATTCAGTTCACTGGAGTTTATGGATTTTACCGAGCTGGATTTGGCTGAGTGCTTCCGTGATTTTGCCGCCCTGAGTTCTGAATGCAAGTTTCGTGGTTGCTTGCATGTGAGTGAGCCGTCTTGTGCGGTACAGGATGCACTGGCTTCAGGTGAGCTCAGCATGGAGCGCTATGAAAACTACAAACAATTTCGCGAAGAGCTAAAAGAATATCAACGGAGGAACAAGCCATGGTAAAAATCGCACCTTCTATCCTGTCAGCAGATTTTGCCCGTTTGGGCGATGAGATTCGAGATGTAGAAAAAGGAGGCGCGGATTGGATCCACGTCGACGTCATGGATGGGCATTTTGTTCCGAATATCACAATCGGGCCGTTGATAGTAGATGCGATCCGTCCGGTAACCAAGCTTCCACTAGACGTGCATCTCATGATTGAGGACCCGGATCGGTATATCCCGCAGTTCGCTAAGAGTGGAGCGGATTGGATTACGGTTCATCAGGAAGCATGTCGCCATTTGCATCGTTCCCTGTACTTGATCAAGGAGCAAGGGGTGAAGGCAGGCGTTGTTCTCAATCCTGCTACTCCACTGGCAACGATTGAACATGTACTGACTGATCTGGACATGGTCTTATTGATGACTGTCAATCCAGGCTTCGGTGGACAAAAGTTTATTCACAATGTCGTGCCGAAGATTAAAGAGCTGCGCCACATGCTGGACGAGCGTGGCTTAGGACATGTGGAGATTGAAATTGACGGCGGAGTTAATGCCGAAACAGCGCGTCTGTGCACGGAAGCGGGAGCGACTGTTCTTGTAGCGGGAAATGCTGTATTCAATCAAGCAGATCGGGCGCAAGCAATCGCGGCTGTTCGAGGATAACGATTCAATCAAGCAAAAGCCATTTGGTGCTTCTGAGCACCGATGGCTTTTTTTTGCAGGTCCAGTGAGCAGGAACAAAAAAAGAAACCGAGAACAAAAGCGTTCCCGGTCTACCATCATTTTGGTAAAAGTAACTGCCTTACGGTCGATCAGAAGTAACGTAAGTACCTGCAATCAAATCGTGGATCGCTCGCTTGTCTTGACGAACACCAACCATAACCGCGCTAGCAATCGCTGCAAGTCCAAAAGTAATAGCGTAAATGAGTCCCCCTACTAGCACGCGGAGCAGCATAGCCCCAATTCCTACAGGCTCTCCGTCTACCTTTACGATACGAATGCCAAGGATTTTCTTCCCTATGGTATATCCATACCAGAAGATCGGCAGCAACAGAGTATACAGGGTCGAGATTGTATTGGTAGACCAGTGTCCTTGATTTTCCCCTGTGATCAAGTACGCAATGATTGATAAAGGTATACCAATAATGAGGCCATCCAAGATAGCGGCTCCAAAACGACGCCAGAAGCCAACGGGATTGCTAAGCAACGGTTTTGTTACTTCCAAACTTTCCATCATCTCATCTCCTTCTTTTTTCGATAGGAATATGTATATGTCTGCCCAATCGAAAGTAGAGCAAAAACAAGATTCCATTATAGCGATAACGGAACCAAGTTTTGCCATATCCATTATAGGCATGGAAATAATCGGATTACAAGCTGGGAAATAAAATTGAAAGCAGGACTTTATAGGCAACGGATGCTATTTAGGAAAATGTGCTCAGTTATTTTGTGAGTCTAATTACCTGTCTTCCCGAATCTTTTGAGGACGAAATTTCCAACGTCAATAGTGAAAATTCTGCGAAACTCGTTTCAACATTTTTAGTCATGAAAGCCAGTCTGATAAAAAGGTTTTATGCGAACAAAAATAGTTCTTATTACCTGTGTTTCGTTCTTGCCATGAATGAGTTTTTGTGTCCGTGGAGGCGGTCTTGCATTGGGGATATCGGATCGGAGCAATAGGAATCAAAAAACAGGACATACTAATGGTCAAGAATACACAGCCGTCAATCAAATTAATTTGTGTATAAAATTCTGTATATTGGATATTTAAAATAAGGGTAAAAAACAGTTGAAAATGTCTAGTTATTGTTTAAAATAATCATTGTTATGCATAAATATAAGTTGTTGTGTAAATTATCTCGATCTAACATGACGGCTTGGCAGCAACTCAATCTTAATGGGGGTACAACATGAAAAAACATACTTTCTTTTCAATGGCACTTTCTTCTCTTTTGGCAATGGCAGTAATGACAGGCTGCGGAACGGGCAACCAATCCGGAGCTGGGCAACAGCCAAGCCAGCCTCAACCAGGACAGGAGCAAACGACTCCAGCTACCGGAGGAGCTAAAACGTTGACGATGGCAACCTCTGCCGATTTCAAGCCATATGAATTTCACGATTTGACGAGCGGGAAGGATGAAATTGTCGGCTTTGACGTTGATATTGCCAAATACATTGGAAAAGAGCTTGGCTACGAAGTGCAAGTTAATGACATGAACTTTGACGGACTCGTCCCTGCTTTGCAAACCAAACGTGCGGATTTCGTGATGGCGGGTATGAACCCGACACCTGATCGCGAGAAGAACGTTGATTTCTCCGTCGTTTACCATGAGGCGAGAAATACGATCGTTTCCAAAAAAGATTCCGGCGTCACCAAGCTTGATCAGTTGGCTGGCAAAAAGGTAGCGGTTCAGCTTGGTTCTACACAAGAAACAACTGCCAAAGATGCGGCTAAAACTGTACAAGGGCTACAGGTTGTTTCGCTGAATAAAATCGGTGAAATTGTAGAGGAAGTAAAGACTGGCCGTGTCGATGCGGCAATTATTGAAGACCATGTAGCAAAAGGCTTTGTAGAAAACAACGAGGGCTTGCAGCTGGCTACGATTGAAACCGCAGAATCTACTGGTACGGCGATCGCTTTCCCGAAAGGCTCGGAGCATGTAGAGGAGTTTAACAAAGTAATTAAAAAGATGCAGGAAAATGGAGAAATGGACAAGCTGATTCAAAAATGGTTCGGACAATAATTTCTCCTCCGTACAGCATGAAGTAATAACAACTTTTGCAAGGAGTGGGGAAGGGCATGGATTTGGATTTAGCGCAAATTGTGCCCTATATCCCTTTTATTTTTGAAGGGATAAAGGTCACGTTACTGGTTACATTGCTTTCCGTTGTATTAGGCTTTATCTGGGGTTCCATTCTTGCACTTATTAAAATATCTAAGTTCGGGCCGCTGAATTGGCTAGCTGTCGCTTATACTTCCGTATTTCGCGGCACTCCACTCATTTTGCAGCTCACCTTTGTTTATTTTGCGACCCCTCAGCTGACAGGCTACAACATCTCACAGCTGGAAGCAGCCGTCCTGACGTTTACGTTGAACTCAGCAGCGTACATCTCCGAGACGATTCGCGGCGGGATTTTGGCCGTCGACAAAGGGCAGTGGGAAGCAGCAAAAGCTCTGGGGATTCCTTACAGACGGATGATGCTGGATATCATCTTGCCGCAAGGGATCAAAAATATATTGCCTGCGCTTGTGAATGAAACAATTGCTCTCTTGAAAGAATCAGCTCTCGTTTCCACCATCGGCTTGGCTGATATTTTGCAAAATGCGAACGTCGTCAAAGGGGCGATCTATCGTTACTTTGAGCCATACCTCATCGCGAGTGTCCTGTATTATGTCATGGTCATGTTCTTGACCTGGATAGCGCGTGTCGTGGAACGGAGGATGAGACGCAGTGATTAAGATAGACAACATTACGAAATCATTCGGACAGCTAGATGTATTAAAAGGCATTTCTACCGAGATTGGAAAAGGTGAAGTGGTTGCGATTATCGGACCATCCGGCTCTGGGAAATCGACGCTTCTTCGCTGCATGAATCTGTTGGAGGTTCCGACGACGGGGAGCATTGCGATCAACGGCGAAGAAATTACAGATTCAAAAGCAGATGTCATGAGAATTCGCCAGCAAATCGGGATGGTATTTCAGCATTTTCATCTGTTTCCACACATGACTGTCTTGAATAATTTGACCTACGCGCCGATCAAGGTAAAAGGAATGTCCAAGTCAGAAGCTGAAAAAAAGGCGAAGGAATTATTGGCACGAGTAGGGCTGTCCGACAAGGCAGGCGTCTATCCTTCGCGATTGTCCGGTGGTCAGAAGCAGCGTGTGGCAATCGCTCGATCGTTGGTCATGGAGCCGGAAATCATGTTATTCGATGAGCCTACCTCTGCGCTCGATCCAGAGATGGTGAAGGAAGTGCTGGAAGTTATGAAGGGCTTGGCGCATACGGGGATGACGATGGCGATTGTGACGCATGAAATGAGGTTTGCCGAAGAAGTATCGGATCGAATCTTGTTTTTAGATGATGGACGCTTGCAGGAAGATACACCACCCAAAGTGTTTTTTCAAAATCCGAAAAGCGAGCGAGCCAAGCAGTTTCTGGAAAAGGTTCGCTAAGTGTGCAAAAAGAGTCGCGGAGTGTTATTGCCGCGGCTTTTCTCTTTGACTTCGCCATATACTTGGGCTAGAATCACCTTTGATAGATGATTGCTCTATTTCCATTATTCATTATGTTTTATAAGGAGTGAGTTTTTTGGATCGACAACGATTATTGACTTTGTTGGAGATGGCGATGATGGCCGCTCTTGCTGTTGTATTTAGCCAGATCAAGGTTTTTGAAATGCCGCAGGGAGGCTCTGTTTCGCTCGTGATGGTCCCGATCGCTTTGATTGCCGTGCGGCGCGGAGTAGTAGCAGGTATCGTAACTGGGACAATCGTAGGCCTCTTGCAGCTGATGCTAGGCAGCACGATCGTAGCCCCGATCCAGCTGCTTTTGGATTATCCGCTTGCTTTTGCAGCGCTGGGACTGTCTGGCCTCATACGACTTTCTGGCTACGAGGGAAAGAAGCAGCGAATCATGGTTTTATGGAGTAGCTTGTTCATTGGAGTAATCGGCAGATTCATGTGCCATTTTATTTCCGGGATTGTCTGGTTTGGTCATTATACCCCAGAAGGAACTCCTGTAGCCTGGTACTCATTCGTTTACAATATTACGTACCTTTTGCCAGAGATGATCATTTCGGGCGTAGTCCTGACCGTAGTTTTGGGAAGTGCCTCTTCCTTACTGTTTCCGGCGCGCGATCGATTAGCGTAATTGGACTTGCATAATCTTCAATGGTTTCACATATTTTATTCAGGCAGCGAGTAAGTTGCCTGATTTTTTATTGCGAACTGCGTCTACATTTTCGCCGGGCAGGATACATGTTTATCCGACAGCAGAATATGATGTAATATGCACGTTTGGGAGAACACCTGAAGGAGGTGCAGTATAAAATGGGATTGCGCTCCTATCGCCTGCGACAGGGGGGCGCCTTGCGACGTGTTCTCGGGGCTCTGTTGGCTGTCGGGGGAATCACCATTTTGTTGTACATGGCACCTCCGTGGGTTTGGTATAGCCTGTTAGCATTGGCACTCATAGGAGCGGGCTTGTTGTTTTTAAAGTGAAAAACGTCGAGACGGTTTTCATTAAAGTGGATGTGACTGCTTGCGGTCAACAAAACGGTCATGACCGTTTTGTATCGTGGGAAGTAATTTCGGTGAGGAGGGGTAGCATGCGGTTTTACACCATCAAGTTGCCGAAGTTCCTGGGTGGCATGATTCGCGGCATCATCGAGGCCTTCAATAAGAAAAAATGATGGCGCGACCTCGGCCTCCTGAAGGAGTGGGTGAACTAAAGCAGGAAATGCAAAAAAGCACCTCGAGGGTGCTTTTTTTCGCATCGTAGCAAGAACTACACGCGAGTTACGAGACCGGATTTCAGTGCTCGAGTACTTACATAAACGCGCTTCGGTTTTCCATTTACAAGAATGCGCACTTTTTGTACGTTAACACCCCAGGTGCGGCGAGTTGCGCGCATGGAGTGGGAGCGAGCGTTTCCAGCTTTAGCAGATTTACCTGTTACAAAGCAACGACGTGCCATTATGATCCACCTCCCTTGTTACATCTAAACGGGATTTCCTTGTGGGAAATACAAATACTCGACTATAGTAGCACACCATTGCTGTCAATTGCAATACTTGACAAGCGGATAAGCCTTGTTTTCTTCTACACTGATCTGCTTCGACAAAACGCTTCATTTCTCATATTTGTTAGTGTAGAATTGAGGGAAGCATGGTTACGCTTTCCAGAGCGGTCAAGCTGTTTCATAGAATATCGGCAAATTTGTCGTAACTATGTCGAAAGTGCAGCCGTATATGTATGTGTGGAAACAAAGGAGGAGACCTTGCATGACAGTTGAAATGAGTACACCTCTCGGAAAAATTGATGTAACAGAAGACGTAATCGCTCGGATTGCAGGAGGCGCGGCCATGGAAGTCTTTGGCCTGGTAGGTATGGCTTCCCGCAAAGCGTTGAAGGATGGGATTGCCGAGCTGCTCGGACGCGATAACCTGAGTAAAGGTGTCGTTGTACACAATACAAACGGTGAAGTAGTTTTGGATATGCATATCATCGTCAGCTATGGCGTGAAAATTTCCGAGGTTGCAGGCAACGTACAGCGCCGTGTGCGCTACACCCTGGAGCAAACCGTAGGGGTAGATGTAACTGCCGTTAATATTTTCGTGCAGGGAGTACGCACAGACATAGATACATAAGGAGGAACATCAGTTGGTACATACGCGTCTAGATGGCGAGCTGTTTAGCCGAATGGTTTACCTTGGGGCTAGCCTTTTGTCTGAAAATGTGAAGGTAGTAGATGGATTAAATGTGTTTCCGGTGCCGGACGGTGATACGGGAACGAATATGAATCTGACTCTGTCATCAGGTGTGGAGGAGCTGACTCGCAAGGAATCTCCACGTATTACAGAGGCATCTGCTACGCTGGCAAAAGGTTTGCTGATGGGAGCGCGTGGTAACTCCGGTGTAATCTTGTCTCAGTTGTTCCGTGGCTTCAGCAAATCAGTAAATGGAAAAGACGTCATTACGACTCGTCAGTTTGCTGACGCATTAAAGGCCGGAGTAGATTCTGCTTATCAGGCTGTGATGAAACCGGTAGAAGGCACAATTTTGACTGTGGCTCGTGAAGCGGCTGAAATGGCGATTCGTGCCGCACGCACGTCAGATGACATCGTCGTTGTCATGGAGAAAACATACGAGCAGGCGCAGGCGACCCTCTTGCGCACACCAGAAATGCTGCCTGTTTTAAAAGAGGTAGGTGTAGTAGATTCAGGTGGACAAGGTCTGCTGTTTATTTATGAAGGATTCTTGCGTGCCTTGCGTGGAGAATTGCCGGGCGAGCTGCAAAAAGAGCCGAAGCCGGCAATGGCTGAGGAAGAGCTGGACAAGCTGATTTCTGAGCAGCACCATGCGCAAATTCACATGAAAACCGAAGATATTACATATGGCTATTGTACAGAGTTCATGGTTCACATTGTTCACAGCACAGAGCCAAACAAAAAGCCGTTTTCTGAAGCCTTATTCCGGGGGCATTTGGATACCATGGGTGATTCCTTGCTGGTTGTCTCTGACGACGAGATCGTCAAGGTACATATTCATGCCGAGCATCCAGGTAGCGTTCTTCAATACGCTCAACAATTTGGAAGCCTGCATCGACTCAAGATCGAAAATATGCGGGAGCAGCATGCGAATATCCTAAAAGCTGAAGAGAGCAAAATAAATCCTTCTGTTGAAGTAGCCGTGCAGTCAAAAGGCGATGCGCTTCCGTATGGATTGATTGCCGTAGCAGCTGGTGAGGGTATCGCCAAGATTTTGCGCAGTATGGGTGTGCATGTGGTAGTCGAGGGCGGACAAACGATGAACCCAAGCACAGAGGACTTCGTAAAAGCAATTGAGAGTGTGCATGCAGAGAAAATCATCATCCTGCCTAACAATAGCAATATCATCATGGCTGCACAGCAGGCTGCTGATTTGACATCGATTCCTGTTGCCGTAATTCCAAGCAAGAGCATCCCGCAGGGACTGGCAGCGTTGATTTCCTTCCATGCAGATGCCGAGCTTGAGGCGAATGCGAAGTCGATGGAAAAAGCAATTACTCAGGTGAAAACAGGAATGGTTACTCACGCGGTTCGCGATACGCGCATGGGTGATGTAGAAATTGCAGAAGGCGATTATATCGGCATCGCTGAAAAAGAAATTGTAACAGCTGGTCATGATCTGATGGAATCCGCTACAACACTTCTCAAGCAGCTCGTCGACGATGAAACAGAGATCGTGACTATCTTCCTCGGAGAAGGAGCGACAGAAGAGCAGGCAGAAGCACTGCAGACAACTGTGACTGATGCCTATCCGGAAGTCGAAGTGGAAATCCAGGAAGGCGGTCAACCGCTGTACCCATTTATTTTTTCTGTCGAGTAATTGTGAGAGGAGCCTTGTGAATGCCAATTGTAATTCTTACCGACAGTGCGTCTGATATTGATGCAACTGAGAGGCAATCATTAGGAATTGTCGCCGTTCCGCTGAAGGTTATGTTCGGATCAGAAACCTATCAGGACGGGGTGACCATCTCTTCAACCGCCTTTTTTGAAAAGCTGAAGCAGTCGTCGATGCTGCCGACTACCTCGCAGCCGTCTCCGCTTGAATTTGCAGAAAGCTACAAAGCCATACATGAGCAATATGGAGATGGCGTGCACATTATCGCGATTCTCCTGTCGGGTTCACTCTCCGGCACGTACCAGTCTGCGATGATTGCGAAGTCGATGCTCGAAGAAAACATCGATATCACGGTGATCGATTCCCGTAAAGCGTCTTATGTGCACGGCATGATTTGTGTAGATGCGGCAAAAGCGGCACAGGCTGGTAAAAATAAAGAACAAATTTTAGACATGATCGATCGCTATCTCGATGAGGTACAGGTCTACTTCATCGTAGATACGCTGGAGTTTCTGCAAAAGGGTGGCCGAATTGGACGTGCATCTGCGGTCATCGGCTCGTTACTTAACATCAAACCGATTTTGACGCTCGATCCGGCTGGTTATGTCAGCGCTTTTGACAAGGTACGCGGAACTAAAAAGGCGTTGAACAAGGTTTTTGAGACCTTGCAGGAATACGCTCAAGGTCAGCCTGTCAAAATTGCCGTGCTGCATAGCTGTGTTCCTGATCAGGCCGCAGAAATTCAGGAACGCTTGAAGCAGGAGTTTCAAGTGACAGACGCCCATTTGGAAGAGATCGGACCGGTCATTGGTACGCATACTGGGCCTGGGCTATTAGGAATTGTGATGGTAAAAGATTTGTAAGGAACGAAATGACAAAAGCTTCCCTGACTAACAGGGAAGTTTTTTTCTGTAACGTTTTTCCATCTATTTATGTCTTACTTTTAGAAGAAAGGAATGGTGGTCATGAAGACACGTACAAAATGGATCACGGGAGCAGCGATTGGGACAATGCTGCTGGCAGGCTCGGCACTTGCCGAAAGCAAATGGAACCTATTCATCAATGATCAGCCATTTGCTGCCACCTATTTGGGCATCAAGCAGGATAACGGCAATGTGCTTGTGCCAGTAGACAAGCTGGCGGAAGCATTTCATGGCAAGGCGACAGTTGATCTTGCCAAGTATGAGGTGAGGGTGACGTTGCCTGAATCCACCATGCAATCCCATCAGGTGACACGCCTGGAGGATGCTTTGCTGGCAACTACCCCAAAAGAGGCGCTGGATACTTGGGTAAAAGGAATTCAGACGCGCAATGGCGCTCTGCAATATGCGGTGTTCTCCCCTGAGCTGCGGAAAAAAACGCAGGCGGAGTTTTCGGAGAATTACTGGGTCACGGGTGGCTCCAGTCCGCATATGGCAGAGCTGGAAAAGCTGGAGGTCAAGCAAGTAAACGACACCACGACCCAATATACCTTTGATTACAACCTGGTTGCTTCCAACTGGCATGGTATGGGCAAGGCGGTTGTTACTGTCCAAAAAATGAAGACGGATCGTAATGAGGGATGGTTTATTACGCGCGTGCAGATGATAGACCCTGGTGACACTGGAATTACGATCGGTGTAGAACAGCTGTAAATATTTTTGCTCCCTCTTTTATGAGAGGGAGCTTTTTTCATCCCGTATAAGGACAACCGCGGGAAATACTTTACCTAAGGCCCTGCCTTCTCTTACAGCAAAAAAAATCACCCACGCTGAGGCGTTCATTTCAGCAGGGGAAGGGTCTAGGCAGCGTTTTTATTTCAAAAAGTCAGGGGAAAAACAGCTAGCATACTTTCCTATGTAGCGTATTATCTGCCTGTAGGATACAATGAGAGTGAATCTTGTTGAACCCCTTGTGATTCAGGAGGAGAACCGGTTGAAATATAAAAGCGTTTTTGATATTATCGGCCCAATCATGGTTGGTCCATCCAGTTCCCATACCGCAGGTGCCGCCCGGATTGGCCGGGTAGCGCGAAAGCTCTTTGGAAGGCAGCCGAAGCGCGCCGAGATTACGTTCTATGGCTCGTTTGCCAAGACGTACCAAGGGCATGGCTCGGATGTGGCCACTGTTGCCGGGATACTGGACTTTGATACGTTTGACTTGCGACTGAAAAACTCGCTGCTCCTTGCTGAGAAAGCGGGACTGGAAGTTGTTTTGACGACGTCAGATGTGCTAACCGAGCATCCTAATACAGCACGGATCAAGCTGTCCGATGACCAGCATCAGATAGAGATCGTCGGTGTCTCCATCGGTGGAGGAAAAATTGAAGTGTTGGAAGTAAATGGTTTCGACTTGCAGCTAGGCTTTGATACGCCTACCTTGCTTGTCTTGCATGAGGATCGCTTTGGGATGATTGCCGCAGTGGCACAGGTGCTGACACACTATCGCATAAACGTAGGACTCATGGAAGTGTCGAGGCATGACCGTGGTTCACAAGCGTTGATGGCGATTGAGACGGATTCGACAATCTCGCCTGAGGTGCTGGAGGAAATTCGGCAGATCCCTCATATTTTTGATGTATCCCTGCTTTCGTTGAATTAAGTCTCGTGCCCACGTAGGCAGTGATGAAGAGGAGTGACTCTAACTAGATGTTTCGCAATGTGGCTGAACTGGTCGAATTGGCAGAATCACAGGGTAAAAAAATCTCCCAAGTGATGATTGAAGCGGAGATGGAGGTTTCCCAGCGTACGCGGGATGCCATCATGCAGGATATGTATGCCAATCTGGATGTAATGGAAAAAGCAGTGCGTCGCGGCTTGACAGAGGATATTCGTTCCCACAGCGGTCTTACTGGTGGCGATGCAAAAAAACTGCAGGAATATATGAAAACAAAGCCTTTTTTATCAGGGCCAACTCTACTCAATGCCGTTTCCATGTCTGTTGCGGTCAATGAAGTAAACGCAGCGATGGGAACGATCGTGGCTACGCCTACTGCAGGTGCTTGTGGGATCGTACCAGGTACGTTGTTTGCAGTGTCTGACAAGCTGCAGCCAAGTCGCGAGGAGATGGTCAATTACTTGTTCACAGCTGGTGCGATTGGTTATTGTATCGCCAATAATGCCTTTATTTCAGGGGCAGCAGGTGGTTGTCAAGCAGAGGTAGGCTCTGCGACAGCGATGGCAGCAGCAGCCATTGTAGAAATAGCTGGTGGTACGCCCGAGGAATCTGCGCAGGCTGTAGCGATTGCCTTGAAAAACATGCTCGGTCTGGTTTGTGACCCCGTAGCTGGACTGGTGGAAGTGCCATGTGTCAAACGCAATGCGATGGGAGCGGCGATTGCAACCGTAGCAGCGGATATGGCGATGGCAGGGATCAAGAGCGTCATTCCGACAGATGAAGTTATCGAAGCGATGTATCGGATCGGCTGTGCGATGCCGAATACGCTGAAAGAAACCGCACAGGGTGGATTGGCAGCAACCCAGACAGGTCGTATGATCGAAGCCAAAGTGTTCGGCGTACGGATGGAGAAGTAATGACCGAGGCGTATTTGGCGCCCGTCTCCCTTTTGCACGGGGTAGGGGAGGAGCGGGCGAAGGCTTTTGCTGGACTCGGAATTCATAGCATCGGTGACTTGCTGGAGTATTTCCCATCGCGCTATGAAGACTACCGCGTGCGTGATTTGACGGAAGTAAAAGATGGAGAGAGGGTCACGCTGGCGGGAACAGTGTACGGCGAACCCTCTGTTCGTTTTTACGGAAAAGGAAAATCGCGCATCTCTGTCAAGGTAGTCATGGACCGGGTAGTAGTAACCGCTGTCTGGTTTAACCAGACGTTTATTAAAAGCAGACTGTCACCGGGCAAGGAAATTCTCATCACAGGTAAATGGGACAAGCACAAGCTGCAAATCACGGTAAGTGAGATGACAGAAGCAGATTCAGAGCGTGCGACCAAGCGTGGTGAGCTAGCCCCGATTTATCCGTTGGGGGGAGACATGACTCATACCTTGTTGCGCAAGTCGATTCAACTGGCTTTGCGGCAGTACGGCAAGGACGTACCTGAGATCCTGCCTGCGGACATTGTAGAGCGCTATCGCCTGATGCCACGAGTGGACGCTTTTCATTCAATTCATTTTCCGGTAAATGCGGAGGATGGGCGACAGGCACGGCGGCGTATCATGTTTGAGGAGCTTTTTTTATTCCAGCTAAAAATGCAAACACTTCGTCGCATCAATCGGCAGCAAACGGAAGGAATGGCGCTTGCTATTCCGATGGACGAGGTGCGTCAGTTTGTAAGCTCTCTGCCATTTCCTCTTACGGACGCGCAGAAGCGAGTCGTCAAGGAAATTTTGGATGACATGCGTTCTCCTCATGCCATGAACCGGCTGCTGCAAGGTGATGTAGGTTCGGGTAAAACCGTAGTGGCGGCAATCGCATTGATTGCGGCTGTAAAGGCTGGTTTTCAGGGAGCGCTCATGGTGCCGACCGAAATTTTGGCGGAGCAGCATGTGCAGTCCCTGACCGCTCTGCTCTCAAGCTACGGGATTCAAGTAGCCCTGTTGTCTGGGTCTTTGACAGCCAAGCGCAGGCGGGAGGTCATTGCTTCCTTGCAAATGGGCTTAATTGACGTAGTGGTAGGGACGCATGCGCTGATCCAGGAGGACGTGTTTTTCTCGCGTCTTGGTCTGGTGATTACGGATGAGCAGCATCGCTTTGGTGTCGAGCAACGGCGCATCCTGCGCAGCAAAGGCTTGTCGCCTGATGTTTTGTTCATGACAGCGACGCCGATCCCTCGTACGCTTGCGATCACAGCTTTTGGCGATATGGATGTATCGACGATTGACCAGATGCCAGCCGGTCGTAAGCCAATCGAGACTACGTGGAAAAAGCATGAACAATTCCCTGCTGTTCTGGAGCAAATGCGTGACGAGCTGCGCAAAGGGCGACAAGCATATGTCATCTGTCCCTTGATCGAAGAATCGGAAAAGCTGGACGTACAAAATGCTATCGATGTACACGCGCAGCTCTCCCATGTATTTCCCGAGTTTGGTGTGGGACTTATGCATGGTCGATTGCCTGCCAAGGAAAAGGACGCCGTCATGCAAGCGTTTCTCTCGGCAGAACATGCGGTTCTCGTATCTACGACGGTCGTAGAGGTAGGCGTAAACGTTCCGAATGCGACGTATATGGTGATTTATGATGCAGAACGCTTTGGTCTGGCTCAGCTTCACCAGCTTCGTGGTCGTGTAGGGCGGGGCTCCGAGCAATCGTATTGTGTGCTGATTGCCGATCCGAAATCAGAGATTGGGAAAGAGCGGATGCGTGTCATGTGTGAGACAACGGACGGCTTCGAGCTTTCCCAGCGCGATTTGGAGCTGCGCGGGCCGGGGGATTTCTTCGGTACCAAGCAAAGCGGCCTGCCTGAATTCAAGGTGGCGGATCTTTTGAGCGACTACAAAGCGCTGGAGGTAGCCAGACAGGAGACAGCCCGATTGGTGGCGGACGATTCCTTTTGGCGAAATCCTGATTACCATTGGCTGCGGGATTACTTAAAGCGTGAGGGCGTCCTCGACGGGATCGTTTTTGACTAGCGAATAGCAGTATGCAAAGTTGAATGAAGAAGTCCTTTCTAGTGACTCAGGCTAGGAAGGTCTTTTTTGTTGTTTCCCTCCAACGGGTTGGGCCCACGCGGAAGAAGCTTTCTGGAGCCTTTTTACGTAGGGAGCTGTAACTTTGGATAATGATTTGGCGTCTATCAAATAGGTAATTACTGTCATTGGAAAAGGGGCGTTCATCCGTGTCTTTATTCCTCCGTCAAGGAATGATCGTGTTATTTTGTTTCTCTCTGTTTGCTACATCAGGAAGCGGCTCTGCCTCAACTACATCATCGGGACTACTACCAGCCACAGCCAAGCAAGTCTCGGGCTTGTCCAATCAGTCTTCTCCATCTGGCGGAGTCTCAGTCCCTGCAAAAACTGATTCCGATTGGAAGCCAGTAGAGATTGCCTACGACTATGCGGCGATGAACGAAGATGTTCTCATTCAATTAAATGAAGAGCCACGGCTCCACTCACCTCTACGGACCGTGGTCGGAGTGAAGCCACAGTCGTATACGTTCTTTTTCCGTGAAGCAATGGATCGGGGAAGTGTAGAGGCGGCTATTCGCAAGCACGCCAAGGAGGAGAGCACCAGGGGGGATCAGGGCTTTATCAATCCAGACCTTACCTTTCATTGGGTCCATGATCGTCAGCTGCAATTACTGGTTACGCTCCCCGAAAAGACAGGCGAAGAGAACGTGTGGCAGGAGTATGTTCTAAACGCTGGCGGCGCCAAGACAGCGAAGGGTTCGTTGATTGGTGATTCGTTTTCCTTCCAGGCACTTGTACTGCCTCCGCAGCAAATTTGGCGAGTGGCGGTAGACGGCAAGTCAAGTGAGAAGCTGACTGATTTTTCCGTCATGACCAACCTGGAGTTTTTAGATCCACATCAGCGCTACGCCATGCTCACGCGATTTACGAACTATTGTGAGTGTGATGCGCTTTACGAGAAGCTCTATTCCGTTTACGACATGGAGACGCATACGGCGACTTCCTATCCTACCGAGCTGTCTGAAATGTATCGCGGAGTGGGAGAGTTTATGGCTGACCGGCGCGGCTTCTTTTATGAAATCCCGAAAAAGGGGATGGATGTCCCGAAAAGTGAGTTTGCCTCCAGAATTTTGGTCGATGGGTATGTCCATGGGGTGAGCTTTAGCAAAGATCGAAAGCAGCTGCTGATGGCAGTGGGGAAAGCAGAACAAAAGAAAGACCTTGATTTGGTCGTGTTTGACTTGGCAGCGGGAACCGAGAAGCGCTATCCAGAGGTCATCAAAGGCTGGTTACCGACAAGTGAATGGGACGGAGCGGTTGTACCCGTCAGCTTTGATGATGATGGTCGTTTTGTCATGTTTGCCATGCGCAAAGAGGAGAAAAGCTTTGAGGAGGTTCGCCAGCGCTTTGAATGGAAAACGGGCAAGGTGACAAGCTGGAATCCACCTGTGCCCGCTGATGCTTGGTCGGGTTTTGTTCAAACGGATGATGGTGCTTTTCAGTACTACTGGAATGCGGGTTTGTTCCAAGGCTCCACCCAGCTTCTTCAGCAGACCGGTACGGGAGCATGGATCCCGGGAACGCATCGCTTTGTTTTTACTGAGGCAGCGCAACAAAGCGAGGGGATGGAGCTGTTCGTATTTGATGCGGACACCAAGCAAAGGACGTTGCTGCTCTCTGGCCTGTCATATGGCTTTACGCTTCTCGGACCCAGCAGTGATGGCAAATGGCTGTATGTATCAACCGATCAGCCGCGGATTCCGTAGCTTGCTTGGGGGGTATCCGTTGTGGCTTGTTCATATTCGCTCGATAACAAGGATAAAACGATCAAGGATTCGTACTTGTCGCCTGTTTTCAAGCAGTCCCGCAATGTTCCTTCGATGTGAAACCCTTCGGACAGATATAGGTTGCGGGCTCGAGCGGTGAGCCCTCTTCTCGGTAAAAGCCCAGCGCTTGATTTCGCGAAGAATGCTTCGACCGTAGCCCTCTCCTTTTGTGGCAACGGTAATGCGCAGCAGCTCGATAGCGTCATGAGAATTGGTCAGCCCCGCAATGATGGCATAGCCTGCGGGCTGACCTGTTTCTGTTTTTTCTACAATGAGGTGAAGAATGTCTGGATTGGTGAGAGCCTCCTGATGCCGCTCCTTGGTCCACGGGATGAGAAAAGCACTGTTTTCAGGGGCATGCTCCAGCTCATAGACGAATGGAATGTCATCTGGTGTAGTCAGGCGCAAGCGGATTGTCATCTGAGTTTCCTCCCTTTTTGGATCAGCATTTGCACACCATCAGCATGTTCCCATCGAGATCACGGATGTTAAACCAATGACCGTTTTGAATGGTTCCGACGAGCTCGACATTGCTTTCCTTTAGAAATTGATAGGCAGTCTCGATATCCTCTGTGTTGAAATGAAACAATGGGGCATCATCTGGTGTATGCTGTGGAAAGATTTTACTATCCAGGATGAGGGTCGGACCATTTTGCATGGGGATGCAGTACAAATGACCAAATAAAATTTCTTGGTCAGCAGGAATACCCAGGAGGCGGCAATACCAGTCGCGTGCTTGCTCGATATCGCGGACAGGAACGAAGATCGCCCCAATTTGAGGGAGCACAGGAGAAGCTTTCATAAGGAATACCTCTTTTCGTTAGGAATAGTTGAAAACCCTACAGAACCGTGCACGAAATGTCGGATGCCAGTTTATATCTTCTGTTAGTCTATGGATGAAGGGAGGTCACATCATGAATTTGCTTGAACAGATGAATGGAGCCTTGAACTATGTGGAGCACAATTTGACCGATGAGATTGACTATAAGGAAGTGGCCAGAATCGCTTGCTGCTCGGAGTACCATTTTAAACGAATGTTTTCCTTTCTTGCAGGAATTCCCTTCTCTGAGTACATTCGGCGCAGACGAATGACACTGGCCGCCTTTGATCTCAAGGACAGCAAGATGAGAGTCATAGATGTGGCGACTAAATACGGCTATCATTCAGCTGATTCGTTTGCAAGAGCTTTTCAGCAAATGCATGGGATAACGCCGACAGAAGCCAGAAATGACGGGCACTCGCTGAAAGCCTATCCACGAATGACCTTTCAGCTAACGATTAAAGGGGGAAATGAAATGAACTACCGTCTGGAAGAAAAAGATGCTTTTCGCATTGTCGGTATCAAGAAGCGGGTACCATTGATTTATCACGGCGTGAATCCCGAGATTGCGTCGATGTGGGCGAGCCTGGATCAGGAAACCATCCTAAGATGGAAAAGTCTCTCAAACGTCGAGCCTTCGGGGCTGATCAGTGCATCCACAAACTTTTCCGAAGGCAGGCTGGACAATGGTGAGCTTGACCATTATATCGGGGTTGCAACGACCAGGGACTGCCCGGATATTCCCGCACAGCTAGTAGTTCCGGCTTCGAGCTGGGCCGTATTTGAAGTCGTTGGACCTTTTCCTGAAACACTGCAGGATGTCTGGGGACGTATTTACTCTGAATGGTTCCCTGCCTCCCATTACGAGCAAGCCGAAGGGCCAGAAATATTGTGGAATGAATCGAAAGAAATCACCTCTCCTAGGTTCAAAAGTGAGATATGGATACCAGTCGTGAAAAGAAAGGACTCGCATCACCTTTAATGTTTCGCCTGTCGTTTGCGAACACCTGCATCTATACGCAGCAGTAGTGGAAAACATTACCTGATATTTTTCTGATGATGCAGGTATAAACACGAACGTTTGTTTGCTATAATAAGAACAAAAGCAAAAAGAGAACAAAAGTTCTTATTCAGGGGATGGTTTTATATGCCCAATGCGAACAAACGGATTGTTTTTTTGATTGATATGCAGAGCTTTTATGCGAGTGTTGAAAAAGTAGCCGATCCTGCATTGCGAAACCAGCCGATTGTAGTGGCAGGTGACCCAGAAAGACGTAGCGGCGTGATTCTGGCCGCCTGTCCGATTGCGAAATCATTCGGAGTGGTAACAGCAGAAGCTTTGTGGCAGGCTCAGCAAAAGTGCCGCCACCTGGTGGTCGTACGTCCGCGAATGGAGATGTACATCCGCATCTCCCTGCAGATTACGAAAATTTTTGAGGCGTATACAGACAAGGTGGAGCCGTACTCGATCGACGAGCAGTTTCTTGATGTGACGGGCAGTGTTCATTTGTTTGGCGACCCGCTCCAAATGGCTGCCCATATTCGTCAGCGTGTTTTGCTGGAGACAGGGATCAACTGTCGAGTAGGCATTTCAGAAAACAAAGTATTGGCAAAAATGGCCTGTGACAACTTCGCTAAAAAGCAAGAGTCGGGGATCTTTTGGCTAAAGCGGGAGGAGCTCATGGATACGCTCTGGAAGCTGCCGATTGAGAAGCTGTTTGGAGTAGGCTCACGAATGAAGCGCCATTTTCATCGAATGGGGATCTATCAGATCAAGCAACTTGCCGCTCTAAAACCAGCTGTACTGACTCGTCACTGGGGAGTAAACGGAGAAGTGCTGTGGCGCACCGCTCACGGAATAGATGATTCGCCTGTTTCCATGAATGTGTACGAGACACAAAAGGGCATCGGTCACCACATGACGCTGCCGCGGGATTATCATACTGCTGCCGAGATCAAGGTAGTGCTGCTGGAGCTGTGCGAGGAAGTATGCCGCAGGGCGCGCAGCAAGGAACGGATGGGCGCGGTGCTTTCCGTCGGTTGTCGAGGAGCGGATTTGGCAGCCGGGACTGGTTTTGGCCGGCAGATGAAGCTGACCGAGTACACCAATGATGTCATGACGCTGTACGAGGCTGCTTGTCGTTTGTTTGATCGGCATTGGCAGGAGACTCCTGTCCGCAGCATTGGCGTCAACTTGGGAGAGCTGGTTCCTGATAATGTGGTGCAGCTGAATTTGTTTACAGACAATCAAAAGCGTCGTTCGCTGGCTCATGCCATGGACGATATTCGTGAGCGCTATGGACCGGATGCTATTTTACGTGCTACTTCCTTGCTTCATGCGGGTCAGGCGAAAGAACGTGCCCGCAAGATCGGGGGGCATTATAAGTGATGGAGCCGATTGTACCGGAAGAAGAGGGGGAGCAGGAGCTGGTACGTCTGTACATTTTGTTCGGCCTTTTGTTTCGCGTCGCCATGGTGGATTTGGGGCAGGCTCGTATCGTACCGCTGAAGCTTTCTTATCAGGAGGTATTTGATTGGCTTTTTCAGGACCTTTCTCGCTGGGCAGAGAGGCAGCATCACCAGCTGCGTCGGCGGCTGCGGCAATCTGGCTGTGCAGTCGTCAGCACGCAGCGCCAAGGGCATATGTACGTGGTTCAATATCGGCAGCGCGGTTATTTGAGAGAAGCGATGTATTCGATTGAGGTGTTGCGAGCGGAGTGCCAGCAGCTCGTTGGTCTATGGATGAAGCATTATCAACAAGGTGACCGGACCAGTTTATGAGCTGATTTTCGGCTATGTGAGAGCGTAAGTGAAGCTAAGGAAGGAACAAGGAGACTTTCTCTCTAGAGAGGGTCTCTTTTTTTCTGTGTAAGGAGTTTACGGAAATGGACTGGTTTATTCAAATGGATGGGCAATTAAAAACAGGATTGGATCATTATTTTTGTGAGTATCTCCTTTATAATCAGCTTGCCATCGGAAAACGAGCGCTGGCACACAACCTAAAAGAAAAACAAAACAGATAGTAGGTGGGGAGAGTTGACTAATCAAGAAAATACGCCATTGTTTAGTGGATTGAGGAAGCATGCGCAAAAAAATCCAATCCAATTCCATATCCCCGGTCATAAAAAAGGAAAAGGAATGGACCCCGAATTCCGAGGGTTTGTTGGAAAAAATGCCCTGTCGATCGATTTAATCAATATTGAACCTCTCGATGATTTGCATCAGCCAAAAGGAATCATCAAGCAGGCGCAAGACTTGGCGGCAAAAGCTTTTGGTGCCGATCACACCCTGTTTTCTATTCAAGGTACCAGTGGTGCGATTATGACCATGATTATGTCTGTGTGCAACCCGGGGGACAAAATTATCCTCCCACGCAATGTCCACAAATCCATCATGAGTGGAGTCGTGCTATCCGGAGCAACCCCTATTTTTTTGCATCCGGCAATCGATCCGGTACTCGGGATTTCGCACGGAATTACGCCAAAAGCGGTAGAGCAAGCACTAGAAAATCATCCGGATGCCAAAGCTGTCCTGGTGATCAATCCGACCTATTTTGGCATTGCAGGTGACCTGAAAAAGATTGTGACGATCGCTCACGCACTTGGTGTACCTGTTCTTGTAGATGAGGCGCATGGCTCCCATGTACACTTTCATCCCAAAATGCCGCTATCGGCCATGCAGGCAGGCGCTGATATGGCGGCAAGCAGCATGCACAAGCTGGGTGGGTCTATGACTCAAAGCTCCGTACTCAATGTGCGCGGGGACCTCGTTTCCATCAAGCGTGTTCAAGTTGTTGCCAATATGCTGACGACTACCTCGACTTCCTATTTGCTGCTGGCTTCTTTGGATGTTGCCAGAAGGCGATTAGTCACAGTAGGCAAGGAGCTGTTGGACAGGGCGATCCGGCTTGCTGAAAAAACGCGAGCACAAATCAATAAAATCGATCATCTCTACTGCGTCGGTCGTGAAATCATTGGACGGAATGGCGCGTTTTCGCTAGATCCTACCAAGCTCGTCATTTCGGTAAGAGAGCTTGGCGTTACAGGATACGAAGTCGAAAAATGGCTCCGTGAACGCTACAACATAGAAGTGGAATTGTCTGACCTGTACAACATTTTGTGCATCATTACCCCGAGTGATACCAAAGATGATTTGCAAATTTTGATTTATGCACTGGAAGAGCTGTCGGAGCAATACAAAGAGCAAAAAGGCTTGCGGAAGAATGTGACGATGCAGCTGCCAGAGATTCCTGTACTTGCAGGTACACCGCGGGATGCTTTTTACGCAGCAACAGAGGCTGTGCCGATCGAACAAGCGGTAGGCCGCATTATTGCCGAATTTGTGATGGTATATCCGCCAGGCATTCCGATATTCATTCCAGGTGAAATTATTTCGGAAGAGAACGTACTCTATGCGATCCGAAATAAAGAAGCGGGATTGCCGGTCCAGGGTCCAGAAGATGCCGAATTGAAAACACTTCGTGTGATTAAAGAGGATTCGCTATAACGCCTATAACATCGCGCTAGTCAAAAACAATGCAGAGCAATTAATCACTCCCAACAGAAAAAGAATGGGAACACCGCTAAATGATACGTTGGCGGTGTTTTTTTATTTCAGCTACTTCGACGGTCACTTTTTGTGGCTGAATCTTGACGTTTTTGCTTCTGTTTCTTGAACTTGGCTGGCTTTTTGACTTTGGCATTGGCTGGTGACACTCCTCCTGTCCGCCTATACAGTAGGACTTGTTTGCAACAGTACCCTGGCAAAGGGGATAGGAGATGAGAACATGAGAACGTCTAAAGCAGTACGGTGTATGGCAGCTTTGTACATGTTATTGCTGATGTTCATAACGACCGGGTGCGCAGAAAAATATGTGGTGCTCGATCCGAGGGGACCTATTGGTGAACAACAAAAAGATCTGATGATTGTCTCGACGCTATTATGCTTGGTCGTGATCATTCCCGTATTGATTCTGACTGCTGTCATTGTGTGGCGGTATCGTGACAGGAAGGGAAGAAAGGCAAAGTACACGCCAAACTGGGAGCACAGCACCACCTTGGAGGCGATCTGGTGGGGAATCCCGATCATCATCATTATTACGATCGGAATCATTACCGTGAAGTACACTTACTCGCTGGAGCCATCCAAGCCGTTGGAATCAGCAGCCAAGCCGATTACGATCCAGGTGACCAATCTCGATTGGAAGTGGCTGTTTCAATATCCAGAGCAAGGAATTGCCACTGTGAATTATGTCCAGTTTCCCGAGGATGTTCCGATCCGCTTTGAGATTACCTCTGACGCACCGATGAATTCCTTCTGGATTCCACAGCTTGGCGGTCAAATGTATGCCATGTCAGGAATGGCGATGGTCCTTCATTTGCAGGCAGATGAACAAGGGGAGTACATGGGATCAGGGGCTAATTTCACGGGGAAAGAATTCGCCAAAATGTATTTTACGGCAAAAGCGACGTCCCAGGATTCCTTTGATCAATGGGTTAACGAAGTAAAAGGCTCTTCCCCCGAATTAACACTGGATGGCTATAAAAAACTGGCTGAGCAAGGGACGTCGGATGTGCAAACCTTCTCGGCGTTTCCAGAAGGCTTGTTTGAAATGACAGTGACCAAGTATGCCGCCTCGCACAATCATGGCTTATCGACGCGAGAGATGCAGGAAGTCAGGGTCGATAAATAAGCGATATGGCTTGGAAACAGAGAGGAGAGAGTAAGCGATGTGGGATCAAATAAAAGAATTCGCCGCGGAATTTTTTGTGACAGGCGATCCTTTGATTTACGGTGCGGATGTCAGCATTGTTCTTACCATGATAGCAATCGTATTCGTACTATCGTACTACAAAAAATGGGGGTGGCTGTGGAGCGAATGGATCACGAGTGTCGATCATAAAAAAATCGGTATTATGTACATTATCGCATCGATTCTCATGCTGTTTCGGGGTGGAGTAGATGCGCTCTTGATGCGGGCACAGCTCGTCATGCCCGACATGCAGTTCTTGCCGGCTGATCACTACAATCAAATCTTTACGACACACGGCGTGATCATGATCTTGTTTATGGCAATGCCGCTCATGTTCGGTTTGTTTAATGTCATCGTGCCGCTACAGCTCGGTGCACGAGATGTGGCATTTCCGTTTTTGAACTCCCTCAGCTTCTGGCTCTTTTTTGCAGGGGCTATGCTGTTCAATCTGTCCTTCGTCATTGGAGGGTCTCCGGATGCAGGCTGGCTGGCTTATCCGCCCTACTCGGAGAAAGCTTTTAATCCTGGGGTTGGACAGGACTTCTACGTTTGGGGGATTCAGATTTCCGGAATTGGCAGCTTGATGACCGGGATTAATTTCATTGTGACGATTTTGAAAATGCGGGCACCGGGTATGTCTTTGATGAAAATGCCTATGTTTTCGTGGTCTGTTTTATCCAGCTGTATCGCCATTATTTTTGCGTTTCCGATTCTGACAGTGACACTTGCCTTGCTGTTTATGGATCGATACGCAGGTACGCATTTCTTCACGCTGGATGGCGGCGGCAATCCGATGATGTACATTAATTTGATCTGGATGTGGGGCCATCCGGAGGTCT
The DNA here is from genome assembly GCF_046535075.1 of Brevibacillus sp. SIMBA_040. Lineage (NCBI taxonomy): Bacteria > Bacillati > Bacillota > Bacilli > Caryophanales > Paenibacillaceae > Brevibacillus > Brevibacillus sp. SIMBA_040. The sequence goes on from NZ_JAWRXI010000005.1 coordinate 326,820, forward strand.
ATATTATCGTGCTCCCTGCTTTCGGTATTTTTTCCGAAGTGGTTGCTACCTTCTCCAAGAAAAAGCTGTTTGGCTATAAATCAATGGTTTTTGCGATGATCATTATCAGCGTGCTCTCTTTCCTCGTGTGGGCGCATCACTTCTTTACGATGGGCTCAGGTGCAGACGTCAATGCTTTCTTCGCCTTGACCACGATGCTGATCGCTATTCCGACAGGCGTGAAGGTATTCAACTGGCTGTTTACCATGTTCCGAGGAAAAATCACGTTTGAGACACCGATGCTGTGGACGATCGGGATTATTCCAAACTTTGTCATAGGCGGTATGACCGGTGTTCTATTGTCGGTCGCTCCAGCTGACTTTCAGTATCACAACAGCTATTTTCTCATCGCGCATTTTCATCAGGTCATCATTGCCGGTGTCGTGTTTGGCTTCTTTGCCGGCTTGTACTACTGGTGGCCAAAGGTGTTTGGCTTCAAGCTAAATGAGCGAATCGGCAGATGGGCGTTCTGGTTGTGGAATATCGGCTTCTACTTATGCTTCATGCCGCAATATGCGCTGGGCCTCATGGGTATGACCAGACGGGTATACACGTACGGCTGGGACAAAGGCTGGTTCGAAATGAATCTGGTGTCTACGATTGGTGCCGTCATTATGGGAATCGCCTTCCTCGTCCAGATTTGGGATATTGCCCACAGCATCAAGCATTTGCGACGAGATACAACAGGAGACCCGTGGAATGCGCGGACATTGGAGTGGTCGATTCCTTCTCCTGCGCCGATGTACAACTTTGCAACACTGCCGTATGTGACCTCTCAGGATGATTGGTGGGAGAGAAAGCTGCGCAAGGAAGCAGGACAGGAAGCAAAAACATCTGCGGTTCTGGAACCGATTCACATGCCGAAAAATTCCGGAATTCCATTCATCATGTCTATATTCTGGTTCTTGGCTGGATTCGGATTTATTTTTGACTGGCTGTGGTTGATCATCCCGGGTTTGCTTGGCGTGGCGGTCAGCATGATTGTTCATTCGTGCAACTATGACACCGACTACTACATTTCCGTGGAAGAGGTAGAACGCACAGAAGCTGCGATAAGGAAGGTGAACAACTAATGGCAAACATCCATGTTTCTGGTCAAAGCCACAACCAGAGTGGGCATGCCGAGCACCATGGTCATCCGGATCAGGAGGAAATGCGTACATTTGCCTTTTGGATCTATCTGATGACAGACGTGATCTTATTTGCCACCTTGTTTGCGACATATGTCGTGCTGCAAAACAATACAAACGGGGGACCGACAGCAAAAGAATTGTTCCAGATGAACGGGATTTACGCGAGCACATTTATTTTGCTGACGAGCAGCTTTACGAGTGGACTGGCCCTTCTTGCCATGCACAAAGGAAAAAAAGCTGCGCTAATCGGCTGGCTGGCGATCACAGCGCTGCTTGGAGCAACATTCATTACGCTTGAGGTAAGTGAATTTACCCATATGGTTCATGAAGGGGCAACGATCGGCACGAGTGCATTTCTATCTGCCTTTTATACGCTGGTAGGAACGCATGGCTTGCACGTTTCATTTGGATTGGTCTGGATGATCGTCCTCATGTTTCAAATCGCGAAGCATGGGATTACACCTGTGACGAAGCGCAAAGTGAACATCATCAGCTTGTTCTGGCATTTTCTCGATATTGTTTGGATTTTCGTCTTTACCATCGTGTATTTGATGGGGGTGAAATAAATGGGAAAGCAACACGTATCTGACATGACCAAGCACCATGGAGAGTCTCATGGATCGCTGAAATCGTATGCGACCGGATTTGTATTCTCTCTATTACTCACGATTATTCCGATCATGGTGCTGGAGAATAATTGGCTGGAAGGCAGGGGGATTACAATTGTTTTCCTGGTGACAGCCGTGCTGCAGTTTATTATTCAGCTGGTCTTTTTCATGCATCTTCGTGAAGAGGAAAAGCCGCGCTACAACCTGATGTCACTCATCCTGGGGATTTTTATTGTGCTGCTGATTGTGATTGGTTCGATCTGGATCATGATGTACAACATGGTAGCACTATGAATGAGCATTCACTGCAAAGAACGGGGGGATTGCCTTGCTGCGAGACTGGATTCAACTGACGAAGCCCCGTATTTTGCAACTAAATCTGTTTGCTGCATTTGGCGGGTATTGGGTAGCGGCAAAATGGGTGCCAGACTGGCCACTGCTCTTGTGGATCTTGCTCGGAACGGCGCTGACCATGGCTTCGTCTTGCGTGTTGAACAACCTGTGGGACTGGAAGCTTGATCAAAAAATGCAGCGTACAAAAAATCGCCCCCTCGCCACAGGACGGCTGAAAAGGAGAGGCGTACTCTTGTATGCCTTGCTCCTCGGCGTAGCAGGCGAGTCGGTGCTGTTTTGGAAAGTGAACCTGCTGTGCGGATGGCTGGGGCTGCTCGGGATGTTTGTGTACGTGGTGATATACACAATGTGGCTGAAAAGAACGTCGACCTGGAGTACGTCAATTGGTGGAATTTCCGGGGCGATGCCTCCTGTGATCGGTTATTGCGCGGTTACGGGTGAGCTGGATGCTGGAGCGTGGCTTCTGTTCGCACTACTGTTTTTGTGGCAGCCAGCTCACTTCTGGTCGCTCGCAATCCGGCGCGTGGATGAATATCGGGCCGCTGGTTATCCGCTCCTGCCTGTGCGGCGTGGCATTTCTCGAACGAAGCGGCAAATGATCCCGTACGTTTTGCTCCTGCTTCCGACTGTCGGGCTGATGTACAAGCTTGCATACACAGGAATTTATTTCGCAGCGGTCGCTTTGCTTGCAGGTATCATCTGGTCGTTGCATACATGGAGCGGTTTGATAACAAAGAACAATGAAAAATGGGCCAAAACGAATTTTCTTCTTTCCGTCAATTACTTGATGATTGTGTTTCTCGTGATGATTTTGGATACCGCTGGGCGTCCATTTTGAGGAGTGAAGACCGAGTAGAAAGGCTGTGTGTTTTCATGAAGGGAAATTCGATGGTTTATCTGTTTCTTATTCTTTGTTTTGCTGTCGTTTCGGCATGTAGTGACCCAGGCAGCATGGAGGCAGCCCCAAATGCCTTGGCACAAGCAGATGAACAGGCAGCTTCTTTATACAAAAAGCATTGTTTATCGTGTCATGCTGCTGATTTAAGTGGTTTAGTGGGTCCTAGCTTAGAGCAGGTAGGGACGAGGATGACCGAGGAGCAGATCGTTGACATCATGAATGATGGAGCGCCAGGGATGCCGTCTTTTACGAAAATGATGAGCAAGGATGAGATGGAAGCAGTAGCAGGGTGGCTATCTAAAAACGAATAGGAGGGTGGCTTCACCATGAAACGATTTCTTTTATTGTCCATCCTCTGTCTGATGACAGTGGTGGTGGGCGCATGCGGAAAAGATAAGCAAAATCCTTATAACATTCAGGTGCAGCCGTTTACGTACGTCGATCAAGAGGGGCAAACGCTCTCGCTGGAGGATCTGAAAAACAAAGTATGGGTTGCCGACTTTATTTTCACGTATTGCACGACGGTTTGCCCCACGATGACGATGAATATGGCCAACCTGCAAAAGAAGCTGAAGGCGGCCGGTGTGGAAGCAGAGCTGGTTTCTTTTTCGGTAGATCCCGAGAGAGACGATCCTGCGGCTTTGAAAAGCTATTTAAGCAAGTTCGATGCCGATTTTTCCAATTGGCACGCACTCACAGGATATACGTTTGAGGAAATCAAGACGTTTGTTCTCAAATCGTTCAAGTCCACCATCAATAAAGATACTGCTACAGATCAGGTCATCCACGGAACGGCATTTTATCTGGTCGATCAATCGGGTACCGTAGTCGCCAAATACGATGGGATGACGGATAGCACGTACGATGAAATCATAAACGACATCAAAATCCTGGCGAAGCCATAAACATACCAATCCGTTTTTGCGCGAGGGAAGCCTCTCCGAAGTCATTCAGGGAGCAGATGTTTTTATCGGCTTGTCTCGTCCGGGTGTCCTGAAGGGAATCCAACCCCGGAGATCACCCCGGAGGAAGCGGGGCCGTATGTACGAGTGATGGCTACTGGCCGCTCCGATTATCCGAATCAAATCAATAATGTGTTATGCTTTCCGGGATTGTTCCGTGGTGTCTTGGATTGTCGGGCACATTTAAGTAAAAAAGCAAACAAACGTGCATGAGCAGCTAAACTCTCAAGCACGTTTGTTTTTTTACGAAAGGACCGTTCGCAGTGCTTCTGCAAATTTTGCAATGCCAGGAGCGATCTCTTCTTCTTTTGTTCGCGCAAAGGTGAAGCGAACATAGCCAGAGTCCGAGCCATACACACTACCAGGTGCAAAAACAATACCTCTGCGAATCGCTTCTTCAAATAATTTATTGTCATTGACCTGAGGGATGACCTTGCACCACAAGTGCAATCCGCCTTGGGGGATGGTAAAAGTGACTTGATCCGGCAGCTCTTTTTGCAGGGCATCGATCAAAATATCGCGCTTGTATTGCAAACGCATCCGCAGCTGTTCCAAATGCGGCTGAAAATAGTCGGACCCAAGGAAATGGGCGGCGATCCGCTGCGGAACAACGCTCAGTCCAAAATCCATCTGCTGCCTCGCATCTGCCAATCGCTCGACGACAGAATGAGGGGCGACCATCCAGCCGACGCGCAGCCCGGATGCTGCTATTTTAGAAAACGAGCCGATGTAGAGCACCGACCCGAGCTGATCATAGGATTTGAGCGGCATCGGCGGAATTCCGTCATAGGCTGTCAGGCTAAAAGGGTCATCCTCGACGATAGGAAGGCCAAGCTCCGTGGCGATGCCTAGCAATTGCATGCGGCGCTCCTGATCAAGGAGTGTGCCTGTCGGGTTTTGAAAATTGGGGTTAACAAAGATCATCTTGATCCGATTTTTTTTATATAAGAAGCGAATATCCTCGGGCTGAATTCCTTTATGGTCTACAGGAAGACGGAATAACCGAAGGCCCGCTGATTGGAACATGGGCAGCGAATAGATATAAGAAGGATCTTCAATAGCAACAGCATCTCCGGGAGCAAGCAAGCATTGTGTAATCAAATACAGCGATTGCTGGGACCCGGATGTGATCAGGATAGATGAATCCGTCGTCTGGATGTTCCGATAGCGAGACAAATAGGAGACCAGCTCCTCCCGCAATGGCATATAGCCTTGGGGATTGTCATAGCCGAGATATTCGTTAAACTTCTTTTCAGTCATGAGCGTACTGATTTCCTCATTAGGGGAAAGCTCTGAATTCAATTCGCCACTTGCAAAGTCGATGAGTGTACTATCATTTTGCAGCACTTCTCTGATGCGGCGCAAGTAGGGCACATTCGGCAGGAAATGTCCGCCCTCTACATACCTGTGCCAGTTGGGCGTATGCTTCGGTGTTGCTCCCCATTTATACTTGCTCACCCTCGTACCGCTTCCTGTCCGACTTTCAATGATGCCCAGCGCGCGTAGCTCCTCGTAGGCCTGAATAATGGTACTCCGGTTTACGCCAAGCTGCTCAGCCAGTTTTCTTTCGGAGGGCAATTGACTTCCAGGGGGGAACTCCCCGTATGAAATCCTGCGTTCCATCTCATCGGCGATTTGATGATAAAGCGTTTGGTCGCTAGAGCGGTCTGGTTTCCACATGATGATCACAACCTTGAATAGTTGATAAAAGGAAGAGAAGAACAATCCCATCATATCATTCGCAATCCCTTGTCTTTTAAAAAAAGCATTTCAATCTGTTGAACATGGATGGGTAGTTTTTCGCAAAAGTGGATGGGTACTCGCACAAAAAGAATGCTGCCAGGAAGTGTGAGGTTGATAAAATCAAGCGCACAGGGTAAAATAGGAACATGCGTTCTTAAAAGGGGCGATTTGAACAATGGGAAGCAAAAAAGACGATATTTTTGGAGCGATGAGATTTGTGCTGCCGGAGCATAGGGCTCTGTATGTCGAGCATCTTGAAGAGGGGAAGCTGATGCCGCTGCCGATCCTGGAGGAAGATGAAATGCAGGAGATTAACAATATGATGCACGAGTCGATCCATTCCAATCAAGCAGTGAAGGTCAGCTGGTGGAGAAGCACAAAAGGGACAATGGGTATAATCGATGAGGCAAGCGGGTGGGTTCAAAAAATAGATACGAACAACCGGCGGATCAAGCTAATGAACCAAGAAGAGGTCCACTGGATTAATATGAATCAATTACTCGGTATGAGATGGATGTAAAAGCAGAGGGAATGACAGGAAGAACAGCTGTACACAGAAAATAAAGGGCTAGACTGCCTGTCATTTATTATGCTATTAATCCTCGGTTAAGTGAGATGTGCTATTAGTAAATCGCATAATTTTCCAGTCCTGAGTATGTTCTAGGAGATGAATTCCAGTATTGTCAGAATGGAACCAAACGTTATTCTCATTTGGCAATTGGAGGAAACTTTCTATTAATTTGGTTATCATTCCGCCGTGGGAAATAATGGATATTCTATGGAACTCTGTACTGTTTTCTCTGATAAAAGTAAGGATTCGTTCAGCACGTAACCGAAAGTCTATTTTACTCTCAGTTTCCTGCATTTCTCTAAGGTCATCTAAGTAATCTACTGGACACCCAATCGTATCGGATAAAATCTCAGCTGCTTTACTAGCTCTCTTCAACGTACTACTCCAAATAAAATCGGGTGGAAACTCTTTTAATACACGATTAGACATTTTCGTAACTTGTAGGAGACCTTTATTTGTCAATGGCAAATCTGTAGGGCCAGTGTAATCCTTCTCTACAAAGTCATCTTCAGATTCCCCATGACGAATCAATAAGATTTGCATGAATTTCACCTCGATTTTGGTTTTTATATAAATTTTTCACAATTCCATATGACTCCTTTACCACAATCATTCAGAAAATCGACAAAAATGGGTCCCTTTTTAAATGGCAAGTGGCAAAAAACAGCGTGCCATGTTGAAACGGTGTGCGTGAGGAAGCGGCGAGACTCCTGAAACGAAAACCGGTCGAAAATCACCGTTTTTCGCGTTTTATTGGCTGCCACGGATTTTGCCAGAACAGGATGTTTCCCTGTATTGTTAGGATATCTTTTGAAGCAGATAATTGATGGATAGGAAAAAGGAGATATTACATGTTAGCACAAGAAATGGGTGTCATGTTCACCAAGCACGCCGATCAAATTACTTCCAAGCGTTGGGGTGAATTTATTCAACAATTGGAGGAAAAAGGCCTGTACGTTCTTATCGAGACAGACACGATCGGAAGGGTAATGAGTCCATTAGGCGGATTGATGCCGATGCCGTGTAAGAGTGAGACGCTCCATATTCTGACGACGGATGAGCTACAGCAGCGTGGCTTGCCGCTCGGTCACCACATTGTTACGAAAAGCAAAGACAAGGCAGCAACTAACTAACTAACTAACGTGAACAAATGAACGTAACCTTTCCACCGGAGATGGACGATTTCCGGTTAGGAAAGGTTTTTTGTTGTACACAAAAAGGCACTGGATGTCATTTTACAGTTACTCTATTCGTTTTGCAGGGCTCTCGATTGGATGTGAATCAGTTATTTGTTTTCATAAGGTACTAAGACGTAGTTCATAAAAATACTGCACAATTGGATGCTTTAACTTCATTTTCTCGGCCATGTTTAAGATTCGCTTTTTTCCAACCCGTCTATCCACCAAAGCTAGAATATTCAATAATAGATCATTGCTCTCCATGCTTTCCTCGATAGAAATGGATAAAAATTTAGTAGCAACATCGCTAAAATTCGATTTACTTAATGATATCTGTGCTGACAAAAGCTCCTTTGCATACTCTGATATTTTTCTACTTCTTGCAATTACTTTTAGACGATCCTCTGGAACTATTCCCTTGGTATCTTTTCTGACAGCGTCAATTTCTTCATTGCTGATAGGAATTTGGATATCTGAATCATTTTTAATTTCCAGCTCCGTCTGATACCATTTGATTAAGGTAGTTTTATCACTCATATTGAGTACATTCTTTTTATCTACCGCAATATAACAAAGTCCTGCTTTATCTGGTAAATAGCGATAGCCGGTTGCACGGTATTCAACCCTGCCATATAACGCAGGACAAAGAAAACTCTCAAGATTTTGCTTCAATTTGCTCCAGGACATTCAATCCTCCTATGTTCTATATGATAAATGCCTATTGAGGTAGTCAGTCTATTACCCATAATACAATAACTAACACATAGATCATACTGTATACAAGGAACCTAGCAGTTCTCAAATTTCTTCTGAATAGTTACCAACACCGGAATAACCTTCTGGTTGTCATGAGAGACATTGGCTGTAACGATGACGCCTGTATCAGCGCTAGGGCTAGCCAACTACTTCCGGCTGGAAAATGGGAGTGGCTCTTACCGCGAGCATCTAGCTCATGGCAAGAGCCTTTTCATAGTGATGTTGTATGGCTTAAAAGATCATTATCGTTTCGAACAACAAGACTAGGGGTACACAAGTGACGACACCGCCAAGAAACTTTTTGAGGGTGAAATGTTTGAACCCGTATTGAAAATATAACAACACATTAAACAGGATCATGGTAATCAAGAGCTGTATCCAGTTGCTCATGCTTTCTACCCCATTTAGAAAATAGGTTTCATTCTCTTCCATTTTGCCTCCGGGAAGATCAAAACGATGAATATAGGGACCGCGATTTTTTGTGACGACAAGTAATTGCTGTTGGACAACACAGATTCCGTAAACGCCGATATGGCGTGACCAGTTATGATTCATTGCAGATGAGAATAAATTCTTCGACCACTTCACCGCGTGAATCAGAGAACCCACTATCCTCACCGGAAATTTGAAAGCCACATTTTTGCAACACGCGAATAGAGGCAACATTGTCTTTGGCAGCCCGAGCATACAACGGACGTGTCTTTATCTGCCCTAAAAACGCATGCAGTGCCGAGGTAGCTACTCCTTTGCCCCAGTATTCCTTTCCGATCCAATAGCTAACAGATGGAAGACCGAATTGTTCGAAGCTTGAAATATGACCAGCAACTTCCTCATGAAAAAGAATCGTCTGCTTCTGGATCGCCGTGTCTGCTAGTATCCGCGTCCAATGTGCAGTAAACGCTGTTTTATCTGTTGGGTCCTTAGCGGTAAAAGCTGCCATGAAATTAGCGGAAGCGTCAAGCTGCTGCTCAAAGAAAACAGGAATATCAGCTTCAGTGACGACTCGTAAACGGACATTGCTTGTTTGACTGTCTTGCATACGGTTCACCCCATCATTGATTTATATAGATTTACACGGTTCAGCCACTCCTCAAGCTGGGCGAGGACTACATTCCTTTGCTCGATCTCCAGCATATGCCCGGCTCGATCCAAAATAGAGAATGTGCTATGCGGGAAATGCTCCAGAAGCTCCCTATGATCGTGATAGCCGCAAACTGCGTCTTGGCGTCCTAGTAAAAATAAGGATGGCTGTGGATAAGTACTGCCCTCGGCAAAAGGCTCTACGGAGAAAAAATAGCCGTTGGTGCGCCAGTCTGATGTGAGAAAGTCACGGTTTGCTAAAAGACGCCCCGGTTGGACTTCAGACAGGAAAGCATCCAGATTCTGCTTTGTTTGCAGAATCATCAAGGCTTCAAATGCTGCTCGGATATCAGCATCGAAAGAAGAGAGGAGCTGTTCATCAGACTGAAGGACAGCCCGCGTAGGAAGTGTGCGCTCCTTTTTATGAAGGGCAGGTGCGAGAAGACTCACGCCGTCGATCAGCTGCGCTCTTTTTGCGAGAATGCCTTGTGCGAGATAGCCACCGAAAGACTTGCCAATAAGTGAAAAATGCTGATCGTGAAGCAGTGTATCGATGCAATGCAGGAGTAATTCAAGTAAATCATCAGATGTCTTTACCCAATCCGGTGTGCTGCTATGACCGTGTGCCGGAAGATCCATATAGATGCGTTGCCACCCAGAGCGCTTCTCAAAAAGGGGCTCCACCCACGCCTTCATGGAGCGATGGTCAGTTCCTAGGCCGTGAAGAATGACGAGAGGATATCCATTGCCACATATTTCATAGTGAATGTGATTGTTGCCAAGACCCATCTTTCATCACCAATTTTCATTATTTTCCATCTAAATAGTAGGGCAGAAACAAAAAAACAACAAGGTCTATTGCAAAAACTAATTGAATTAGTTAATGTGTAACTAACAAGCAAGGTAAAAGCTGGCAGTCGCATATAAGCTAGCTTGCTGACAAAATGAAGGAGGGGAGCTCTATGCCACGAATGGGCTTGGATTTCAGAACCGTAGTAGTAGCAGCGGCAGCACTCGCAGATGAAAAGGGAATTGACGGCATCTCACTTGGTGAATTGGCACAGCGGCTGAATGTACGCACCCCTTCGCTTTATAACCATGTGGACAGCCTGGAGGCATTGAAGCAGAGCCTCGCTATTTATGGCTTGAATCAGCTGTACGAGCAGCTGCAAAAAAGAGCAGATGGACTTGTGGGTGACGATGCGGTATATGCCATGGGCGATGCCTACGTCACATTCGCACGAAATCATCCGGGCTTGTATGATGCGACCTTCCGAGCCCCGATTCCAAGTGATCAGCAGCTTCATTTTGCGCAGCATCAAGTCGTTGAGCTGGTTGGGGAGCGACTCTATGCATACGACCTCCAAGGCGACAAAGCACTGCATATGATTCGTGGATTTCGCAGTATTTTGCACGGGTTTGCGTCGATCGAAAGCAGTGGCGGATTCGGTCTGCCGTTAGACCTTGATGTTTCCTTCAAAATGCTGGTGGATACCTTTTTAGCTGGTGTACACGCACAAATCAGGGAGCAAGCAAATGAAAAAGAGTGAAGAAATTCATTGATGCGAGGTGGTAATACTTTTTTATCACCAAAAACTAATCTGATTAGTTTTCTTGTTAGAAAAACGCATGATACAGGAGGGTCCTTATATGTCGAAATTATCCATTAGCAAAATTGGCATGATTGCATCCATCACAACCGGTTTTCTGCTCGCTTTTGCACACCTGCTTGAAGAAGCTGCGCAAAATGATACATGGATCATCGTAGCCAAAAACATGATTCTCATCGCGCATCTGGCAATGGTTTTCTCGTTTGTCGCTATTTATGAGTCAGATTCCTCCAAGAACGGCTGGAGAGCAGCGGGTATGCTCTTGGCGATAGTTGGGACGATGCTCGTTTCTGCGATTGTATTCGTTGAAGCCGCAAGTGTATCGATGTCTGAAGCCACTACGGTTCTCCAGGTGGTTGGTGTGAGCTGGGTCACAGCAGCAGGTCCACTACTGTTTGTACTTGGGATGTTTTGGTCGGAACACAGCTGGTCTTGAATGGAGAAAGAGCTCGAGGTGGAGGGCTGCTGTTCATTATAGGTACAGCTGTATTTGCCTCCGCCGATTTTGTTGGCCCTGCTGGTTCCGTGGCGATCATCACTGGCTCGGGATTGACGGGAGCCGGATTTGTCTTAGTGGGTGTGAATATGAAAAAAGCCCTCCGATGAAAGAGGGCTTTTGCTTGGCAGCCAAGTATTGTCATCATTTTACGACGATTTGGACGCGAGTGCCGTCAGGGTACTTTTCTAGCTGATTGGCTACCCACGAGCCAGCCCCACGATTATCAGAAGGGGAGATATAGGCAATATCGGCACCTTTTCCTCCTTCTTTGCACATCGCCATCGGCCATTCATCTCGGTCCAGTCCAGGCTTGGTAGGGATGCCGCGAAGTGAATCGTCCCGATGCTTGCTTGCGTTTTTGCGATCAATCGTACAGACAGCGGATTGTCCTTTTTCAATAGCCGTTTGAATGTGCTTGGCTGTTTCCGGATAACGATCACTTGGAAATTCAAGCACCAAATCTGCATCTGTATTAACCACAGGGGTAGCGGAATCCTGCTGCTCAAACAGCCAAGACCCGAAGCCGATCAAAAGCGCCAGAATGAACACAATCAGTTTCTTTTGCACGATTTTTCTCCTTTGTCTATTCGCTGGTACGTCTATGTATTTTCCTAAGAAACGGTATGGAGATTACCGACGCATTGGTTCATTATACCAATAGTTAGCAGCTTTACTGAACCCCAAACTGCCTTAATTCATACAAAAGTCACCCACAGCCTGAAGCGGTGGATGACGTGCCGATGCGGATTATGTTTCATTCTCTTTTTTGGCGGGAACCGTCCGAAACAGGCGATTCATGCATAGCCAGGCAATAATCGGTCCTGTACCGATGGAAAGGATCAGCCAGTTAATAGTGGCAGGAGACAGGCTAATCGACGTCACCACCAAAAAGATGATGATTCCTATCAAGCGTCCAGCATCCAGTGCAAACTCACGCAGAACGACGTATTCAACCCGATTTCGCGCACTTTCCTCATTTGTTCCAATCAAATCAAAAATTGTGGAGAGCATCGGGACAGAGAAGAGAGGGTAGGCAATCCCGACCGAAATCCCGAAAATGAGCAAGGTAGAGTAGGTGACCTGCCAAAAAAACAAGATGACGGCCCCTGACATGATGACAGCCCCGATAAGCATACCCCATTTGCGATAGCGAACAGTCAGCCATTTGGCAGTGAAATAATAGCTGACGATGCCGACACCTGAAGTAATGAGCCAATAGTTGCCGAGTGTCATTTCACTTTTCGTCGCTATGTAGACCATCAGACCGATGATAAAGCCAAACAGCCCCTCTCTAAGGCCTTGCCCTGCCAAAGCGCCTGCAGCAAATCGCCAGTCCGGATCGCCCCGCAAGCACCGGAGGGCAAACGTCCACGAATAATTGCCCTCAGACTGACGCTTTTTTAGGAAAAAGCTGATGATCACCCCAACGACGAAGAGAGCCAAGGAAAGCCCAAAAATCAGCCTATAGCCGCTATTACCAGGCAATCGGGTTATGAGCAGTCCTGAAATCCATGGCGCCAGCATGCCGCCACCCGATGCTAAAAGTCCAGCCCAGCCGTTGAAACGATCGCGATTGTCAGCGCTGGTAATTTCAAAATAGACGACGTTAAAAGCCAGCCAGAATAAACCAACAGCCATCCCCTGAACCAATCCGAGCAAGGGCGCATACGCTACCGCCTTGGGACCAATCCAGAGCACGAGCAAATAAAACAGTGCCGATACAGCCATACCCGCTCGGAGAATATTCATCTTATTCCCTTGCTTGGCATACCAGCCTGCTAACCAAAATGTCAGTGCCCCGACGAGATGTGTGGTAAAAGTGAACCAGGCAATGGGTGCAAACTGGCTTTTCACCTTCCAGAGATAGACGTTGACGAAAGTACCGGATAATGCGCCAGCAGTAATAAACAGGACGTTTACCAAGAGCAGCAGCTTCGATTGATTATCAAGCTGTCCTGGATTATGTGGTTCGCGTGCTGTGCTATGTGGACGGGACCAATCCAGCCCAGTCTGTTGTGGAGTGTGGCGAAAGGATGGGAGGCGGCCCTTTGTTTTCTGGTGCATACGTTTCCCCCCAGTTCATTAAGTAGGATACCTGCTTGCACATAACGTGCCCCATCCTACTTTCTTTCAACGAGAAAATGAAAATTACCATCCATTTCTTTTGATCATGGATAGGGATTTTGAGCAAAAAAACACCGGCTCTGTTGAATGAGCAGGTGTGTGGTAAGGGCATTTCAGAGCATCTGATCAGACAGACAGATGCCCCTTCTGTTTATTGCGCCGCCATTTGCTCAGATCAATCTCTGCAATCAGAACACTGAGCAAAACAAGTCCGGCACCTATATAACCTCGTACGGTGAGAGTCTCTCCTGTGACCAAAAAAGCAAAAAGTGCAGCGAATACAGGCTCCAATGAGAAGATCACGCCTGTATGAGCGGGAGTGGTATATTTTTGTGCAACCGTCTGAACGACAAAACCGATTGCGCTGCACAAAATACTCAGGGAAAGAACAGCCAGCCATGACTGCGGCGTATGTGGCAGTGTTGGCGTTTCAAATAAAATCGAAAAGAATATACCAAACAGGGCAGTAAAACCAAGCTGATAAATACCGAGCTGAATCGTATCGGACTGGCTGGCCCATCGTCCTGTCACAATAATATGTGTAGCGTAAAAGAGTGCAGCTGCTATGCACAATAAATCGCCCTGGCTAATCTGCAGCTTGGAGCTTAATGTCAATAAGCCGATGCCAACCATAGCGAGGCCTGCGCCAATGAATACGCGTTTTTGTGGCTTGTTGCGCAAAACGATCGAGAGAATAGGTACGAAAATGACTGTGAGACTTACCAGGAAGCCAGCCTGTGAAGCCGTCGTCGTTTTGACACCACTGGTGACGGTAGCAAATACACCAAACAGGATAGCTCCTAAAATAAACGCGTGCAGGATGGTTTTGCGATTCGTACTAAGCAAGCGCCGATGGAAAAAGGCAGCTGCAAGCAAGAAGGCAATGCCAAAGCGCACGCCGATCAGGTTGTACGTCTCCAAATCCTTCAAACCCATTTGCATAAATAAATAAGAAGATCCCCAAAAAAGGGTACACATCAAAAGAGCCAGATCGGCCTTTGACTGCGGTTTCATGTCGAGCCTCCTTGCCCTGTTGGTCAGGGCGATGTCTATGATGAACAGGGTTGTGCATTACTCAGTATACGGGTATCTTTTTAATAAGAAAAATGAATGTTTATCATGTTTTTCATGAACGAATTCGATGGATTGGAGGCGAGAGATTTGAGTCTCAGCAAGTTCGAAGTATTCATTTCGGTGATTGAATCAGGGAGCTTGACTCGTGCAGGAGAACAACTCGGGCTGACTCAATCAGCCGTTAGCCATGCCATAGCAAGCCTGGAGAGGGAGTACGGGTTTTCGATTTTGAGCAGAGGGCGGTCCGGTATTAGCTTGACAAGCAACGGAGAGCGACTGCTTCCGTACATGCGAGAGATGCTGCGAGCCCATGAAAGGATGAAGCAGGAGGTAGCCTCGATCAATGGAATGGAGGTCGGAACGGTGAGAATCGGAACGTTTACGAGTGTCTCTACCCAATGGCTGCCGGGGATTCTGAAGCGATTCCAGGACAACTACCCCGCGATTGAGATCAAGCTGCTGGAAGGGTATTACGACGGAATCGAAAACTGGATTCAGACAGGAGAAGTGGACTTTGGTTTTGTCTCGTTGCCGACAACAGAGGAGCTGGAGACGATTCCTCTGAAAAAGGATCAGTTGTATTTGCTCGTGACGGACGACCATCCGCTGTATGATGAGGAACGGGTCCATGTTAGTCAGCTGGCAGAGGAAATCTTTGTCATGCCGAAAGCAGGGTGCGACAATGACATCCAGCGGCTGCTTGCAAAATATCACCTGCAGCCGCGGGTCAAATATGAGATAGGGGACGATCATGCGATTATTTCAATGGTGCAAAATGGGCTGGGAATCAGTATTCTGCCGGAAATGATACTGTTTCGGCTGCCTGCAAACATTCGCATGATTCCTTTGGATGGGGAGCATTATCGCTCACTCGGCGTTGCCGCCACATCGTTTGCCAAGCAGTCGCCGGCAGCTAAACGGTTTTTGCAGCATGTAACTGAATGGGTAGCCGAGCAAAAATAGACTACGAAGATAAATCGTGCGTTTGCTGCTTGGATGCGCTCTTTTTACCAGCAAAGGGCATGTATAGCAGTGTAAACAGAGCAAATGCGACGCCTTCCAGCGAGAGTATGTACCAAGGATATGGACCCAGAAAATCAATCAGACTGGCGTTCTCCGGCTTATGGGAAACAAACAAATAGTTTCCCTCTGTCCAGCTGTTCACCAGCAGGGCAATAACGAGCAGCACATTAAGAAACCCCATAGTTTTCCAAACAGAGCGAAAGACAGGTCGATACCCCTCAACCCAGGTCATGTACAGGCAGGCGAGAATGATTCCTGCATGTGCAAGGAAAAAATGGAAAAAGCGAAAATGAGGGAACGGATAAAACAATTCGGGTGTGAGCAATGCTTGCGCGGCACCACCAATCCCGGCAAAAAATGTGATTTCATACAGGCTGTAATTTTTGGTAATAAGCATCAAAGCCGAGAACAGCAGGGTGACACTGCACAGCTGCAAAGGCAGTGTAAAAGCTGCGGACCAGCTGTCGGTGTATACATGCCATAGCTGGAAGCACACCTCAGACAGGATGAGGAGTCCTGCGAGTGCATAGCGCGTGAATTTTCTAGAAAAAGATATCTGCCATTTATGCCGATATAAATAAAGAAGAGTGATCAAAGCAAGTATGAGGATGAGTGAAACGATATGGGAAGGCGAAAACAGACGAAAGGGTTCACCTGAGATACTTAAAGAAAAATAAAGGGAATGCATGGTTTCCTCCTGAATTCTTTATTATTTTTTATAATTGAAAGAATTCACAAAATTTTAACACAAAACACCTTATATGATATAAAGCATCAGTTATAATATAAATAGACTACATTACATCATTGAGAGGAGATATAGTCTTGAACTTGGTGCTGACTGAAAAACAATGTAAATCTTGCCAGGCTCGCTTAACGGAATATGAAATTGAGAACAACAATGCTCTCTGCATGGAATGCTATAAAGATGAGCAAGACGAACAAAAGTAGTCACAACATGACGAAAGGCAGCCTGCTGCCCCAAATGAAATATATGCAGTGAGTCAAAGCCCTCTCTTTTTATAGAGAGGGTTATGATTTTTCAGGCAACTTCTCAAAAATAACGAGTAAAAAGGTCGCAATTGGACCTAGAAACAAGGAGATTAGAAACCAATTCATGCCGCTGCGGTTTTTCGATTGCGCTAGTCCGGCGTTGATTAACGCAAGTGTTCCCCAACCGACTCCATATGGACCCTCCATTGTACAAATCCTCCTTTTTGGGCGAGCATGCCAAAACAACCACCAAATCATACCATATTTCTGTTTTATTTGAAAAATTCGCTCCAGATGATTGGCTGCCTGTATGAATAAAAAGAATCTATTGAATTTACTCTATCACTTTACTAAACTAAAATGATAACAGGGTAACGCTTTACCGAAATGAATCAAAGGGAGACAGAATGCCGATGAAACGTGTGGCTATTGTGGGAAGCAGTGGAGGGAATTTGTACAACCTCGGTGGAAAGGACCCAGAGAAATTATTGAAAGAGATTATCAATCAAGCACGGGCCGCAGACATTCTCATTGCGAAAATACAGTTTATCGCAGCACAAGGCTCGATGGATATGGCGAGAAAAGATACCATCGCTACGGTTTTTTCATGGGATGATACGGCAAGCGAAATCGTCTCCCTGTTTCGCGGGACATTAGAAGAATGCAATCAGTATGTGCTGATGCTAGACGAGGCTCTTTCTGTTGAAATAAAAGCGGGCCGTATAGATGGATTAATCAGCATGAGTGCCGATCCGGATGGAGCTAATTCGCAGGCAATAATAGCTGTGGTAGAAAAACAAATACCGATAGTCGGTACTGGCGGGACCTCTATGTCATTGATTAGTGCCAAAGGAGCAAATGTAGTGCTGACGTCAGGTACTACAGGCACGACAAACCGGACGAGAGCAATCAGCTTTATGACGGCTCTGTGCAAGCATTGGGGAATCTCCTACCGCCCGATCATCGGCGATTCAAGCGGGGCTTCAGATATTTCTAGCAGTCCGTGGAAGCGGATCAACGTCCGGGGAATCATGATGTCTTCTCTACCTGGCTTTATCGCTCTGGCCCTCATTTTGGCGCTGAGTAAAATTCCAGGGTTGGACATGCTGAGCAGCGTGTTCGATGTGCTCATCAAAGCCTTGCCAGTCGTGGTCGCAGCCATCGCGGCCAAACAGGTATCGGACATGGAAGAGGTATCGGTAGTAGCGGGGGTACTGGCAGGTGTCTTGTCGATTGACGGAGGGATTATCGGAGGCATGCTCGGTGGGATCGGTGCTGGACTCCTCGTAAACATCCTTTTCCGCAAATGTATCGAATGGCGCTTTCCAACAACGACTGTAAATATTATTGCAGGAGGAGTATCTGGCCTTCTGGCAGGCTTGATTGTCTTTTATTTACTGGCACCAATTGCGCTACAGGCAGGGGAATGGGTAAAGGTGTTGATCGAAGGAGCCGTTTCGGTAAGTCCAGTTGCAGCTGGCTTAATCGCTGGATTGTTGATCTGGCCTGCCATCATCGGAGGCGTTTACCACGCAGCCATTTTACCAATCGTGCTATTGGAGATGGAAAAAACAGGGAACAGCTTTCTCGGAGCTGTCGACATGGTTGGCTTGGTTATGGTCTCCGTAGGGATTACGCTTGCCAACATCGTCTCCCCACGAGATAAGAGTGAAGCTACAGTAGCGACTCCGGGTTTTTTGATCAATATGGGCTTTGGAACGTTTGTCGAAGCAGCTTATCCCTTTATGTTTTCCAACAAGGTAGTATTTGCAGGGGCCATCATTTCTTCGGGCATTGCCGGCATGATGGTAGGGGTATTTGATGTCAGAGGAACTGCTTATGTCCCATCTGTGATGGCACCCCTTTTGTCCAACAACATGATCGGATTTGTTCTTGCAATGGCAACAGGTTTGGTCTGCGCATTTTTGTTTACCCTTCTGGCGAATCGAGTAGCGAAGAAACGAGGCAAGCAATCAATCGAAAAGCTGAGCGCGTGAGGCTTTCTCAGCTCAAATCAAACACCCCAGGCTTCCTGTTATCAGGTGGAGCTTGGGGTGTTTGGCGTTTTAATACGTTCGACTCAGGTGGCAGGCCAAATACAGCTTGAGCCAATCGTCCGGGTCGTCCAGATCCATATCGAGAATTTCCTCGATTTTCCGGAGGCGATGGTAAAGTGTGTTCGGATTGCAGCTGTTCCGCTGTAACCGAAGTAGAGCGATTGGCAGCAATGTACGCTTTTAACGTTTGCTCTAATTTGCTTGCCTGAGCTTTTGTACCGCACAAGGGCGCCAAAACCTCGGATGAATTGCGCGATCTCCTCAGGAGGCTGATTGAGGAAAAGGCGCTTGATGCCGATTTCTTCGTAACGAATCAGACCAGGTTTGTTTCGGGTAAGCAAAAAGGAGAGTGCTTTGATAGCGGTAGAGAGCTCTTGGATGAGATTTTTTTGATTTCGCGAATGCAGGAAGAATCTGCATGGTGTTGAGCCGAGATTCACATCATTTTTCCGGCAAAGGAATGATAAGCTCCATCCGGCGACTGCCGTCCTTCATGCTCGTTTCAAACAAAATCAGCATGAGCGTCGTATTCGGATCAGCTTTTTTCACTTTCACAGTATGGGTGAAATCGCCCCATTCAGGAGCGCCAGCAGAGGTTTGGATTGAGCCTTGGGTCAATTCATTGTGTCCGTCTTCTACGACGTAGCTGACCGTTCCTTCAAAAACTTGCGCCTGACCTTTTACTTCAAACGTATCTGTCCCTGTTTTCTTAACGGTAACGTTTCGGAAAATATCATTGGCATAGACGCCTTCGGATGAATCAGGCTCCTCTGTAGCTGGAGGCTTTTCAGCCGGTGTCTGCGGCTGTGCCTCTGCAGGTGTTTCTGGCTGTGTGCTAGGTGTCTCTGGTTGGGTTGTGGCTGGAGGCGTCTGTGGCTCCACTGAGCTTTGCGAACCACCTGTGCAGCCCTGGAGTACTCCTACGGTCAACAGCAGCAAAAGAAACTTTTTCATGGTATCCCTCGATTCTGTCGGTTTGTTGTGAGTCCTACCTGCTAGTAAGACGTAAAAATGAAAGCGTTTGTTACAAGAAAGGGCTATCTTAGGCGAACTGTGATAGAATGGGGAGGAAGCAGTAACCACTATCCTAGAAAGCTGGTCGAAAAAGAATGGTACAACAAACGTATCGAATTGAAAAGGATTTTCTCGGGGAGAAGGAAATTCCTGTCGATGCCTATTATGGCGTCCAAACTATGCGTGCGACGGAGAACTTTCCAATCACAGGATACCGTCTACATTCTTCACTGATCATCGCAATGGCAATGGTAAAGAAGGCAGCAGCGGTTGCCAACATGGAAGTATCTCGACTGAATCCTCGCCTCGGCAATGCAATTGTCCAAGCTGCAGAGGAAATCATTGAAGGACAATGGCATGATCAGTTTATTGTAGACCCGATCCAAGGTGGAGCAGGCACTTCCATCAATATGAACGCAAATGAAGTGATTGCCAACCGCGGACTTGAGATTTTGGGAGAGAAAAAAGGAGATTACTTCAATCTCAGCCCGAATACACATGTCAACATGTCTCAGTCCACTAATGACGCATTCCCGACAGCGATTCACATCTCCACGCTGGACCTGTTGGAAAAGCTGCTGGTAACAATGGAAGAGATGCATGACGCATTTGGCAAAAAGGCTACAGAATTTGATGATGTAATCAAAATGGGACGGACTCATTTGCAGGACGCTGTTCCAATCCGTTTAGGCCAAGAGTTCGAGGCGTATCGTCGTGTGCTGGAGCGCGATATCAAACGAATCAAACAATCGCGTCAGCACTTGTATGAAGTAAATATGGGAGCAACTGCTGTAGGTACTGGCTTGAATGCCGATCCACAATACATTACGACAGTTGTGGAGCAATTAGCAAAAATTACAGGCTTCCCGCTGACAGGAGCGGACCATCTGGTTGATGCAACACAAAACACAGATGCCTATACTGAAGTTTCTGCTGCGCTCAAGGTTTGCATGATGAACATGTCCAAAATCGCCAACGATTTACGCCTGATGGCATCCGGACCACGTGCAGGACTGGGAGAAATCTCGTTGCCAGCTCGCCAGCCTGGCTCTTCCATCATGCCAGGGAAAGTAAACCCGGTTATGGCTGAAGTGATTAACCAGGTAGCTTTCCAAGTCATTGGGAACGATCATACCATTTGCTTGGCTTCTGAAGCAGGACAGCTTGAGCTGAACGTAATGGAGCCGGTACTCGTTTTCAATCTTCTGCAATCGATCAGCATTATGGACAACGCGTTCCGTGCGTTTACAAAGTATTGCCTCGAAGGAATTGAGGCAAATCGCGAGCGCATGAGAGAGTATGTAGAAAAAAGTGTCGGCGTAATCACTGCCGTAAACCCGCATCTTGGATACGAAACTGCAGCACGCATTGCACGCGAAGCCATTTTGACTGGGAAATCTGTTCGTGAGCTGTGCCTCCAACACAATGTGTTGACAGAAGAAGAGCTGGACTTGATTCTGGATCCATTCGAAATGACACACCCAGGAATTGCTGGTGCGTCGTTGCTCGATCGCAATTAAGCAATGCAACGAAAACTCCCGTACCTAACAGGCGGGAGTTTTTGTTCGTTATGGGGTTGGTTTCTGGTTTGGAAGCTGATCCAGGCTTTTAAATTCGTAGCCGCGATTTCGTGCTTCGTCAATAATTGAGCCGAGAGCCTCAGCGTTGTCCTTGGAGACGGAATGCAAAAGAATGACTGCACCAGGATGAAGCTGAGCCATGACGCTATCGTACGCAAATTTCGCACCGCGCTGGGCCTTGGTATCCCAATCCTTGTAGGCGATTGACCAAAATACGTTCGTATACCCCATATCCTTTGTCACGGCCAGCGTACGGTCACTAAAAATTCCACGAGGTGGACGTAAATAGTTCATCTCACGCTGTCCGGTGACTTGTGTGACAGCCTCTTTGACTTTCTCGAGCTCTTCTTTGACCTTTTGATTGGAGATGGTAGTCATGTCTGGATGGCTCCAGGAGTGATTCCCGATCAAGTGTCCTTCTGTTGTCATGCGCTTCAGAAGCTCCGGCTGTTCCTTCACGAAATGACCGGTCACAAAAAAGATAGCAGGAACCTTCCTGACCAGCAACGTGTCTAATATCGAAGGGGTAAAACCGTTCTCGTAGCCATTATCAAATGTCAGGTACAGCTCCTTCTTCGATGTATCCCCTAGAAAAACTGCCCCGTGCCGATCTACAATCCCTTTAAACCCTTCTTCTGTAATGGAGGGCAACTCGCCGTTCTTACTTTTTTTAAAGCCAAAGTGATACGGATGATCCTGGTAGGCTACAGCAGACTGGAGCGGCAGCGCAAGGAGGAGCATTAGACTCACAAAGATGATATGCCACTTGAATCGTTTGTCCATACCGGAATATTCACGTCCTTTCCGTTCCTAAAACGAAATGTTTCTTTCCATTGAAAGTTTGTCCAGTCCCAATCCAATTATGTAAAGCATTTCTATCCGATCAGGAAGTGTGCAGGATCGTTGAAAAATAAGTAAAAAGGGGGCAATTGTCCAAACCATTACGTGGCATTCGTCATATAGTATCAAAGTCAACGGTGATCCGCTGGCGCTACCAATGTGAAATTATCCAGTACCGGAGGTGTAGTTATGGGGCTGAATTGGTTGAAGTATTTGCAAAACGAAGTTGGCGATGATGACGAGATTGAAGAGATTGAAGTAAAAATCGAGTACGAGGATGGCACCAAAAAGAAATGGATCTTCACGGGCGACCAAGATCCAGTATATGAAGATGGCGAAGATGAAGACGATGAAGACGAGGAAGGCGAATCCGAAGAAGACGATTCTGAGGACGATTCCGACGAGGAAGATTAATCAGCATAACCATTTGCTTTTGACGAAGGGAAAAGATGCGTCGAATCGGCGCATCTTTTTTCGTGTGCGCCCAGCATGGGCGTTATCTCTAGGGTTAAAGTCCCGAATGGTGAAGGCAGTAGTAGCCATTAGCCTAAGAC
>NZ_JAWRXI010000108.1:0-319 GCF_046535075.1 Brevibacillus sp. SIMBA_040
GTAATGATTGGGCTGATGTAAGAAAGTATCTAAATGAGCAAACATCAAGTCGTATTTACGAAATTCCAAATTTTAACCAAGTACGTGTAGATTTTGTCATTTCCAAAAGAAACAATATGGTTAGCATAAGCATAAATCATGGTACGGCCTATAACGACACTACTCAAATATATCAAACAATTCAAAAGGTAATTCCAGATAATACGCCTTTATCAATTGCCTTCAAAGGGCTTAATTCCAATAGCTCAGCAGTGGCGATAAAAGCAGTACTGGAAGAAGCATATAAGTTTTAAATTAAAAAAGAGCATAACCAAAAACT
>NZ_JAWRXI010000109.1:0-318 GCF_046535075.1 Brevibacillus sp. SIMBA_040
GAACGCGCAAGGGCGTCACCGTTATCCTGAGCATCGGCATCAAAAGCCCACGGACCAAGTGCTTCACCGTCTCGGGCAGCGACGTGCAGATGTACCAGGATGTCTGCGAATCCATCCTTCACTTGGCAGCGCTGGCGACTCCCGCCGCGCACGCTGCTTAGGAGGCCACCATGGATCGCAACCTCAAGGAAACGGCCCGGTACTTCGGCATCACACGACCGCAGCTGATCAGCCTGATGCAAGAGAAAGGTTTGCTCAACGCCGAGCGGCTGCCAGCCTATCCAACGCGCGACCGTGAGCACCTGGGAACCAAGGAAG
>NZ_JAWRXI010000050.1:0-580 GCF_046535075.1 Brevibacillus sp. SIMBA_040
AACATGGATGCTGATTTATATGGGTATAAATGGGCTCGCGATAATGTCGGGCAATCAGGTGCGACAATCTATCGATTGTATGGGAAGCCCGATGCGCCAGAGTTGTTTCTGAAACATGGCAAAGGTAGCGTTGCCAATGATGTTACAGATGAGATGGTCAGACTAAACTGGCTGACGGAATTTATGCCTCTTCCGACCATCAAGCATTTTATCCGTACTCCTGATGATGCATGGTTACTCACCACTGCGATCCCCGGGAAAACAGCATTCCAGGTATTAGAAGAATATCCTGATTCAGGTGAAAATATTGTTGATGCGCTGGCAGTGTTCCTGCGCCGGTTGCATTCGATTCCTGTTTGTAATTGTCCTTTTAACAGCGATCGCGTATTTCGTCTCGCTCAGGCGCAATCACGAATGAATAACGGTTTGGTTGATGCGAGTGATTTTGATGACGAGCGTAATGGCTGGCCTGTTGAACAAGTCTGGAAAGAAATGCATAAACTTTTGCCATTCTCACCGGATTCAGTCGTCACTCATGGTGATTTCTCACTTGATCACCTTATTTTTGACGAGGGGAAAT
>NZ_JAWRXI010000110.1:0-314 GCF_046535075.1 Brevibacillus sp. SIMBA_040
GAAGAGCACCGGGTTTCGAAGATCGACGGGCAACGACATGACGCGCGGATTTGTGGCGCCCTGTGCCGCGGCGCTCAGCGACAGCTCGTAAAGCTCGATGCTTCGCAGAATGTCGCGCTCAAGCGCGGTCCCCAGTTGGCGTGCGTGTCTCACTTCGCTGTCGTAGGCGTCTTCGCGAGCCGCGAGCAGCATCGCGGCAAAGAACACGCATGTGCACAGCCACAGCAGCCCCGCGCAACCGATAACCCCAATGGGCGTCAGAACCATGGACGCCGCCGCCCGTAAGCTGCGGGTTGCGAACTTCAAATTTCGGG
>NZ_JAWRXI010000111.1:0-313 GCF_046535075.1 Brevibacillus sp. SIMBA_040
TCAGCTGGGAGAGCATCTGCCTTACAAGCAGAGGGTCGGCGGTTCGATCCCGTCAGCCTCCACCACTTATTTACTAAATAAGTTGATAATAACGTCGCGGGATGGAGCAGTTCGGTAGCTCGTCGGGCTCATAACCCGAAGGTCGCAGGTTCAAATCCTGCTCCCGCAACCAATTTTTTCACTTGAATTACGCAGAATGCTCTTCTTGCTCAAGTGAGATGGGAGTGCCCTTGAGCGCAACCAAATATGGAGCTGTGGTGAAGTTGGAGTTCACGCCGGTCTGTCACACCGGAGGTCGCGGGTTCGAGTCCCG
>NZ_JAWRXI010000112.1:0-313 GCF_046535075.1 Brevibacillus sp. SIMBA_040
GCTCGGCTTGGCAGCGGCGATCTCCGGCTATGCGGTGTCGGGCGCAAGACGGCAGTGAATTGTCTCGCCGGCGGTTGTATCCCTCTTCTGCCGCGGCGCGGCCGGCCATGATCCCGTCTCTGTCCACGGACCTGCATCGTGCGCGATTCGTCACACTTATCGATGGGCGTCTTATGAGATGCATCGAACGAGGAAGCGCGATCACGTGCAGGGACTATCGTCGGTTCCGGCCGCCCACGCTGCTGGCTGCGACTGGAAGTACTTCCCGCGTGCATTGCGAGAAGTACCACCGTGTCCACTTCATCGAGCGTTC
>NZ_JAWRXI010000051.1:0-555 GCF_046535075.1 Brevibacillus sp. SIMBA_040
GACAAGGAATTTCGCTACCTTAGGACCGTTATAGTTACGGCCGCCGTTTACTGGGGCTTCGGTTCAAAGCTTCGCTTGCGCTAACTCATCCCCTTAACCTTCCAGCACCGGGCAGGCGTCAGCCCCTATACTTCGCCTTGCGGCTTCGCAGAGACCTGTGTTTTTGCTAAACAGTCGCTTGGGCCTTTTCACTGCGGCCCCCTCGGGCTATTAACCCTACCGAGGCGCCCCTTCTCCCGAAGTTACGGGGCCATTTTGCCGAGTTCCTTAGCAAGAGTTATCCCGCGCACCTTAGGATTCTCTCCTCGCCTACCTGTGTCGGTTTGCGGTACGGGCACCTTGTTCCTCGCTAGACGCTTTTCTTGGCAGTGTGAAATCAGGGACTTCGGTACTTACATTTCCCTCGCCATCACAGCTTGTGCTTTGCGGTGTGCGGATTTGCCTACACACCACACTTGCTGCTTGGACGGCCATCCAATAGGCCGCTCACCCTATCCTCCTGCGTCACGCCATTGCTCAAGCGGAACAGAGGTGGTACAGGAATATCAACCTGTT
>NZ_JAWRXI010000113.1:0-307 GCF_046535075.1 Brevibacillus sp. SIMBA_040
GTTTTACTAAAAAAATAAATCGTGTTATTACTTATATTATAAATCTATTCATGGGAAATATTCTTATCATAGCTATCGAAATATTTTTTTAGAAATATTTCGTCCTCGTAAGTTGATTTCAGTCTAAGAAATAAGTTATCTAAAAGACAGGTAAAATTGTATGGGCGTTACTGCAATAATCATCCTTTATAATCCTGATTTAACATTGCTTCAAAGGCTATATTTTAGCTTGCACAATCAAGTTGATGGCATTGTATTCGTTGATAACTCTGAAAACCTTATCGTGAAAGAAGAAATTAAGATATGG
>NZ_JAWRXI010000114.1:0-307 GCF_046535075.1 Brevibacillus sp. SIMBA_040
TGGTCGGCCAGCCGCTGCATTCCGCATGGCGGCCACCAGATGTCGCTCAACATCGCGGCCGGCCTGGGGCTGGGCGGCAACGAATCCTACCCCGACCTGTTCCAGCCGTATGGCGGCTTTCCCGATGGCGTGCGGGTCGACAACGGCTACGTCACGCTTCCGGAATTGCCCGGCATCGGCTTCGAGGGCAAGTCGGACCTGATCGCCGAGATGCACAAGTTGGCGGAATAAGGCCTGCCTCAACCCGGCCCGGGCTAGTCCTGGCCCACCGCCCCTTGCAGATAGCGGCCCGGCGTCATGCCGTAGG